>JAGDXO010000001.1:12460-27524 GCA_023256615.1 Thermoplasmata archaeon
TATTCCACCTGACCTTTGCCTCAATCACAGGAATGATAGGTTCAGGATGGTTATTTGGAGCCTTCTATGCAGCCTCAATTGCCGGACCTGCATCCATTATCTCATGGATTATCGGAGCATTAATGATTATGGTCCTGGCTCTAGTTTACGCGGAACTTTCAGTAAGAATACCTAAGACCGGCGCAGCAGCCATATTTCCCCAGTACACTCATGGGAAAATGACAACAGCACTCAATGGCTGGTCCTTATTCATGGGATATGTATCAACTCCTCCTCTTGAAATGATTGCTGCCATTACATACCTGAATTTCATTACAGGCAAGCTTGTAAACAGCAACGGTTTCCTGACACCACTTGGAATGCTGTTGTCAGTTGTATTCCTTGTCCTGTTCTTTGTAATCAATTCCATTGGCATCTCAAGGGTTGCAAGGTTTAACAGTGGAATCTCTTTACTAAAGGTAATAATCCCTCTGACAGCGGTCATTGCACTGACGGTCACGTTCTTTTCAGTTTCAAATTTCACTGCCGGTTCTTTCAATCCATATGGAATGAAGGCCATTTTTTCAGCGATACCTTCCGCAGGAATAGCATTCTCATTTCTGGGATTCAGGCAGGCCGTTGAACTTGCTGGGGAATCTAAAAACCCTGAAAAAACTCTGCCTGTTGCAATAATCCTCTCAGTTTTGATTGCCACAGTAATTTACATAGCTGTCCAGATAGCATTCATAGGATCTTTCCAGTGGAATGGATTGACTGTTGGAAACTGGAGTTCCATAGCTTCATCCCAATATACCAGAGGACCGCTTCTCGTTCTGGCCTCCTCTCTTGGAATTGCCTGGCTGGCTGTACTGCTTCTGGGCGACGGTGTCATCTCTCCCCTCGGCACAGGCAATATATATCAAACAAGCACGGCCAGGGTAGCGTATGCCCTTGGTGAAATGGGATATTTCCCAAAAATATTCACTAAACTGAACAGATTTGGTGTTCCCTTCCTTGCACTCCTGTTTGACTTCTTAATTATGGTCATTTTCATTCTTCCATTTCCGTCCTGGCAATCACTTGTATCTATAAACTCAGGAATGAGTATTCTTGCCTATGCGACCGGCCCACTGTCTCTCATGATACTCAGGAAAAAGGGAGAAAGCGCTGGATTTAGGGTTCCAATTATCCAGATAATTTCTCCAATTGCATTCATATCCGCGATACTGCTGATATACTGGTCTGGATATCCATATACACTGTACATGAGCATAATTTCACTTGTAGGCCTTGTTCCTTTCCTAATATCCATTAAAAGATTGAATGCCACGTGGAAAGATGTTAGGGGAGGGATCTGGTTCCTTCTAATGCTTGTTACAATTCCTGTAATATCCTACTTCGGGAGCTATGGAACTGGTATCATAGCATTTCCTCTGGATGTAGTCACTGTCATAATAGCATCTCTGGCCATATACTTTGTAGGACTTGCATTTAACAATCCATCTGACTCAATGAACCCCCAGGAGACCGTTGGAATAGAGGAAGTCATTGCGGAACCAGCATAATTTTTTTAAGAAAATAATTATATTCTTCTTTTATTACTTTTTATGGAAGAGTGTATTTTCTGCCAGATAGCCAATGGTAAAAGGGATGCAGAGATTATATATAGCGATGAAAAAGTAATGGCATTCATGGACCACAGACCAATCGGAAGAGGTCATATACTTGTACTTCCGAGGGAGCATTACAGGGATGTCTTTGAAATACCGGATGACATTCTTTGCAGAGTATCTGTTATTGCAAAGAAACTATCCATAGCAGTAAAGAGAACATTCAACCCACTGGGAATAAACCTGATAGAGAATAACGGGACAGATGCCGGCCAGACGATATTTCATTTCCACATCCACATAATTCCGAGATATGATTCAAGGTATAACAATGAATTGGCAAAGGTTGCTTGGGGCAGAAAGGTTGTTTCTCCCGATGTGCTCAGAGAAACGAGAGAAAAGATTCAGAAAAATCTTGAAACTGGAAAATAGGAAAATCTTTCACAAGGTTTTTTAAACCTCTTTGTATAAGGAATAAGTTATGTATAGATTTGGTATTGCCGGTATTCCTCTTGGTTCAAAGGGAAGAACTGTAAAGGAGGCCGTTGAAAATACATTCCAGTTGGGACTTAATCATATTGAAATTCAACTTTTCAGAATAAGTGTCCAGGAAAGAGAGATGAGGGATTTTGCAGGACAAACTCCTAAGGACCTGGATGAAATTCTTCTTGTTGATCTTTTGAGGGGAAATGAAGAAGGGGTGTTTGAGTCTGTAGGAGTAAACAGTAAGATAGAGGAGGATGATATTGGAATAGAACTGTTCTGGAGTATGGCCAGGGATTATAAGGAGCTGAGTCTTGCAAGAGATGTGGCGAAGGAGCTGGATGTTAAGATAACTCTTCATACTCCTTATTATGTGGATTTTGCAAATGATCAGAAACTTATAGCAGATTCAGTTCAGCACACACTTTGGGGGGGAGTAATAGCAGATGCTCTTGACAGCGAATTCGTTATAACACATCTTGGCCTTGTAGAAGGAGACAGGAAAAAAGGAATAAAGAAGACGGCAAACACACTTAAGGAAATAGTTTCTAAATACAATTCTCTAGGAATAAAGTCCAAGTTATGTATAGAAAATTCCGGAAAGGATGAGGTTTATGGAAGTGACGAGGAAATCGAATACCTTGAAAAGAGTGTCAAAGGCATAAAGAGCATAACCAATATTTCACACATCTATTCATTGAGAAGAGATTTCCCTCAGGATATGGATGATTTCTCATCCATAATTGAAAATACTAAGAAAAAAGACAGACCGCTATATTTTGAATTCTCAGGTGTTGAATTCCAGGACAATAATGAATATAGGATAACTCCCATAAAAAGAGGCAATCTCAAATTCGAGCCACTTGCTGATTCTATGGCCTCTTTCGATGATGAACTAACTGTAATTTCATTTTCACCCCTGCTTGAGCATGACGCGCTATACATGAAGGTGATATTTGAGAGGAGTATATTGAAGAAAATAGGGAAGGTAGTCAAACCCCTGCCTCAATAAGAATTATTTAATATACATATATGATCTAAGGGATATGGGCACAGTGCTGGAATCTATTGACTATATCCTGAAGAATTTTGAAAACCTGCGAGATATTGATGAAAATTCTATAGAAAAGATATGCAATCTTATCCTGTCTTCACAGAATATTTTTGTCTACGGTGTTGGAAGGTCAGGAATAATAGGGAGAACATTCTCAATGAGGTTGGTCCAGCTCGGTCTCAAGGCATATTTCGTCGGTGAAACAGTAACTCCAGTTGTTACTTCCAGGGATATAGTTATACTGATATCCGGTACAGGTGAAACACAGGGAACTCTTTTAGTTGCCCAGATATCAAAGAAAGTAAATGCGAGAGTTATATCAATAACCGCTGAAAAGGACAGTTCGCTCTACAGGATGGGCGATTACAATATTCTTCTCAAAACGAATAGCCCATCAGATCTTGCCCCTCTTGGGACTCTATTTGAACTCTCGACCTTGGTGCTTCTAGATGCCATGGTGGCCCTTCTGATGGAGATGAAGGGTGAACATGAAGATGATATGAGGAAAAGACACGCAATATGGGTATGATAGATTTTCCCATATTCCAAGAAAATATAAAATATAGAATGAATATGTGCATCTATGCTTAGTAATCTTGAAAAACTCGAATCTGTCGTTCAGGAGATTGTCACAAGGGAAGAACTGCATAATCTTGAATCCGCAAAGGGATACATAGGTCTTGAACCCTCAGGAATGTTGCATATTGGTACAGGTCTCTACTGGACAAACGTCATAAATACTGCAGTCAATACAGGAATGGAATTCTCAATATTGCTGGCAGACTGGCATGCATCAATAAATGATAAACTTGGTGGAGATATAGATGTTATAAGGAAGGCTGCAGATTATATGAAGCACGGATTTCTTTCCCTTGGTCTCAGTGAGAAGGTGAAATTTATTTATGCAACTGACCTTGTAAAGGATCCTGATTACTGGGCACTTCTCCTTAAGGTTGCAAAGGCTCTCACCCTCCCAAGAGTGAAAAGAGCACTTCCAATTATGGGAAGGAATGAAGAGGATGCAGACAAGGATGTTTCTAAATTAATATATCCTCTGATGCAGGCAACGGATATATTTTACATGGACCTTGATGTGGCCATGGGTGGGATGGATCAGAGGCATGTCCACATGCTTGCAAGGGATATCCACAAGAAAATCAAGAAAAAGAGTTTTGTAGCTATTCACGGACCCCTGATTTCCTCCCTAAAAGGGGGGAACAGGATGGACCCCGCCAATAAGATGAGCAAGAGCAAGTCTGATTCTGCTATATTCATACATGATACTCCTGAAATGATAAGGGAAAAGATAAAGAGTGCCTACTGTCCAGAAAAGGTTGTGGATGGTAATCCTGTCCTTCAGATATACAGGAATATTATTTTCAATTTCTATGCTGAGACCATAGAATTCCAGGATATCAATAAACAGTACGGGAATTACAATGAGATGGAAAGGGACTACAAAGAGGGGATAATTCATCCTGTAGTTCTGAAGAATGATCTTTCAGAGAGACTTGATAAGATTCTTGAACCTTCCAGAAGGTATTTTAACCAGAGAAGTGATCTTTTAAAAGTGGTTGAGGGATTTAAATGAAACCTGTTAAGGATATAGAATTCAGGAAAGGAATGAAGGTATCAGAACTCATGGAACAGTTTGGTAAATCCGGAGGATTCACCTCTCCGAAACTCTATCTTGCAAAGGAAATAATGAAAGAGATGAAGGAGAATGATGCAGAAATATTTCTCAGCTTCCCTGCCGACATAATATCCACCGGTACAAGGGGGGCCATAATAGAACTTATAAAACTGGGACTTGTAGACCATATCATTACAACGGCGGGAATGGTCGACCATGACCTTGCAAGGTGCTATAAGAACTACTATCACGGGGACTTCATGATGGATGACAAGGAACTCAGGAAGGAACATAAATACAGGCTTGGCAATGTCATAATTCCCAATGACAATTATGGAGGCATCATTGAGAGAAAGATGCAGCCCTTCCTTGAAAGAATGTATGAGAAACAGAAGAAATGGACAGTTTCTGATCTTGTTTATGAGATGGGTGCAGAGATGAAATGTGAATCAATCCTAAAAAATGCCCACGATAAGAAAATAGATGTATTCATACCGGGATATGTGGATGGTTCATTCGGTTCACAGATATGGTCATTCTGGGAGATGCACAGGGATTTCCAGATAGACCTCCTTGAGGATGAACACAGGATAAGTGATATAATGTTCTCCTCTTCCGACAAGAAGATGGGCGCCCTGATGATAGGTGGTGGAATTTCAAAGCACCATGTAATCTGGTGGAACCAATTCAGGGGCGGGCTGGATTATGCAGTATACATAACAACTGCACAGGAATATGATGGAAGTTTATCCGGTGCTCAGCTCAGAGAAGCTATTTCCTGGGGAAAGGTGAAGGAAAAGGCGAAACAGGTCACAGTGGAAGGTGAGGCTACTGTTTTCCTGCCCATTCTCGTTGCTTCCCTGATGGATGAATTCAAATGAATCTGTATGGATAGGAGAGTGAATCCAGCTTTTCCTTCAGGTTTTTTCTGTACAGTGAGTTGAATGATTTCTCTTCAATTACAAAACCACTGCATCCCAAACTCTTCTTCTTCATTTCTTCAATTATTTCCATTGATAACGCGTTTATTCTGTATTTAGAGGCTATGTGCCCCATTGCGATATTCTCCCTTACTGCAAGGGATGTAAACCTGGTTGCATAATGGAGGCCTCCTATGCCACATAGAACTTCCACATCATCCTCATAGGCTTCCTTCACGGATCTTGCCATGACAAGCCCAGCATCCTTATCCCCGTATTCAACATCTGTTGATCCTATTTCCACGAAGATGATTGGGTTATCTGAATATGGACCATGGTGTGTTGCCTCGTAAGTGACCTCATAATCCATGCCCTGCGCATATTTGTGAACATTCATGAGGATTGAACGCGCAAATCTGGCATTGTAAAAGCTCATCCTGAATTTTTCACCACCAAGGTCGTTTGTGTCAAAGTTCCCAACAGGATGAACTGTGAGGCTTCTCACCTTCTTTTCGCTGGAATGCTTGCTGAGCACTATTATCAACTCATTCTTGTCTGCTCCAATAATTTTTTCTATATGCTCAGCAAAAACTGGATGACCTTCCAGCTCAATAACATCCATTCCGAAATCCTTCCTGATAAAGGATGCGATGTTCATTCCTGCAGGGTCATCCGATCCGGTGACAATTTTCATGCGATCATGCTATCATATATCTGGCAATTAAATCCTTTTCCATAGAAAAGGAATTATATCTCCACATCCTCTTTACCTGATGGATGGAAAGTATTATGTGTTATGGGGAGAACAATCGAAATCCTTCAAAATGACGGAAAAACTTAAGAATACAATCCTCGAAAGACTTGGCATTCAAGGGGAAAAGGATGTTTGGGATGGTTTCATCTCCCCAGGAGTCACATCTGGAGAGTTAAATATTCCATCCATAGATAAATGCATTTCACGTAACAATATTTCCTTCGATTCTGGAGAAAGGTTATATCATTCAATTGGGAAAGGAGGAGCAGATTTTGCCAGGATGCTGGACGGTAAGGGTATAAGGATTGTGGATGCGGTTGTTTATCCGACTGAGAAGGAACTTTACTGCCTTATGAATAACGTAGATAAGGATACTGGCATCATACCATATGGAGGAGGCACTACGGTGACAGAAGGTCTCTCTCCAAATAATTCTAAAAAATATTTCATATCCGTTGACCTTAGGAAAATGGACTCAATTGTTATAAATGCCCAGGATATGGTTGTGAACGCAGGGGCAGGAGTTAAAGGTCCTGATCTGGAAAGGGAGCTCAATATGGCAGGATTCACCCTAGGACATTTCCCTGAATCATTTTTGCACTCAACGGTAGGAGGGTGGATAGCAACAAATGCAGCAGGGCAGGAGAGCAATAGGTACGGGAAAATGAAGGATATTGTTGTCGGTATAAAGATGGTGAGCCCGAAGTTAGAAATCATGGACAGAATGGTACCTAATCAGTCATCATATTTCAGACCAATGGATATAGCTGTAGGAAGTGAGGGCGCCTTTGGTATAGTCACAGAAGCAACACTCAAGATAAGAAAAATGCCCAAGAAATTATTCTATCAGTCATTCATTTTCAGGGATTTTGAAAATGGTGTTAGGGCCCTTAAAGAGCTTTTCGATGATGGAATTTACCCTCTTGTGGCAAGACTTTCCGATCCTGTTGAAACTGACCTATCCTTCCGTGGTATAGAAGAGAATATGAAAACAAAAATTTTTATGAGTTATCTGAAGATGAGGCGATTGATTCAAGGGGGTTCGTTGCTCATAATTGTAAACGAAAACGGTAAAATCAAGCAACCCTCAAATTCAGTATCTACGGGTAAATCTCCTGCAAAGGTATGGAGGGAGGGGAGATATGACAGGCCTTACATGTACAACTCACTGCTCAAAATGGGTGTACTTGCAGATACAATTGAGACTTCAGCTCCATGGAGCAAAATTATTCCTATATATGAGGAAGTGAAAAAGTCATTCAATTCAGAAATTGCAAGCCTTGGAATAAGCGGGCTAATAATGTGCCATCTCTCGCATGAATACAGCACAGGGTCCGCTCTTTATTTCACATATCTCTTTTATGCAAAAAATAACAGGGAGGAGAGACTGAATTCCCTGAGGAAGGCTATATTGACATCAATAATACAGAATGGAGGAGCCATCTCGCATCATCATGGAATAGGAAGATCCTTCAAGCCATTCCTCAGAGAATATGAGGGATTTAACTATGAACTGATTAAATCAATAAAGAGAACCCTTGATCCTGATGATATAATGAATCCTGGACTTATAGATCTCAAATAATAATTCAAGAATAATTATGCTAAAATTATCCTAACAATTGTTAATAATAAATATTTTAATGAAGAACAATATGGAACACAAATGAAAATACTCTTTATCGTGAATCCAGTGGCAGGAGGAGGCCAGGCAGGAAAAGTATGGAAAGAAAAGGGAAATGAAATAATTGCATCATTTCCAGAATCAAAGGCCATCTTTACTGAAAAGCCTGGAGACGCAAAGGAAATCTCCAGGGAAGCTGTGAAAGAAGGTTATGAAGCTGTTGTTTCATGCGGAGGCGATGGTACACTCAATGAAGTCGTTAACGGAATAATTGGTTCTGGTTTATCCCTGGGATTATTGCCCCTAGGAACCGGTTCTGATTTTGGAAAAACAGTGGGAATACGTGATTTAGGCTCTGCGATTAAAACAATAAAAGATAATAGGACAATGAGGATAGATGCCGGAATGGTAGAGTTTGCAAATGGGGGAAAAAGGTATTTTATCAACTCAGTGGAAGCGGGCTTCGGGGCCGATGTGATGAATTATGTGGATAGCCACAGGAGACTCGGAAGTTCATCATTCATCATTGGTGTTCTTGCTTCAATTGTCAGGCTTAGAAGATTTGATGCAGAAATTTCCGTTGATTATAGACCTGAAAAAAAGAGGACTATAGAGATAATAGTGGCGAACGGGAGATATTTTGGGGGTGGTATGCTGGCATCACCTGAATCCAGACCTGATGATAACATACTCGATATTCATATACTGAAACCTATAGGAAGATTGCAAACAATATTTCAGTTAAGGGAACTCATAAACGGTACTTATATAGAGAAGGGTCATTCCTATGAATTCAAAGGAAAGAACATTGAAATAAATGCAGAAAATATTCTTATTGAGATGGATGGAGAGGTGGTTGGAAAAACACCGGTGAAAATCAGTGTTATTCCCGGTGCAATCAACCTCATTATCCCCTAAAATGCATCCGTAAATATTTTTCTTAAATCGTCTTCCCCCGCAATAACTGGATTGAAGGCTATTTCACTGTCCATCATTGCCTTTGAAACCAGTTCCTCCATCTTGGCATTTAGGTCTCTCTCTTGAATTCCCAGTTCCCTGATACGTACTGGTTGACCTATCTTCCTGTATAGAAATATGATACCCTCTATTAATGAAGATATATCACTGAATCCAAGCATCCTGGCAATTTTCTCGTACTTTGATTTGATTGCCTCGTCCCTTGAGTTGAATTCTATGGTATGTGTCAAAAATAAACCCACAGAAATCCCGTGAACAATATGAAATGTAGAACCGAACGAATGACCTAGAGCATGAGCAAGTGCGGTGCCACTGTTTGAAAATGCTATGCCCGCCATAGTCGCGGAAAGATGCATAAGATCCCTGGATTCTTCATTGCCTTTTATTGATTTTTCAAGGTTATGAAATATAATTTCTATTGATTTCTCTGCAAGGGCATCAGTAAGGATAGTTGATGTGTTGGAAGCGATTGCTTCAAATGAATGAACGAGAGCATCAACACCCGTCGCCGAAATTATTTTAGCAGAATCTGGTGTTACAGATGAATCCAGAATTACTATCTCAGGTACGAGATTATAATTAGCAAGTGCCAGCTTCCTGTCACCGTCTGTAAGTACTATTCCGAAGGATGCGTCACTTCCAGTACCCGAAGTTGTTGGAACCGCAATCAGTTTTATTCTGAAATCAAGTTTTTCAAACGGGTTGACATCCCTGAGGTCTTTATCAGGATATGTCATTTTTATAAGAACGGATTTTGCGAAATCTATGACACTTCCGCCGCCCATTGCCATTATTGCGTCAACGTTACTGCGTAATGATTTAGATACTTCTTCTATTTGCTTGATTTCAGGTTCAGGATTTACATCATCGTATACTATAACATCAAAATTCTTCAGGACAGATGACAGTTTCTTTTCCACCTTGCCCCTGACTATCTTATCCGTAATTACCAATATAGATGAAATTTTCTCGTCTTTCAGGGTAGGTGTTATATCTTCCAGAATATCTCTCTGGAAAATTATCTTCCTTGGAAATTGAAAGATTGACATGTTTATTCCAGATACTGGGTGGGTATACTCTGGGCTACCTTCACCATAGCAATTGCAGCAGATGCATATCTTAAAAGATGGGCAACATTACCTTCAACTTTCATCTGGCCTGTCAGCATTGCCTGCGTTGGATTGATCTTTCCATCTATTATCTTCTTCCAGTTTGAATATGTGGCAGTCAGCTTATATGGAGCTTCCATATTTGGATCTGTTACCACGGAACATTTTTCGCAGATGCCGTCGCTAAGATAGAGAATGAAACTGTCGAAGGGAGGTTTCTGCTTCAGGTTTTCTATTTCTGTCATCCTGAAAATTATAGGTTCCTTCCAGCCCTTGCCTGCTTTATTATAGTCTGAGCTTTCCTTAAGTCTCTTGCAATATTCATTCACCCATTCATCGGATGGAAAAAGAAGCTTTTCACTCATGATAACAGTAGTCTTATTCCTTTATAAAAAAGTTTGGGAAAACCAATTTCTTCTTTCCTGATTCGGATGAATTGTTAATTATCATAATAACTCAAAAATAATTTATTATACCTGTGATAACAAGACAAGAATTTATATAAAGAAAGTTACTACAAAATGATAATAATGGCTATTAGCAAAGTTCCTTCAAAAATGGTCAGCTGGGAGGAAATAGAAAGATGGTCTGAAATAATTGTTGAGAAGATTGGTGATGAGAAATTTGACTCCATTATTTCTGTCATAAGGGGCGGGCTTGTACCTGCGAGGATAATCGCAGATTACCTCAATATTAAGGACCTGTATACACTAAAAACCGAACATTGGGGGGTTACTGCTACACCAGATGGTAAGGCAAAGATCACTCATCCAATAGTCATAGATCTCACTGGCAAGAAGGTTCTGGTTGTAGATGATATAACAGATACCGGGCAGTCTTTAAGGCTTGCACTTGATGCGGCCAGGATGAAGAATCCGCAATATGTGAAGAGTGCAACTCTCCTGCACATAAAGAGGGCTGAAATAGTCCCTGACTATTATGCGGAGGAAATAACATCAGAAAACTGGAAATGGTTCATATTCCCATGGAACAGGAAAGAAGACCTGAGGAATCTTGTATCGGGCTGTATTGATGGCAGGATGTCAACGGATGAAATTTCCAAATGCCTGGTAACAAAGCATGAACTTTTCATATCTAAGAGGGAACTTGAAGAAACACTTGAGTGGTTAAAGAAAACTGGGAAAATTGAGATTGGGGAAAAGATAAATAAAATGATTTAGGGTACTATTATAGTGCCCTCTTTTTCATCCAGTGCAGGGTACATATTTTCTGCATTCGTTATTATAGCTCTGTGACCTGTTTTTTCAACAAAATTTATTGCGGCATCTATTTTAGGAAGCATGCTTCCCGATGCGAAATGACCCTGTTCTCGAAGTTTTCTGATCTCTTCCAGGGATATTTTTCCAATCTTCTCCCTGTTTGGCTTGTTGAAGTTTATGTAAGCTGCATCAACTGCCGTTAATATAACAAAGAGGTCGACGTCCAGTTCAATTGACAGGAGAGATGAGGCAAGATCCTTGTCAATTACTGCCTCTACACCCTGGATCACGCCATTCTTTCTTATAACAGGAATACCGCCGCCTCCTACTGAAACTGGAACAAAAGAATCATTGAGAAGATACTTCACAGCATCTATTTCCAGAACGTCAATTGGCCTTGGAGATGGCACAACCCTCCTGTAGCCTCTCCCCGCATCCTCCTTCATCACATATCCATTATTTCTCTGTAAAATTATTGACTCGTCCCTCGTATAGTATTTCCCTACAGGTTTTGTCGGATTCTTGAATGCGGGATCATTCTCGTCCACCAGCACCCTTGTTACAACGGTCACCACCCTCTTATTGATATTCTTTTCATTGAACACTTTCTGGAAGGAAGTTTGCAGAAAATAACCTATGCTTCCCTGGGACATCGCATCGCATACGTCTAATGGCATCGGTGGGGTGATTGAGGCAGAGAACTCATTCTGCATCAGTATGGCGCCTACCTGAGGTCCATTACCATGGGTAAGAACCACGTGATTATCCTTAAAGAACTGATATGTCTTGAGGGCTGTTATTTCTGCCCTGGAAATTTGCTCATCTGCAGTCCCCTTATCATATTTCTCAAGTAGGGCGTTTCCGCCAACTGCAATTGTAGCCTTCATGTAAATCACATTGAGACGCCTAAAGTGCATAAATGTTAATTAAAATTGCTGTCCTATTTTATTATTTTTCCAGTCATAATATACCAGATTATGAGATCCATTATTCCGGGAGGGAAGCCGTATTCCTCTGAAAGAATTATGAACTTCCTTTCTATGTTATAATAATCCTTTGGATTTCTTATCCTTATATTTTCATTGTAATATGTTGATAGGAATCTCTGTATGTGCTTGTCAAGTATTGAATACTGGAAATATCCTATATTCCTGAGGAAATGTGAGGCTTCCTTCATTCCTATCCCCATGTAATTTTCTACAAGTAATTCACGCCTATCTTCCCTTTCGAGAAAATCATCCAGAAGATTCATCTTTTTGCGGTTATGTTCTATGTATCTTGCTCTGGTATTTCTGAATCTATATTTACATTCTATAAGCTTTTCTCTAACATTTTGCATTGAATAATTCTCAATACTCTGTAAGTATTCCTGGCATCTGAGACCCATCTCTGCTGACGTATTCGCAGTCAGAGTACAGAAGACCAGTTCTGAGAATTTCCTTTCTATAGAGGATGATTTTAGTGAAAGGAATTCCCTCTCCTTGATTTTCACCTTCTCCATAACATCATTATCCTCCACTGTCCTGTTTATTAAAATCCGTAGATCACCCTCTAAATGATTTTTTATCATTGCCCTTCTCTTCTAATTCCTGAATGATTCAAATTCTATTTATATTTAATTGTTATACATTATAACGGTGTATAAAAATGGGAGATTTAACTCCAAACGCTCAAAAGGTATATGAAACATTGAAAAAATTAGGTGCTACAGCTGAAGAAAAGCTGAAAACTGCTGACGATGTTATGAAGGCTAGTCAGATGGGTAAAGGAATAGTTAACAATGCACTCCAGGAACTACAGAACAAGGGGTACGCCAAGAGGGTCGCTAGACAGAAGAGCGCAGGTTATTTCATAATTAAATGATGAAAACCTTAATTCTATGTATAGATAGAGACAACGATTTTGGAGAGAAGGCTGGCGTAAAATCCCCCATGATTGGAAGGGTGGATAATCTTAACGCTGCCCTCTCTTTAATTTTGAAAGATCCGGAAGATTCAGACGCAAACGCAGTATTTTCAGGTATATCCACATATGATAATCTGCTTAAAGCTGGAGAGGATGTGGAGATTGCCACGATCTGTGGGAATAAGGATGTGGGAGAGACTTCAGATAACATTCTTATGAAACAGCTGGACTATGTTATTTCTAAGGTAAAGCCTGATGACGTTGTTATCGTCACAGATGGTGCAGAGGATGAATTTGTAATACCGCTTGTGATGAGCAGAGTTAAAATCAGGACTGTTAAGAGAGTTATAGTGAGGCAGGAGAAAAATATAGAATCTCTCTACTACATTGTGGTTAAGGCTCTTAAGGAGGAGAAATTCCTGAAGAGGGTACTTGCTCCTATAGGGGTTGCGCTCCTGGTTCTTGGAATTTCAATGCTTATAGTGATGGCAATTAGAATAGATCTCTTCGGATGGGGTACTTTAGATCCAGCCACCTCTGGATTCATAGCAGTTGTTACTGCAATAGGAATATATTTTCTCGGCAAGGCATATTCAATAGGGAAGAAGGTGTCAGCGGGACTTGACAGGATTACAGAAGAATTCCTCTATACAAGGATAACTGTATTTTCCTTCCTAATAGCGGCTTCGGTATTCTCTTATGGTGTTTATCTCGGTTATATTGCAGCGCTTCAGGCGGTAAATGTTGGTCTATCCATCATTTTGCTTTTGTACAGGATTATACCCTTCACAATAATTGCAATAATCATCTATGATCTTGGCAGAATAATAGAAAGTTTCACCCTTTATGAGAAGGGAAGGAGGAGGCAGATACTTATAACATATCTCATGTCTGCAGGTTATTCCGTAAGCTTTGCTGTTGCGGTTTTAGGTCTGATATCTTTCGTCACTGCAGGATTTCAGGCAATAAGTTTAAGGCTAACATATGACAGGATTGCATTTGCCCTGACTGTAATTGGAATGGCCTCGGGTATAATAATCTCAATAGAAAGGAAAAGGTATGAAACAAAACACAGAGAAATTCTACAGGAAAGCAGAGTTGCACAGAAAGATAGTGGCAAGACTGAATTATAACCCGTACCAGGATTTCATATCCGGATTGATTTTATCTTCATTGATAAAGGAAGATAAGTGGCCTTTAATTCCCAAAAGGGAAGAGGTCAATGTAATAGGTCCCTGGCATTACAGCGGTGAGCCTGATGGATATAATATAGTAGCAGATTCAGCCCTGAAAAATTTTAAAGGAAGGGCAGATATGATAGTTTCAGACCTCGATGGCCCCATAGAAAAAATAATTGAGAATGAAAATGCTATAAAGGTTATTCATGCACATGGAGACAATATAGATAAGATGATAGAATTTGTTCCACTCATAAAGGGAATAGTTCTGGGAACCACTCAATCAATTCCTTTTGGACCGGTGAAGAATATTGGTGGGTTTACGGATGGGGACAGGGCGATTATTATGGGCAAAATTATGGGTGCGAAAATTGTAAAGGTATATGGTTTTAACTGGGATGATCCGGTGGATGAACCGAGAGAAATTAAAAGGAGAAAGATGTCGATAGGAAAGGAAATAATTGAAAAACTGACAAATATAAAGATAGTATATGTGAATGAGGAATGATCATAGTAGATAGCATGCTGGGAAAACTTGCAAGATACCTCAGAATTATGGGTTATGAGGTAAATTACATTACTCCAGACAAGGATGATGATTTCATTGTAAGGAACAG
>JAGDXO010000009.1:0-5113 GCA_023256615.1 Thermoplasmata archaeon
TCATCCTTTTGTAACTCTCTTATTCTTGCCCTGATATAATCCCTGACTGCACTCCTTATGAGATCCTCGCTGTCTACTGCCATCCCCTTCTTTACCATTTCTTCTATATAATTTATTTCATTTCTTCCCAACCTCAAAGCCATTTTTTGAGATGGCCCAGAGCTCAATAGCTCCTCAAGATGCGAGTCTATGCTCTCCCTTATGAATTCCGAAATATTTTTATATTTTCCTTCAGAAATTAATGAGTTAATCTTCTTTAGTGATTCAGGTGATAACCTAACTGTAATTCTAGATTGATCTTGATCATCCGACAAACACCATCATCTCCCTATATATCTGTCTGACATATATCAGTAATATATTATTTATACTTTTAATTAATTTTTAGAAATACATTAAAATTTATTAATGTAAATAATCTAATATATCTGCATAATAAAGATATTATTTCAAAATAATATAATCCTCCAATGATGAGAGGAAAAGTCAATGAAAGACAAATAAAAAGAATGATGCAGCAGATGGGTATAAAATCAAATGATATGAGTGGAGTTATTCAGGTGGATTTCATATTTCCAGACAGAAAAATAACAATCAAGAACCCGGAGGTTACTCTACTGGAAATACAGGGAACTAGAACTTATCAAGTAGTTGGAGGAGAGGAGTCAGTAGGTAAAATAACTGAAGAAAAAAAGGAAAATGAAGATATAAATCCTGAAGACCTGAATCTCGTGATGGAGAAAACAGGGGTAGATAAGGAGAAAGCTGCTGAAGCACTCAGAAAAAATGGATATAAACCGGCTGAAGCAATAATATATCTTATGACAAATAAATAGGGTGTTTTGTTGATAACAAAAGATCAAGTTTTGAAATTAATCCTAGAAGAAGAGGATGTACTGCTTAAGAAAAAGAGAATTTTTGAGGAAATAAGCAGAAGACTCAAAAAGGTTAGGGATAAATATTCCCTAAACTTTGAAATATTTCTTGGTGGCTCTATGGCAAAAGGAACTGATATAAAAGGTTCTGATCTGGATATTTTTCTTCTATTTTCGGAAATATTCGACCCAATCTCTATTCTCAAAAACCTGAAGAAGGAATTCACAGAAGGAAAAGAAGAATATTCCGAGCATCCGTATATTATTCTTGAATATCCAGAATTCTCAGTTGATATAGTCCCCGCTTACAGGATGAGTTCTGAAAATAGTATGATCACATCAGTAGACAGAACACCTCTACATGTGGAATTCGTGAAGAATAAATTCGATGAGGGAATGAAGAATGACTCCAGACTCATGAAGCAGTTTATGAAAGGAATCGGGGTTTATGGGGCTGAATCATCAGTACAGGGTTTTTCAGGCTATGTTTCTGAGCTGCTGATATATTATTATAGAAATTTTGATAATGTAGTGGAAAATGCATCACACTGGAAAATACCTTTTGCGGTCAATGGAAGTATTGAAAAATTCAAAGATGCTAATTTTGTGTTAATAGACCCAGTCGATAATGAGAGAAATGCAGGGGCAAACATTTCCAAGGAAAATCTTGCAACATTCATTCTGGCCTGCAGGCTCTTCGGATGGGAAAAATACAAGGATTTCTTTTTCCCCGTTGAGAATTCTTATGAACTGCCTAAATATGGGTACGTGATATCAATACCCTGTAAGAAATGCAATGAGGAAGTCCTAATTCCAAATATGAGGAGAATTTCATCAATAATAAAGAATGAGATGGAATTATCGGGATTTAGAATTCTTTACTCTTCTGTTTTCCTTTTAGATAAAGGATATATTGTATTGATACCTGAAAATGTTGAGGTTAATGAGTGCGTAATTCACTCTGGTCCTCCAGTAACAAGTGAAAACGTTTCTAATTTCTTAAAAAAATGGGGAAGGGGAACGAGATTCGGCCCCCCATTCATTTCTGGCGATAAGATATGCGTTATAAAAGAAAGAAATAGTGTAGAATTTTCTGATTCCTTAAAGAAAGGAATAGAAAAGGTGAAATTGGCCAATGATTTTTTAAAAGAGGGAATTTCTATTATGAAGATAAACGATGATAGAGTACCAGAAAAAATAAAGAATAATTTTATAAGGCCTGGCCTTGGTAGCTGGGTATCAGGGAATATTCAGTGAAATTATCCAGAATCCTAGAAAGGCAAACAGAGTGATGAAAAATACAATAAGATAATCTGAACTCTTCTTTATATCGTAATTTGCTCTTCTTACGAGGAAAATCCCTGAGAATAACACAACTATCAACAGGAGGAATCCAATTGCAGACATTCCCAATGGCAGCAAACCTGAAAGTATACCAAGAAATGCAGCTATGAAAAATGAGCCTATCATTATTTTTCCTCTTGTTAGATCTGCTTTTACATAATTTTCTCTATTGAATACGTCCATTCAATCACCCAGATTATTTATCATGTCCTTAATCACGGTAATAGGTTCCTTGGATTTAACTATTCCAGATGCAACAAGAACACCTTTTGCTCCCAATTCTATACTCTTCTTTACATCCCTTCCATTCTTCACCCCGGCACCTACTATAAGCTCTATTCCCCTTCCCTTCAGGAGATTAAAGGCCTGTAGTATTATTTCAGGTTTAGAATCCGATACAGAAATATTGCCGCCTATAAGTTCTGGGGGTTCATAAGCTATAAAGTCAGGCTTAATAGAAGAGAATTCTTTTATTTCATCGAGGTTAGCAGCGCAAATCATAGATTTCAAGCCATTTTTCCTTGCCTCATCAACATTTTTCAAAATTATTCCCCTTTCGAGCCTGTGCTCTGAATGATTTATCATTATTCCCTTATAACTATATGATGGGAGGAGCTCCACCGGTATAAAACCAGTGTAGGGGCCAGCTGGAAATGGATCTGCGTGCTGTATATATTTATCCAGACTTGATTCTATCATAGAGTCAAGTGGATTCAATACTATCTTGACCCTTTCATCATTTCCAAAATTGCTCTCTATGGTCCTTATTAAATTTAATGCTGAAAAAGATGTCGATTCCCTGTAGGCTTTGAAATTAATAAATAGATACATAATAAAATCAGTTCAACTTAGAAAGGGCATCTTCTATTTCTTTGTAGTTAGGTTCAATCCCGGGATTCTCACTGACCCATCTGTATGCTATATTTCCATCCTTATCAAGGATAAAAACAGCTCTCTTTGATACCCTTAACCCCTTGATTCCTGCAAAATCCTCATGAAGCCCACCATATTTTGCACTCACTTCTTTATTGAAATCACTCAAAAGGGTGAAATTCAAATTGTTCTGCTGCTTGAAAGCATTGAGGGAAAAGGGATGATCAACGCTTATCCCCACTACCTTAGCTTTGAATTTATTGAATTTTGCCATTGAGTCTCTGAATGTGCACATTTCTTTAGAACATACAGATGTAAATGCTCCTGGGAAAAATGCCAGAATTACCGGGCTTCCCTTAAGTTCCGATAGCTTCATTCTCTTTAAATCAGTGTCAACAAGTTCAAAATCAGGTGCTTTCTCTATTTTATTCATAATACCTTAATCATTTTTAATATTTAACAATATTTTAATGATTCAGGAAGTTTATTTGCAGAGTCATTCTTTCTTACCGCTATCGGCATCTTTCATAGCCTTTACCCTGCTTTTCCTCTGAATCCATCTATCATATCCTTCCTGGAATAATTTTTTGTCCTCTTCTGTTTCCAATATTAATTTTGGGACATCCACAGGCCTGTCATTTTCATCTATCGCAACGAGGTTCACAAGTGCTCTACCTGTAAAATTCACGTCTCCATTGTTAAGATTCTCTGCGTAAACCTCAACGCCAACCTCCATAGATGATCTCCCTACAAAATTAAGCCTTGCTTTTAGCGTTACAAGATTTCCAATGTGAACCGGATAAAGAAAATCCATATGTTCTATGCTTGCAGTTACCACATTTCTTCTGGAATGTTTAGTGGCAACTATCCCTGATATTTCATCTATCATTTTTAATATTGTACCTCCGAATACATTCCCGGCTATGTTAGCATCAGGCGGCATCATCACCCTTGATATAACAGCGATGCTATCCTCTACTTTTTTTCCTTCTTCCATAGGTTGATAATATGATAAACAATTAATCCTTTTCTGAATTATTAGAAAATTTAGTTTGTTCTCTTTAACTTAATTTTTTTCTTAATATTTAGGCATTTTTGATTAAATTTATTTACCAGTAAATTTTTAACTTTGTGGAAGAAAGGATATGGCTTAAAAATTATGACAATGGAGTGCCAAGTGATGTGAATTGTACCGATTCAAAACCGTATGATTTTCTGAAAAACAGTGCTGAAAAATTTCCAAAAAGAGAGGCCGTAATTTTTTTCAACTATCATCTCAAATACCAAAAATTTAAAGAAATGGTTGATTCCTTCGCGTATTATTTAAATAAATTGGGAATAGAGAAAGGGGACAGAGTTGCAATAGATTTACCCAATTGCCCTCAATATTTGATTTCATACTATGCAATCAACAAAATAGGGGCAATTGTGGTGCAGATATCTCCAACTTATTTTGATGTTGAGCTCGAACACATAATTGGTGATGCTAAACCAAAAGCCCTGATTATTTTGGATGATCTGATTCCGAGGCTGGAAAATGTCAGGAAACATGAGGATTTTATCATTATAGCAACAAGAATTGAAGATTTCCTGAAATTCCCTCTTAATTTCCTTTATAATATTCAAAGAAGGTCGAAGAAGAATTTCTTAAAAATTCCTGATTTTGCTAAAAAATTCAATGAAGGTTTGAGGGAAAAGGGAAATGTTAAAGAAAATAATGATCCTGAGAGTGTTGCTGTCCTTCAATATACTGGTGGTACAACTGGAATACCAAAAGGTGCCATGCTAACCAACAGGAATCTCGTTTGCAATACATATCAGTCACTTTCCGTGATTCCTGGATTAGAAAATGGAAAAGATGCATTGCTCTCAGTCATACCATTTTTCCATGTTTTTGGCATGACGGTTGCGATGAATTTTCCAGTAAAAATAGCCGCCACCATGATCCTGCAACCGAAACCAGATATTGACGGCATGATGAAACTTATAAAGAAATACAGGCCTACCTTTTTCCCGGGTGT
>JAGDXO010000009.1:5213-13282 GCA_023256615.1 Thermoplasmata archaeon
GGCTATTTTTACATTGTGGACAGAAAGAAAGATGTTATAATTGTTGGAGGATTCAATGTATACCCTAGGGAAGTAGAGGAAATCCTTTATCAGCATCCAAAGGTGAAAGAGGCAGCTGTGGTTGGTGCAAAAGAGGATGTTCACGGGGAAATAGTGAAGGCATTCATTGTATTGAAGGATGGGGAAACTGCAACAGAACAGGAAATAAAGGATTTCTTCCAGGGTAAGATAGCCAAATTCAAGATACCAAGGGTTATAGAGTTTAGGAAAGAATTGCCCAAAACAATGGTAGGAAAAGTATTGAGAAGAGAATTAAGAGAAGAAAAAAATAAAAATTAAACAAATCCGGCCCTTGATTCAAATATCATTTCTGCCAATTTTTCCATTTCCTTTTCTTCATTGTAGAAGAGTATTGATAAGGCCATTGAATCTCTGTAGAATTTTTCAACACCAAAATCCTCAAGATAACCGTATCCACCGTGTGTCTGCAATGAATTCTTGCTGACTTCCTTTGCTATCTCTATTGCCCTTATCTTGAGGTAAAGGGATTCCCTTCCAGCAGGATTGGAAGATGTGATATCCCTAAAATACTGCTTCAGTATAGATAATTCCGCCATATTTGTTGTGAGGTTAAAAGCGATGGGCTGGAAATCCTTCAGATAATGGTTGAAAGCCATTCTCACCTTCCCATATTCAATGGCCTTAGCTAAGCTTCCCTCACTGATACCAAGTGCAACAGCAGAAATTGGAATCGACATCTCATCATATGTTTTCCTCAAAATGTCAATTCCCTCTTTTCCTATCATACTGAAATCTTTCGTATCAAAAGAAACAGTTGAGAATTCAAGACCTCTGAATCCTAGTTTCTTGTGACTTGCAACCGATTTGAAGCCAGATTTCACAAGAACGAGTTCTCCGCTATCAACTATAGTAACGATATAGTCTGAATTGCTGCCAAGAACGAATTCCTTCTTTCCTTCAAGCCTTCCATTTTCTATCTTTAATCTCTCCTTACTATTATATCCGCCCAGCAGTTCAGAAAACACAACTGTCCCAGACTTAGAACCCTGAGAAACCTCACTCAGTACTTCCTCCTCGTTCACCACAGAAAGGAATGCGTTAGTAATCAGTACCTTGACTGCCACAGACGGTGAGACTTTAGCAAGATTCTCTAATATTATTGAATATGCCTTCATGTCCAGATTCTTTCCTGCTCCAACCTGGTAGGCCATTGACAGGAAACCCTGCTCAGAAAGCGATTTTAAAAGCGATTCTGTTATTCCTTCATTTTCAATTTTCAATGCATTATTCTCAATGTATTTTGCGTTGAAATCCTTGACTGTATTTTCCAGAATTTCATATTCCTCTTCCATTTAATTCCCCCCTTGATTCTTCATCATCATTCTTGATATAATAAGTTTCTCTACCTCACTGGTACCTTCCCATATTTCAAGAATCTTGGAATCCCTGTAAAACCTTTCAAGCTCTGTTGACAATCCTGTTACTCCGGTGATTTCCATTGCAGTTTTTGCAGCATATACTGCTGTTTCAGCAGCATAATACTTTGCCATGCTAGTAACCACAGGATTTGGATTGAAGTTGAAAAGGAATGAAGCGGCCTTGTAGGTCAGATTCCTTGCAGCCTCAATTCTTGTGGCAACTTCCGCAATTGCAAATTGGATTCCCTCTTTCAATTCCCCCGCATCATTTATGTTGTTTGATTTAGATGCAAAATCCATCAATCTGTCCAGTGCACCCTGTGCTATTCCAAGTCCCTGGGCTGCCACATATATCCTGCTTATGTTGAAAAATGTCATTATGTAATAGAATCCCTTCCCTTCTTCGCCTACTAAATTCTCCGCAGGTACCTCCACATTATCGAATATCAATTCTGCAGTATTGGTGGCTCTCACACCAAGTTTGCCATGGAGCTTGTTTGCAGTGAATCCTTTTGATTTTGATTCAACAACAAATACACTCATCCCTCTGTGCTTTTTATCAGGAGATGGAGGTGGCGAAGTTCTGGCAAGGACAATAAAGAAATCTGCTATCTGACCATTGCTTATGAACATCTTTCCTCCATTGAGAACGTAATGATCGCCCTCCCTCCTTGCCTCTGTCTTTATGTTAGCCACATCGGATCCCCCTCCGGGTTCCGTGACACCAAGTCCCATTATGGCTTTTCCGGCAACAACCTGATTAAGATATTTTTCCTTCAGCTTATCGCTTCCGAATAGCATAAGAACCTCAGAGCCGAAAGCTGGTATAGTTACTGAGATTCCAAGACCTGGGTCTCTCCTGCATAGCTCCTCAATTGTCACCAGAACTTTCCACGGATTTGAATAATCGAGAAGATTCTCCTTTCTTGATAATTCCACAAGTTCCATAGGAAATTTCTCCATAGAGTCCGATTTAGCTGCCAATTCCTCATTAAAATATTTATTAGCAAAAGCCCTCGCCTTGCTGATTGCATCCTTCATATCCTCAGTTATCTCAAAATCCATATTTTCACACCCTCTCAAGTATCAAAGAGTATCCCTGGCCTCCGCCAACGCATAATGTTGCCATTCCTCTTTCCTTCTTGCTCTGCTGCAATATTCTGGACAGAGTTCCGGCAAGCCTTGCGCCTGAAGCACCTAGCGGATGCCCTATCGCAATGGCTCCTCCCTTGGTATTGACCTTTTCCCTAGGAATTCCCAGTTCCTTCATTGCGTTTAATACAACGACGGCAAATGCCTCATTTATCTCCCATACATCTATATCATCTGCCTTCAAGCCTGCCTTCTTCAATGCATTTTTTGACGCTGGAACAGGCCCTTCTCCCATAATTGATGGATCCACTGCCGCCCACCCAAATGCTCCAAGCTTGGCCATTGGCTTCAGGCCATATTCTTTTACTTTCTTCTCTGACATCAGCATTACAAGGGAAGCCCCAGCATTGAGCGGTGAAGAATTGCCTGCAGTAATTACTCCATTCTCCCTGAATGCTGGAGGTAGCTTCTTCATCTGCTCGAGTGTTGTATCTTTCCTAACGCTCTGATCTTTGTCTATAACTGTATTTTCTCCATTTATTTCTACTTCAATCGGGAGTATTTCATCCTTGAAATATCCCTCATCCTGTGCCTTGCCAGCAAGTTTGTGACTCTCATATGCAAATTGGTCCATTTCCTCTCTCTTAATTCCCTTGACACCGGCAAGTTTCTCTGCTGTTAATCCCATGGAGAAACCAGTTTTCATATCATATTTCATGTACTCTGGTCTCAGAAGAAGTTTTAGATTTGGCTGGACCATGGGGTTGTCATTCAATGGAACATGGGTCATATGCTCCATTCCTCCTGCCATCACTATATCGGAATTACCTGTCATTATTTCCATAGCACCTATTGTGATTGCATTCAGAGATGATGAACATGCCCTGTCAAGTGCCATGGCAGGTACTTCTACAGGTAAACCTGCAAGAAGGACGGGCTGCCTACCTCCGTACATCCAGTTCTCCCCTACCTGCAATGCTGAGCCTAGTATTGCATCATTTATTTCCTTGGGGTTGATTCCAGTATTCTTGACTGCATCCTTCATAAGCTGTGCCATTGCCTCGTCCATTCTTATGTTGTTAAAAACATCCTTGGCGGGGTCGTTAGGTCTGGACCTAGAAAAAGCAGTTCTTTTGTAATAAACTAGATAAACTCCGTCACTCATATAAATCCAATAATTATAGAGATCACATATATAAGCTATATCTTTCTAGAAAATAAGGAAAATATAATATTACACTATTTGATAATCGCCAGAGTGATCCATAATGCCGTATAATATTATAGTGCTGATCAAGCAGATCCCGGATCTAGAGCTTATAAAAGTGAATCCATCAACAGGTGAACCGATTCTTGATGGAGTCCCTTACAGATTTGAAAACTTGAGCAAGAATGCCGTGGAAACTGCTGTTAGAATTAAGGAAAAGAATGGCGGTAAGATTACTGCAATTCTATTTGGAAATGATAAGGCCACACAGGTCATGAAGGAAGCATACGCTATGGGAGTGGATGAGGGTTTCATAATCACTGGTTATCAGGAGTCCAACCCGATTATTACAGCCAGGGTACTTTCAGAAAAAATAAAACAGATTCCACATGACATGGTTATACTTGGAAATCAATCTGCGGATTCCATGACAGGGCTACTTCCGGGTATGGTATCCTCGTTGATCAATGAACCTCTCCTTTCGAGTGCTGTTTCTCTTGAGGTGAATAACAGGACAGCAAAAATTTCATCAGGTACTGAAAGAGAAGTTCTGGAGATGGAAGCCCAGATGCCAGTAGTAATTTCTGTGGCACAGGAAATAAATGAGCCGAGATTTCCACCAGTTATGCAGATAATAGCGGCAGGCAGAAAGAAAATAAATATAGAGTCTTCTCAGATTAAGTCTGAATCTATGACCAAACTAGTCTCAAGAAAGGCTCCAAAGAGCGATAGAAAGAGAATTGTGTTTGAGGATGTTGACAAGGGTGCGCAGGAGGTTGCAAAGGTAATAAAGGAGGTGGCAAGATGAAATTCATGATATTCAGTGATGCATCAGACCTAAGCAAACAGATAATGACGTACCTGAGAGGCAAGGGAGATTTCTTCCTCTACACAACAGAGGATAGACCAGAGTTGCTGTCATACGGAGCGACTAAGGTTACTGTGCTCAAGGGAGACCAGACCCCTGAATCCCTGTCATCTTTCCTATCTTCTGAGTTCAAAAGCAATGGATTTGATAGCATTTTCATAGCATCTTCGGTCATAGGCAGGGATGTTGCCTCCTATCTTGCACAGAGCCTTGGTTTGAAGGCAGTTCCTGAAATATATGATGTTTCCATTAACGGAAGCAATGTGAAAACAAAGAGATATGGACTTGGAGGCAAGGTGGTCCTTGAAGAGGAGAGCGATGCAAAGATATTCACATTCATTCCAGGCATAAGTGATGATAACCCATCAGGCGGTAATTCACCCTCCGAAAGCAAGGAGATACAGAAAGGAAGGGTTACCATAACCGCTGTGAAACCGAAGAAGGGGAGGGAAGTGGACCTCGAAAAGGCCAGCATAATAGTATCAGTAGGAAGAGGACTTGGTAAGAAGGAAGGCATTCAGCAGATAGAACCATTTGTTAAAATGGTAAAGGGTGAGCTTGCCGGTTCGAGACCTGTTTGTCTTGACTACAAGTGGCTGAGCGAGGACAGACAGGTAGGTTATTCCGGCAGGAAGGTCAAACCGAAGATATACATAGCTTTAGGGATATCTGGGCAGATACAGCACATCGCAGGTATGAGGGATTCAAAAATAGTTATCGCGGTGAACAAGGATAAGAGCGCACCCATATTCCAGGAAGCAGATTACGGAATAGTTGGAGACCTTTACCAGGTAGTTCCAAAAATAATGAGTTACCTTTAATAAAATAAGGGCTAAAAAGCCCTTTAATTTTCTTTAAAAAAATCATTTACCCTGGAAATTTGGTTTTTTCTTCTGCAGCATTGCAGATATTCCCTCTTTTAGATCTTCAGTTCCATAAACTATGCCTGCGGCCATTGATTCCATTTCCAGACCTGAATCATATGATATATCAGAACCCCTGTTTATTAGCCTCTTTGCAAGTGCAGCTGCTATTGGTGATACTCCTGTTGCGAGGCTTTCAGCAAGTTTGAGTGTATCATTATCAATTGTTCCCTTCTGATATATTTCAGAAACTATACCGAGATTTTTAGCCTCTTCTCCAGTTATCCTCTTTCCTGTCAGAATTAAATAGGAAGCTCTTGACATGCCTATCAGTTTCGCCAACCTCTGACTTCCAGACCATGCGGGAATGAGACCTAAAGTGACCTCAGGGAAAGCAATCTGAACATCAGGTGTTGCAACCCTTATATCGCAAGATAGGGATAGCTCAAAACCTCCTCCGAGAACATAACCCTTCATTTCCGCTATCACAATTTTAGGGATTTCCTGGAGAAGCTTGAAGATCCTTTCACCTTTCCTTGTGTACTCCACAAAGTCAAATAAACCTGGAATGAACTGTGAAAGTTCCGCTCCTGCTGAGAATTCCTCTCCAGCACCGGTTATTACAACAACCCTTATCTCCTTGTCATCCCATATTTCCTTGATTGCGTTTTCGAGATCATTCAGGAGATCGCTGTTAATAAGGTTGTGCTTAGGATGATTTAACAGTATTCTTGCGACATAATTATCTCTTTTCTCAAGAATAATATTGGAGTATTTCCTTTCACCCTGCACATTGGGGGCTATACCTCCCGATGCCTTTTCCTCCTTCTTTGATCCTGCGGCGGCTGGGAAAGCCTTTATGGAAATAATCTCCTTTAATTTACCTTCTTTGATGGATTTTGCTGGCTCAAAAACTGAAACTCCAAAAGTTTTGCTGAGGTTCTCCAGCATCTTCTTCAATTCTGCATTTGTGAGACTTTTTGCGACAGATATCGGACCGAAAGGCCTGTTCAAACCTAATTTTACTGCAGTTTCTATCTCATCTGGAAGGGCTACCTGCTCTTCAAGGAGTTTTACTGCCTCATTTATTTCTATTGCGAATATGTCCATCATTGTTACTTTTTCACTTGCCTCTGCTTTGGGAATTGCAGCCTTCCCAGTTGACCAGTCATAGAATCCTTTGCCGGTCTTCTTTCCCAGCTTTCCATTTTTTACCAGCTCTCTAATGGAGTTGCATTTTTTGTATTCCTCCGAAAGAGTCTGGGCATAATAATCAAGTGAGTGTGCAACAGTATCAAGCCCAACAAAGTCCATAAGTTCGTATGGACCCATAGGGAGACCCTGACCCTTCGCATATGCATCGAGTTCCTCCGGTCTCTCTATATTTTTATCTATGACCAGGCAGAAGAACAGCATGTCCGGTGCATTTATTCTGTTAACTATGAAACCCGGGGAATCCTTGAGTACCCTTACTGCAGTTTTTCCTATGCTTTCTCCTATCTTGACTGCCTTTTCAAAATACTCGTCCCCTGTTTCTTCAGATCTTATCACCTCAACAAGTTTCATCCTGTTTGCTGGATTGAAGAAATGAAGTCCGAGAACTCTCTCCTTGTGGACAACATTTTTTGCTATCTCTGAAATTTTTATATTGGAGGTATTCGTGGCAAGTATTGCATCCATCTTGCATACCTTATCGAGGGTTGCAAATATGTTCTGCTTGAGATCCACTATTTCAGGTACTGCTTCAACCACGAGATCAGCATCCTTGACAGCTTCCTCAAGAACGCTCATGTAATTTATCCTCTTCCTGATCTGCTCATCCTCACCTGGTTTGATTATACCTTTTTCGGCCATTTTTGCTATGTTATCGTTAATATATTTCTTCGCCTTTTCCAGCGCCTCAGGAAATGAATCGTCGAGGTTAACTTCATTTCCATACTGTGCAAAAACCAGTGCTATACCTCTTCCCATTTCTCCGGAGCCTATGACTGCTACCTTCATAATATCACTTCCTGGCCTTCATTATTGATGAAGACAGTTTCTGGACTGAGAATATGTCTCCGCTTATTTTCAGTTTCCCCTGCATGAATGCCTTTACACCATCTAGCTGTCCCGTAAACACATCATTAAGGACCTGGTCTGTTGCTGTTATGGTTGCAGATGGAGAATCCTTCTTGCCCTCCGATACCTTGATTCCGCTGCTGTTAATTTCCACATAAAATGGGTTCCCGTCCGATACATTGAACTGGAACGTCTTGTTAAATGATAAAATTTCTTTCTTCAAATCTGGTTTGTTTTCCAGGGAATTAACTGTATCCCTCAATAAATCAAAAGAACTCATGGAAAAAATAATGAAAAGATACTATAAAACTTTTCTATTTCCCATTCCTTAATTTTCCTGAGGCAATCTTGGAAGGCCACCAGTTGTATTTTTTCATTATCAGCATTAGTGCAGGTATCAGGAACAACCATGAAACCATCGTATCGATGAGGACTCCCATTGTTATTGAGAATCCTATTTCCTTAATTATTGCTATCGGGCTCATTATCAATGAGCCAAATACTCCAGCAAGTATAAGACCAAGAGCTAGTATTACTCC
>JAGDXO010000009.1:13382-15991 GCA_023256615.1 Thermoplasmata archaeon
CCATAGAACATCACCACAGCAACCAGTGCTGAAGTTCCCACATTAAATAAAAGCCTTAGGGGAGTAAATATTGTCGAGAGCTGGTATGCAAGCACAGCGAAAATTATAACAGCAAGGATCTCAACAATCTTCACAGTTGAATTTGATATGAAATTAGAACTGTCAAGAAGACTCTGTGAAGGCCCCCCAATATAGTATACTATATTCTCAGGGATTATGCCCTTAATAAAAGAGTCAACACTGCTCATTGCATTTATTGCCTGCTGGGAGAATGACACATTTTTGAGGTATATTTGAATGAGAACTGTCTTTCCATCCTTCCCTATAAATGTCAGCGACTGATTTATGATCTGTCCTATTGAAGCATTGCTGCCAGAAAGACCTGTAAGATTGACCATATTGCCAAATGGATATGTAACAGTGGATATTGCACCAATGGAATTCTGTGAAAGCAAACCACTGGATATTGAATTCAGGATACTAAGTTCTGAGGTGTTGAATTTTCCTGCAGAGTATAAGGGACTTGTGAAATTGAGAAGAATGAAATTGGGTGTCAGTGGATCATAACCGTATTTGGATGCTATCTCATAATAACCAATTTTGCCGGCATTATTTGGAATAAGAGAGAGAAGATCGAATGATGTGGGTGTAACTTCATAGACTATTAGCGAGAAAACGAATAATAATACCAGAGCTATAACAAGAATATTCTTATGGTCTCTGCTGACTTTTGCCACTTTCTCAAAATTAACAAGGTGCTCAGGCCTTCTTATGCTTGTGTGGAACAATCTGAGAAATGACGGCAAGAGCGTCAGAGCAACCCCAAGAGATATTGTGATTCCAAGTGCATTAACATATCCTCCATCTCCTATTAACGGAATGTTGAAAAGAGCAAGGACTATGTAGGATATTATGACTGTAAGACCTGATGTGAATACTGCGTGACCAGCCCATTTAACAGTATTTTCCAGTCTGTCCTCTGCCTTACTTCTTACAAATCTGTTCAGCATATATACTGAATAATCTACACTCAGACCAAGAATCAGTATAGCGCTGAGAGTTGTGACGATGAATGAGAGTGTTGTCTTCTCAACAACACCAAAAATCAGATAAACGATTCCAAGGGTTATGGAATAGGAAATCCCGAAGAAAGCAAGAGGTATGAATGCCAGAATTGCTGATCTGAAGTAAAGTCCAACTATTATTATGGATATTATTATTCCTATGATCATGGATTCTGAAAGTGATGAAACTGCGGTATGTTCTACTCCCCCTGCAATTTCATCTGATCCTGTGTAATATATCTGGACCTCCGGGAAATCATGTTGGATGTCTGAAATATACTGATTTACTGAGGTTAGTCTTGTTCCATTCAGGCTTGAAACATTGAAGTTCAATATCATAATATATCCACCGAAATTTCTGGGGACGAGAACATTGAATAAAGAGGAATTGAATTTCATTCCTGATTGGTTGTAATTTTCCTCCAAAATGCCGGAAACATTCCCCGAAGTTTCATTCGCAATAGTTATGAATCTTGAACTATTCGTAAAATAAAAGTAAGGAGATCCTCCAAACTCCCTCGAGATGAAATCTTCAGAAAAATACATGGATGAGTTTGAAGACCCATTTTCTATGAAATATCTCGTTATGTAAGTACTTGAATAACCCAACAAAGTGGATAGTTTATTTAAATTAGGTGAGATAGCATTTACATAATCATTGAATATGAAGGATGAATTGCTGTCAATCAAATATCTATAATATTCATTTATGGAAAGATTCATGGAAGATGATAGTGCTTCTATACCCGAATAAAGTGTCGATGTATTCAGCTGTTCCTCAATTGTTCTGTTAAAATCATTCATATTTCTAATAAAATATGAAAATTGACTAATATTCATATCAAAGAATCTCTTTGTGAAGTTATAGATTGAGACAGAAGATTCATTGACATAGCTGTTTGTTATATTCCATGAAAGTGATGTTACATTTCCCCCCATTTCAAATGTCTGGTAGGTAAAGTTGAATATATATGGACTGAATCTTCCAAATTGATTGTATGATATACTATAAAGAAGCTGTGAAGTTATGTATTTTCTTGTACTCTCATTGGAATATGAGGAAACATTGAAGGAATTATAAATTGTGAGGAAAAAATCCTGTTCGCTTGAATTCATGCTCGAAGCAAATTCCTTCACTGCCGTTTCTATAGAGTTATTTAGCCTTGATTCAATCTGCATAGATGTGCTATTCCACACGTTATAAAAAATATTAAAATAAGCAAGTGACGATTGACTTCCGTAAAAATTGTGCGTCTCATTAAGAAGTGTGTTTTCTGCAAATACATCCCTGCTGGAATTATTCAATTGAGGCTCCGTATAGAGAGATTGCAGGTAAATTTTATAGAATGATAGAGGTATTCCGTATATTATTTCAGATGTTCCATTTATCTGTGAATTAGTCATATTCAGGGCGTATGTAAAATTATTTACCGCACCATTCACTTTTGTGTGCGTAAGGATGAAAGCATTGTCGATTTGCTTTAGACTGAAAGTGAAATTTATGAACTGTTTGGTGCCATTGAGAATCTTGACATAGCCTTTTAT
>JAGDXO010000009.1:16091-17499 GCA_023256615.1 Thermoplasmata archaeon
CATTATATGAAAAGGCAGTTGATATATCAGTTCAGGAAATAATGGAACAAAGGGCAGATGCTATCGGGGAGGTAGGAAGGCCTCATTTCCAGGTAGATGAGAGAATTATTGAAGCAAGCAATGAAATAATGTCATACATTTTTTCAGTATCCAAGGATAATGATATTCCGGTAATACTGCATACGGAATCGCTTGATTCTCATGGTATGTGTGGAATAATGGAACTTGCTTCAAAAGTTGGTAAGAAGGACAGGATTATAAAACATTTCAGCCAGCCAATATTTTCAGATAACTGTGGAATTATTCCTTCAGTCCCTGCTAACAGGAAAAATGCAAGAAATGCGCCTTGGGGCAATGAAGGATTCTTCCTTGAAACAGATTTTGCAGGCGATATCAGCAAACCAAATTTTGTGCTTCCTGCTGACTCAGTTCCAAACAGGATTAAGATGCTGCTGCAGGAAGGTGTTGAGGAGGATAAGATAATTAGATCTATGGAATTCTACAGAAAATTTTACAGAAAATGATGTCAGAAAATTTCCTCACCTGACGAAGCTACCTCATCCCACAATTTTCTCAATCTTACAAGATGTTTTTCGTGTCTTATAACAAGATCTGTAAATATTTTAACCAGATCGGCATTGTTCACTGACCTACCGACCTTTCTTAGGTTGTCAGTGACACACACCTCCCCCTTGATAAGGTTATCAATTATCTCGGTTGCATTTATTCTTAGGAGCCTTTTTGGAGGTATGAATTTGCAATTTGATGGTAAATTCTCTACTCCTATAAGCTGTTCTAATTTTATAAATGCATATTTCTGGAGAAGAGGATATATGGAATTTAATGTCTCCACCTCCCCGGGCATCAAATTTCTTAGTTCAGTTATGAGCTTGCTTCCAAGTTCATTTCCTATTTTCTTTGAAACGTTTATTTCAATCAGTGAAAATAATGAGTCGTAATAGTTCTGGAGGAGACCCTTCTGATCAGAATATATCTTTATAAGCTCCTTTATGAAATCCTCAACATCCATTTACGTTTCCATAATACTAAACATCTTATATATTATTTGTCCTATTTTGAATTTTTTTGTATTTTTAACAAAATAAAGTTTATTAACTCTCTTATATGTCGGAATAGACATATGACATCCTTCAATCGTGTCAAGATAATATTCATTCTTTCAAAGGGTGACAGAAATTCATATCAGTTAAGCAAGATGCTGTCAGCCCAGGATAGGAGGATGTCTAGCGGAACACTCTTTCCCATCTTGAGGGACCTGGAGAAGGAAGGATTTGTAGTGGTGAAAAGAAACAACGGAAAAAAATTTTATTCACTGACGGAGAAAGGCAAAAATTATGTTGCTGCTCTTGAGAATTTAAGGGATAATCTGAGGAAGAAACTTATGGAA
>JAGDXO010000009.1:17599-24638 GCA_023256615.1 Thermoplasmata archaeon
GAGAAAATAATAGATATAATGGAGGAAGAACATGGCATTTACAACCAGAGCTAAATCCACAATAGCGATTATGGCAATTGCTGGGACCATGATAATGTACGTCGAAACAATGGTTACTCCGGCACTTCCAGTTCTCTCTAAATTCTTCTCAGCCAGTTATGATTCTCTATCCTGGATTGTTACTTCATACCTCATTTCAGGAACAATATCTGCAGCCATTTTCGGTAAGCTGGCAGATATATATGGAAAGAAGAAGGTATTTGTTATCCTATCTCTTGTTTATGCTATAGCAGTCTCTTTCGGTGGATTTGCTAACACATTAACTGAATTCATAATTATAAGAGCTATTCAGGGTCTAGGAATGGGGATGCTTCCAGTTGCCTTCGCTCTTTTAAATGATGAGCTTCCTAAGAATGAGCTGCCCCTTGCCCAGGGTATAATATCTGCAACATTCACAGTCGGAGCTTCACTTGGGCTTGTAGTTGGAGCATGGATAACGCAGAATTATGACTGGCAGTGGTCCTACCACTCTGCAATTCCAATAGCTTTCGGTCTTTTTATTGCTTCGCTTGTAATACTTGAGGAATCTCCTTACAGAAAAAAAGAAACTATAGATTATGGTGGAATTTTTCTTCTCAGCATAGGACTAGTATCGGCGATACTCGTGCTTTCAGAGGGGGTTTACTGGGGATGGAACTCTTTTCTAATTCTCTCACTTGCCTTCCTTGCAGTAGCAAGTTTCTCCCTGTTCCTGATTTATGAGAATACTGTAAGCCAGCCTTTTATAAATTTAAAGCTTCTCAAAATAAGGAATATTTTCCTTGCAAATCTGACAGGACTTTTCGCCTCTGGAGGGATGTTCTATCTCTTCTACACAATACCTCCTTTATTACAGGATCCAGCGCCTGCTGGATTCGGAAAGGATATACTGACTTCAGGTCTCGTGATGGTTCCGGGCAGCCTGATGGCAATAGTTTTTGCTCCAATAGGTGCCCTGATAGTTAGGAAATATGGTCCAAAACTATCAATAATAATTGGAACTGGTGTGATGCTTGTTGCATTTATACTCCTCTATTTCAATAGGGGAAGCGTAACATCCATCACAGAGGATGCAATTTTCATAGGTTCTGGGACGTCATTCGTATTTGTGGGTATAATAAATATGATAATTATTTCGACTCCCAGGGATTCTACTGGAATGGTTACAGGTATGAATACTGTTTTCAGGAACATTGGCTCCACCATAAGCCCTGCAATTGCAGGAGTTCTTGAAACCCAGTTCATAGTCCCAGCCATGGTTGGTTACATCCCTCTGCCTCTTGGTCCCCTCCCCTTCACCCCCATATATTCAACTTTTCCATCAAATCTAGCCTTTGACTACATATATGTCATAGGCTTTATCACGCTACTCATCTCACTTTTCTTCACATTTTCTATGAAGAATGTGAGGGTCAATGAGTTAAACGAGGTGTTAGAATGAAAAAAATATTGTTTTTAGTAATAGCAATGATGATAATATCTGCGATACCCATGGTTGGTGCCTCGCAGGAGCCTATAGTAGCTGAAAGGGGCTACTGGTATTCTTCAAACAGTACTGCACTTGTTGCTCCAGGATACGATTACGTGCCACTTTTCGTACAGTTCATTTCAGAAGTGCCCGCAGAAATAAATGACGTGAATGTTTCACTCAATTTTACTTCCGGGATATTCTCTTATTCCTACATTCATGGACCAAACAGGGATGTTAGGGACTATTATACTTTTCCAGTGATGCAGCCTGGTCAGAACGCAACCATAGTCCAGCTGACAAACATTAGCGCGGATTACCCGTCAGGAATATACCAGACTCAAATATCTTACAGCTTCTATGAGGGCGGTTCCCTCATAACAGGAAGCAGCAATTTGACTGTGCCTGTTATGGGATCGGTAAGCATAATAACACAGAAGGCATTCTTCGGTACTGCAAATTCTCCACTGGAGGTAACATCATTTGAGAATAATGTTCCATTTACATTATACCTTGAGAACAATGGAAACTCACCCGTTACAAACGTCACAGTTAGCTACAAGCCGCAGTATCCATTTTCAGGGCAACAGCAGAATTTCACCATACCTGCATTTCCTTCCTTCTATTCATTGCCCCTGGTATTTACTGTTAATACTGGAAACGCTTCTATGAACATCTTACAGAATATCACCATTTCATATCTCGGCATGTCTCACACTGATCAATTCACCCTTTCACTTTCAGGATTTCCGCATATAGTAGCAGCTGGATCTGTTTTCCCTGTAACTTCTGTAGTCCCAGCCCAGGGAATGAAGAATGTTCCTGTAACCTTCTATCTTGAAGAGGATTCTTCCCTTCCTGTGACCAATATTTCTGTGATTTATAAGCCTCAGTATCCATTCTCAGGACAGCAGCAGACAACGGTACTCAGCGCAATTCCATCTTTTGGAGTTGAACCTGTAACATTTTCAGTAAATATAATAGGCTCAGAGAATAGCACTTTCCAGAATATCAGTGTATATTATAATGGAAGCTACCATTCGCTTACATACAAAATAATAATACCTGGATACTACAATTTCAGCATTGTTAATTATTATACAAATCCACCTTACATATTCCAGGATCAAAAATTCATATTACTTACAGTTATGATAATAAACGGAGGAAATTCCATTTCCGTGCCGGTTAATATTTCATTGAATAGCAGTATGTTCAATGTTACCACCCTTCCATACCATCTCCCTGCATTGCCAGCTGGAAAGGTTATGAATTTCACATTCCTTATAAACGCCCCATCGGAAACAGGCAAAATTCCCCTTTACCTTTTCATAAACAACAATAAATTCACGCTCATGGAAAATGTTTACAGCAAGGGTAATATTACTATTCAAAATTCTGTCCCGGCTGTTTCACCGGGAACAAACAAGAACCTATTCAAATTCACTCTCACAAACACGGGAAACGTTGCGCTGATGGATATTAATATCCATATTCTCACACCAGATGTTTTCTACATAGATGTACCTTCATCCAATCCGCTTGGCTCCTTAACCGCAAATAACATAACATTCACCCAGATCAATCCTGGTCAATCCATAATCATAACATTTCTGATTGATGTGAGGAGTGCAACTTCCCCGGGTAACTATCCCTCCCAGCTCTTCTTGTCTTACAGACTCAATAATTCTGTGATGCCTATATTCCAAACATACAATTTCAATGTTACCGTACAGAATACTGCATTGCAACAGATAACTTCAGGTTCCGCTCTGCCGTATATAATAGCCTTCTTTGCGGTGATAATAATCGTGGTATTCGTTGCTGTGATAAGAAGAAGAAAGAAAAAATAAATTAAATTTTTTATAATTTTTTCAATGTGTAATTCAATATATTTCCATTTTCACAGTATTCTATTTCTGCTGGAGTATCTAGTCTTATCTTTCCCTCGATGGTCTTTTCATCCTTGCCTTTTATTGTTATCTTGACCTTTGCTCCTGGAATAATATTATCCCAGGATATTGTTACCACTTCATCACCCTTCAGATTCAGTGATTTTGTATCAGCTTCAATTGGAATTACTCCCATATTTGTGAGATTGCTCCTGTGTATTCTTTCAAAGCTCTCTGCTATTACCGCCCTCACTCCAAGGAGGTATGTTGCCTTTGCAGCCCAGTCCCTGCTGCTTCCCACACCATACATCTTTCCAGCAAATATTACGAGCGGTACATTGTCTTTCCTGTAAAGCTGTGAAGCATCGAAAAATGTCATCTTCTTTCCGGAAGGATAATGAATTGTGAAACCACCCGTCGTATCTACCATGAGGTTCCTTATCTTGGTATTAGCAAAACCACCCCTCATCATAACCTCGTGATTCCCCCTTCTTGCTCCGTAAGTGTTGAAATCATCAGGAGATACCCCATTCTCCATTAGGTATTTAGCTGCCGGGATATCCACATTCACAAGGGCTTTCCTTCCATTTTTCAGATAATCTTCCCAGATTTTCCTGTATTTATCAACATCCTGTATTATGTTTCCTGCTGGAGATATGTGGTCAGTAGTAATCCTGTCACCGAATAATGCGAATATCCTTGCATTCTTTATTGTCTTTAATGCTGAGGAAACATCAAACCATGGAGGTTCCCTGACGTAAGTGCTCTTCTCGTCGAATTCATAAATATTACCCTCAGGTATCTTCAGCTGTTTCCACTCTTCAACGCCCTCAAAAATCTTTTCCCTCCTTGAAACATACATATCCCTGTTCATGAACTCCTCCTCATACCTTCTTATTTCCCTCTTGTCTGGCCATATATCCTTCAAGAATACCTTATTCCCGTTCGGATCTATTCCCAGTGGCTCATTATCAAAATCTATGTCTATTCTTCCTGAAATTGCATAGGCCACAACGAGCATCGGAGAGGCAAGGAAGGCACCCTTGACGAATGGATTTATTCTTCCCTCAAAATTCCTGTTACCGCTAAGGACCGCAGCAGTGTAAATTTTCTTCTCCTTTATTGCGTCTTCAACCTCCCTGATGAGTGGACCGGCATTGCCTATGCATGTTGTGCATCCATAACCGACAATGTGGAATCCAAGGGCCTCAAGGTAAGGCATGAGCTCTGCTTTCTTTAGGTATTCAGCCACCACGGGGCTTCCTGGAGCAAAACTTGTCTTGACGTATTCCTTTACGCGAAGACCCCTTTCCACAGCCTTCTTTGCAACGAGTGCAGCACCAATTAGCACATCGGGATTAGATGTATTGGTACAGCTTGTTATTGCTGCAAGAGCTACAGCTCCATCCGCTATATCAACATCCTCCCCCCTCATCTTTATGATTTCCTTCTTAATCTCCCTTGAATTGTAGTCTTTCTGGAGTGTATCCTGGATCATTTTTCTTATGTACTGGAAATTTTTAAGAGATATTCTGTCTTCAGGATTTGCAGGTCCCGCTATAGATGGTTCCACAGAGGAAAGATTGAATTCCAGTTTCTGATCATAATTCTTCTCCTTACCGTCATAGAAAAGACCCTGCCTCTTCAAATATTCCTCAACTATCTTTATGTGTTTCTCGTCCCTTCCCGTGAGGTAAAGATATTTCAGTGTTGCTTCAGTTGCAGGGAAGAATCCCATTGTTGCGCCGTATTCAGGAGCCATGTTGGAAATAGTTGTCCTGTCCTGTGCTGTGAGGAAATCCATACCTTCTCCATAAAATTCTACGAATTTCCCAACAACATTGCTCTTCCTGAGGAATTCTGTTATTGACAGAACTATATCTGTTGCAGTAACCCCTTCCCTTGGCTCTCCAGTCAGTTTCACACCCACAACTTCTGGAACGAGAATGTATGATGGTTCTCCCACAATCACTGCCTCAGCTTCAAGACCTCCAACACCCCATCCAAGGACGGATATTCCATTAACCATAGTGGTATGTGAATCCGTCCCTATCACCGTATCAGGATAGAGATAACCTTCATTCTCCATAACTACTCTCGCAAGAAATTCTATATTCACCTGATGGACTATGCCATTCCCAGGCGGAACTATTTTGAGATTCTTGAAATTCTTCTGTGCCCACTTCAGAGCAGAATACCTTTCCGCATTTCTCTTATATTCGAGTGACCTGTTTTCTATGATAGCGTAACTTGTTCCAAACCTGTCTACCTGGAGTGAATGATCAGCAACAAGCTCCACCGGTATGACAGGATTAATTTTTTCAGGATCCTTGTTCATTCTCTTGGCTGCATTCCTCATGGCTATCAGGTCAACTATCAGTGGTACTCCTGTGTAATCCTGCAGAATTACCCTTGAGGGATAGAATGGTATCTCCTCCTTCTTCTTGTTAATTACCTTTGCAATATGTTCTTCTGTTACATATTTTCCATCCATCTTCCTGAGAAGATTTTCGAGCAATATTTTTGTTGAATATGGCAAATTTTCTATCTTATATCCTTTATTTTCTAGTTCCTTCAGGTCAAAATATTTGAATTCCTTACCATTGATTTCAATTTTAGAGACCATAATGGTAAAGTCATTCTATATACTTATTTTTTCCATTATGAGCTAACTTTCAACCGAAGCTTCTAAGCTTACTACTTCAATCAGACACATCTAAAAAAATGAAAAAATTATTCATGATGATGGTGATGGTGTCCGTGGCCCATCTCTTCCTCTCTGGCAGGAAGTAATTCTCCATTTTCTATCTTTCTTACAACATCCTCGGCCTTTCCGTCGGCCTTGTAAAGGCGTACATTTTTGTTCATGGCCAGCCTGAATCCTGGAGGTCCACATGACCTTGTAACTACAGCATTCACATTCTTGGGCAAAATCTGTGAAAGCTTGTAAAGACCCGGATGCTCATCCCTCTGGTCAAGACGCATATTTTCAACCATCTTTCCATTCTCGAAAATCAAGGCTATTTCGCCATCATCCATGGCACTTATCTGCTCTCCATTCAGAACTACTGCTATTCTCATATACCTATATGATATAGGGATTAATATACATTTCCAATAGAAAGTATTTTGTTAAAATTTATTATATTCCATCAATGCCGGATGAAAAAAGGTGGAGAAGGGAGACGCTCGATCCATGGATAAAGGGGAAAAGAGAGGAGAGAATAAACAGCTCTGATATCAAGCTTAAAGAGATTTATGGACCATGGGATGTGAATATTAATTATGATGAGGATCTTGGATTCCCAGGAGAATATCCATTCACAAGGGGAATATACCCAGATATGTACAGAGGGAGACTATGGACAATGAGAATGTTCTCTGGCTTCGGAACTCCAGAAGATACAAATAAGAGACTGAAACTTCTTCTTTCACACGGTGAAACTGGTCTCAGCATAGCTTTCGATATGCCAACGCTCTACGGCTACAATGCAGATTCCGAAAGAGCTCATGGTGAAGTAGGGAAATGCGGGGTTAATGTTTCATCACTGAGGGACATGGAGATAATATTCAGGGATATTCCTCTGGACAAAGTTTCCACATCAATGACAATAAATGCTCCCGCGAATATTCTCACTGC
>JAGDXO010000009.1:24738-26162 GCA_023256615.1 Thermoplasmata archaeon
GATATGATGGTCTTTTCAACAAAGAACATGCCGAAGTGGAATTACATCTCAATATCTGGATACCACATTAGGGAGGCTGGCGCTTCAGCCGTGCAGGAGATGGCTTTCACTCTTGCAGACGGATTCCAGTATGTCAAGCTTGGCATGGATAATGGACTGGATGTTGATTCCTTTGCCCCCAGATTGAGCTTCTTCTTCAACAGTTCAATCAATTTCTTCGAGGAGATAGCAAAATTCAGGGCTGCAAGGAGGATATGGGCAAGGGAGATGAAGGAAACATACGGAGCAAAAAATCCAAGATCAATGATGCTTCGCTTCCATACTCAGACTTCAGGTTACACCCTTACATGGCAGCAACCGCTCAACAATATTGTCAGGACGGCTGTTGAGGCAATGGCTGCCATAATAGGGGGGACGCAGAGCCTTCATACAAATTCCTACGATGAGGCCTGGGCATTACCATCAGAACAGGCTGTGGAAGTTGCACTCAGAACACAGCAGATCCTCGCATATGAGACTGGAATAGCTGATGTCATAGACCCGCTCGGCGGATCATACTATATAGAATATCTCACAGATAAGATGGAGGAAGAGGCATACAAATATTTCAGGACAATAGATAGCATGGGTGGGGTTGTGAATGCTATAAAGAACGGCTATATTCAAAGGGAGATAGCTGCCACATCCTATGCACATCAGAGGAGAATAGAGAGCGGTGAAGTGAAGGTTGTAGGTGTCAATGCATTCGCAAAGGAGAATGAGTCACCTATAAATGTATTAAAAATAGATTACACTGCAGAGGAGAATCAGATTAGGAGAATAAGAGAGATAAAGGCAATAAGGGATGAGGAAAAGGTCAGAAAAAGCCTGGATAAATTGAGGAACGCATATCAGAGCGATGAGAATTCAATGATTGCGGTGATAGAGGCTGTAAGGAATTATGCCACTTTAGAGGAGATTGCAAATGTCGGAAGGGAGGTGTTCGGCGGATGGAAGGAACCTATGATAATATGAACAGGAGGATAAGGGTTTTAGTCGCGAAACCAGCACTGGATGGTCATGATAGAGGTGTTCTCATGCTGGCAAAGGCACTGAGGGATGCTGGTATGGAGGTGCTTTACGCAGGTTTATTGCCAACTCCAGAAATGGTTGCAAAGATTGCAGTGGATGAGGATGTTGATGTTGTGGCTCTGAGCCTCCACAACAGTGCCCACATGACTGCATTCCCGGAAGTCAAGAAATGGCTCGAGAAACTGGGAGCTAAGGATATACAGATAGTTGGAGGTGGCATCATTCCGCCGGAAGACAGGGAAAAACTTGAGGCAATGGGCATAACTGGCAACTATGGACCGGGAACTCCGTTGAATGTGATCATAGATCACATAAAAAAGGCGGCAAAGAAGAAATGGGAGATGGAATCAGGG
>JAGDXO010000045.1 GCA_023256615.1 Thermoplasmata archaeon
TGAACAAGGAAAAAAGCATGTACGGGATCATAATAATGGTAAGAATCTATTTCTATATCCTTATAAATATTTTTTGAATATTTTGACGCTTTCACTATTTCTCAGTATTATATTTTATTTAATCATTAATGCAACCTGTTGCAATTGTTTTATTTCTTTAAACTTAGTACTTTGATAGGTCCTACCTAAATTCTATGATTTCCTTATGAGATTTGTGAAAATTCCATTTTCTAAATTAATTTTTTTTATAATACTGTCTCAAGTATTTTAGAACTCTTATCTTCTGAAATTCATTTTTGGGAAAGAAATATTTTAAATTCATCTGTTCCCTCGTATTTAAATGATAAATTACATATTTCTTATTAATAAACATCATTGTCTGTTGATTCTCAGTTATTACCTATTATATCATTCTACCCCTTTGTTTTGCCTCCTCTAGTGTTTCCCTTTTTAAAATATCTAAGATTTTTAAGAAATAAATTCCGTCCCTTTCTATTTAAGCTTTTAATACATTTCCTTTACCAATTTAGTTTTCTTTAACCATTTTCTTATCCATTTAATTAACAATTTTTTTCTATTTCCCTTTTTTTATTCGAGAAGAGTGATACACTCTGGTTCATAGGACAAAATTCTCTTGACAGACTATTTAATTTAAAAGGATAATCAGATGCGATGCACATCGTTATAATTAGATTTTTGAAGATTAATTCTAAAGATTTTTTATTACTATTGCGATTTACATGTTACAATATAAATGATATAACTATTAATATCATGAATATCATCGATATTAACCCGGCTGTTTTTTCTGCATCTGGTGGCACCCCCTTCTTGATAAAATTTATACCGTGATAAATGACAATAGGCAATGTAACAAAAACTATGATACTCGTATAATTAAGAAATCCATAAATTGTTAAAAACAATATTATGATATATGCCAATATAAATAGAGACTGGTAAATTATTACTGCCCTTTTCATATTAACTAAAATAGCTATTGTCCTTATACCTTTGACTTTATCTGTATTAATATCTCTAATATTTCCAAGGAAGGCAATGTCTGATATGATTAATGCTGCTGGTATGGAAATAAATATGGATAAAAAGGACATGGAGCCATTAGCCAAATAATATGAGCCTGTTATCACTATTATAACAGATAGAAATACACCTAATTCACCTGCATAGTAGTATCTATATTTGAGGGGAGGGCCAGCGTATTCAATTATTATAAATGCAGCCATTATAGCAAAAAAAACAACATAATACAAATGCAAAAATACGACAAAATAAATTACACTTGATATGGGAATAATAAGCAATAGAAGACCTATCATCAGTACTATTTTTGGTCTATATATATTATGAATTATTAAATGGATTCTTGTTCTACTATTTGCGTCTCCTACCTTATCTATTCCATTACTATAATCAAAGTAGTCATCGATAATATTAGTGGCGCCTAGTGATAAAACCGTGGAAAAAATTATTGTTATTAAAATCAATAGATTCAATTTCCCTTGATCCTTAATTCCCATTAAATAACCATAGGTTGCAAGTAATGCATATGTTATCATTATCCCAACACCTGGTTTACCCCTAATAATACTTTTAACTGTATTAGAAAATTTCATGGACTTTCAAAGCTCAGATATTATATTCCTTACTTAATCATTAATGCAACCTGTTGCAATTATTTTACTCGTTTTATTATGTTATTGGATTTATGATGATAATTCGTAAAATTCCAAAAATGGTTATAAAAAATGGTTATATTTCTTTTAAACCACTTTCCATTAATTCGTACAACTGCTTTCTCTTTAAAATTTCTTTGTGCTCATAATCAGGAAAATGTATAGATTCTACGATCGTAGATGAGAATACTCCGTTCCATTTTTTAGATTCTACGTAATACAACTTTATGTATTCACTCTCTTTTGAATAATCAGAATATGCAAACATTCTGGAAAATCCTTTTCTGTCTATGTCCATAATTGCAAGATTTAAAGCTCCTGACATGAGTTCTTTATGATCCACCATTTTCAAGGCATCCCTCAAGGATTGAACTATCTCACCCCTATCTCTTATGGAAAAAAGGAATGTCTCAGTATCCGTATGTGTTCCAATTTCAATTTCCTTAACTTTCAGAAGCTCCTTTTTCACCCCACCATTGTGAACCATGAATATTTCCGAATTTTTCAATGATCTGTGAAATGGATGTGCATTAAGTGCGCCCAATGGTTGCCCCTTTGATGCTTTCCTTGCGTGAATCATTAAATTACCATTCTTAACGGAAGGAGGCGATGCCTCATAGATAGGATCCCTAAATTTCTCAAAATTTATTTCCTCTCCATTGAAATTTACAAACCCCCAGCCATCTGGATGATTAGGATTTATTTCGTCTCCGTATAATTCCTTTAAATGTTTATCAAATGTTGCAGCGTCCTTTATTGATCTGAATAAATTTCCGAGAACATCTGAGAAATCTCCAGTTACTGCGAGCAATCGGCACATATTTCTAACATACCATTTTAGGTTATAAATATTGCATTAATTAGATAAGTTCTTAGAAAAAGAATGAAATAATCAGGGAACCTTCAAACCTGAGTATGAGGAGTATATTCCGATGAGCATTATTATATAGGCTGCTATTGCTATTATTGCTGGTACTATAATTGTTATCAATAATGAAGATGCCAGTATCGATAAAGTTTGCTGCCTGGCCATACTTGTAATTATCACTCCTCCGATGAGTAAAAAACTAACTACGGCGCTTATTAAAAAAAGAATTGTTGCGATGATTATTCTCCTTCCGCCTAATATGACGGCCTCGCTTCTTATATCATTTCCAAGAGACTTCAGGCCATTTCCTAATGAGAAATAGAAGGCAAAAGTTGAAACAAATACTATTATCTCCATAATTAGAATAATCAGCAGCATCGAAGAGGCTGAAAAATTTATTGAACTTATTCTATTGATGCCTATTACGGTGCTATTGTTTAAGGGCTGGTGATTAGTTGAACTTATTGATGCATAAATAGGCGTTAAAAGTGTTATAAGGAATGCAATTGTCGTTGCAACAAGCACAATCTCTGTTACAAAGTTAACGATGAGCCAATCTCTTGCCCTTTTCATCTTTGTTGCTGATGGGAGCGAAGTTTTGCTTATTTTATTTAGAGCGATTATTAATTTTATTGCACCTATAATTAAAATTATAATTCCAGCAAAATCAACAAATGGAATGATTCCGAGAATCATCCCCAGAAATATCCAAAAGAGGGCACTCTTGAGGGATGACAAGGCATCCTGCGTTCTAGGATCGAAAGATTGTGTGGGAATAATTCCCTGATTATTTATGGAAGGATTAGGAATAAATGTTTGATTTATCATTGAACCACATCTCTGACAGAAAACAGTATCATCCGGATTGTTATAACCGCAGACTGGACATACCTTCAATCTTTCATCTCCTAGCTGAATTAATATCATATTCCTTGCTGATATTAATTGATTTTCCCTAAATATCATTTTTATAACTAAAATATTTATATGCAAAATAACTTACGTGGCAATGCAATACAAATACACTGTATTAACAAATACTATGCTTGGAGCCTTAATGGCATCTATAAATATGAACATTGTTATGATAACTCTACCGAGCATTTTCAGAGGGCTTAATATAAATCCATTCGCACCTGGAGAATTTGTATACCTTCTCTGGATTCTAATGGGGTATAGTATAATACTTGCTTCAATACTTGTGACCTTTGGCAGAATCTCTGATCTTTATGGAAGGGCAAGGATGTATACGTGGGGTTTCATAATATTTACAATTGCGTCGATACTTCTCTCAATTGTCCCTGGTAATTCTGGAAATAACGGTGCACTCTTGCTAATAGTTTTCAGGATGGTTCAGGCCGTGGGTGCTGGATTTCTCATGGTCAACAGCACCGCTTTACTGACGGACGCTTTCCCAGTATATGAGAGGGGCAAGGCAATGGGAATAAACCAGATCTCGTTCATAGTTGGTTCCCTTCTTGGATTAATATTGGGTGGATTTCTCTCTGGATATGACTGGCATCTTGTATTCATAGTTAACATACCATTTGCCATAGCGGGTACAATCTGGTCCATATTCAAGCTTAAGGAAACCGCTGAAAAACAGAAAGTTCACATGGATATTTGGGGTAATGTAAGCCTCGCACTTTCTCTTATTCTGATTTCTCTTGGATTTACATATACTCTTGAACCATATAAAAATTCACAGATGGGGTGGGGCTCCCCTTATGTTATAGCTTCGTTCATATTTGGGATTATATTTCTAATTGCGTTTGTATTCATTGAGAGGAGAGTAAAGGGTCCTCTTTTCAATCTTTCTCTCTTCAAGATTAAACCATTCGCTTTTGGAAATCTGAGTCTTCTTTTGTCATCTCTGGGCAGAGGAGCTGTAATGTTCCTTGTCATTATTTGGCTACAGGGCATATATTTGCCCCTTCATGGTTTTTCTTACACCCAGACTCCTTTCTGGGCGGGAATTTATATGCTTCCAATGCTAGTGGGGATGGTAATATTCGGCCCCATTGGAGGTGCTCTTACGGATAAATATGGCGCAAGGATATTTGCAACGAGCGGAATGATTGTGACGTCAATCGGCCTATTTCTCCTGACCCTTCTCCCATATAATTTCAACGCACTTCAATTTGAACTGATAATATTCCTAATAGGTATTGGTGGAGGTCTGTTTGCAGCCCCAAATACTACTGCCATAATGAATGCTGTGGCTTCAAAGGATAGGGCTTCTGCAAATGGAATGAGGATGACAATAAACAATGTTTCTTCGACCATATCCATGGCAATATTCTTCTCTATAACTATCACGATATTCTCCCAGAAGCTTCCTTCCGCGATGATCACCAGTGCGACATCCATCGGGGTTCCTTACCAGCTAGCTCTTAGACTGTCAAGCATCCCTCCGTCCGGAGCCCTCTTTGGTGCATTCCTTGGAGTTAACCCTATATCAGTAATTCCATCTCAGTTGCTTTCAACCTTGTCTCCTTCTACACTTGCTGCTCTTGAATCCAGCACGTTCTTCCCAAAGGTCATAGGACCATCATTCATGGTCGGCCTCTCATATTCTATATACATAGCGCTTGCTCTATCGATACTTGGTGCGGTATTTTCTGCCCTTATGGGTGAACGTTATGTGCATGAAGAACATGGTGTTATTGAAGCCAATAAAGAGAGGGGGGAGATCCCAAATGGAAGTAAATAATCTCATTGAAAAATATTTCAAAGTAAAGAAAATAATGGCAATGATACACAGATCTGTAGCATTGGAAGACAGTGATATGACTCTTACTGATGCTGTTGTATTTCTAAAGATAAATACTGAAAATGAGATGACACTTGGCAAATTATCAGAACTTACAGGTTTTTCTAACACGCTGATAACTTTCACTGTTGATTCTCTAGAATCAAAAGGTCTCGTTTCTAGAACCAGAGGAAAGGACAGGAGGACAATACTTGTAACTGTTACCGAAAAGGGAAGAGAGAAATATAGTACTATGAAGGATTCCTTCAATAGGAATTTCAGTAAACTTTTTTCTAAACTCAGTGATGATGAGATTGAAAGACTTATGAGTGATTTCGATGATATTATTAGTATAATGGAGAAGGTTGTTTCAAGCTGAATACTATATAGAAAAAGCGTAATTACTTTTTTTTATTATTTGATTCAATGGACTTATTATTTGGACCTGTACCATCGAGAAGACTTGGCAAAAGCCTTGGAGTCAATAACATTCCAAACAAGATTTGCTCATATGGATGTGTTTACTGTCAGCTTGGACGCACATCTAATTTTCAGGTGGAAAGAAGAAAATACTATTCGCCTGAGGAAATATTTTCTGAAGCCCGGTCAAAAATTGAAAAAATTGATAGGAATGATATAGACTACATTACATTCGTGCCTGATGGAGAACCTACGCTTGATATCAATCTTGGGAGAGAGGCAAAACTGTTAAAATCACTGAATATTCCGCTGGCAATAATCACCAATTCCTCTCTTGTAGATGATGATGGGGTCAGGGAGGATCTGATGAATTTTGATCTGGTTTCATTGAAGGTAGATGCGGTATCTGAAGAGAACTGGAAAAAGATCAACAATCCAGATCCAAGGCTAAACCTTGATTCTATCAAACGGGGAATTGTGGAACTATCTTCAAAATATAAAGGCAGGCTAATTACTGAAACTATGATGATAAATGGCATCAACTATGATAAGGAAATTTCTCAAATAGCTGAATTCCTAAAAATAATCCATCCTTCAGAATCATATATTTCCATCCCCATACGCCCAACTCCTGAAATATGGGCACTGCCTCCAGATGAAGGGATCCTGAACAAAGCTTATCAGGCATTTTCTGAGGTTGTAAACAAAGTTGAATTTCTAACTAGTTCAGAGGTCGGCGAATTTTATTCCACAGGAGATTTCGAGAAAGATGTCCTTTCGATCACATCCGTTCATCCCATAAGAGATGATTTCATGGATAGATTCCTAAAGAGGTACGGGAAAGATTACGATACTATAGAGATGATGATAGAGGAAAAGAAAATAGTGAAGGTTCTATTTAATGACCATTATTTTTTCCTCAGGAATTTCAGGGAAAGGGTATCTCTTCTACATTAGTTGAACTTCTCATCCTGGTAAGAGAAGATGCAACCACTGATATTGTTATAGTTGCCAATATAATTATGGAATAGGTAGATTGATCTATGAATCCACGTGATAGGGAGTAAGTGGCTATGACTATTCCAACTGCGCCCCTTCCTCCCATTATACCTGTTGTTTTCCAGACATTGTTTGGTACTATTACCTTCTTTAAAACGAGATGATCAAGATAAAAGGAGAATAAGAGATCTATAGCTATTATTGCAAATACAACAATAATGCCAAATAAATCTGGAATAGACTTTATGGAACCCGCGATGCTGAAGAATATAGGTATGAAGAACGTATTGTTCAGGATTCTTAATGATGTTGTAAGAGAGTTAAAAATCTCATTTCCTAAAAACTCTTTCCTTATCAATATACCGGCAAAGAATGCGCCAAGTATGAAACTTATATTGAGATTATTAAAAAGTGATGAGACTACAAGGGCAAAGAGAATGATGACGGACATTGCCAGTTCATCTACTCTTTTGATGTTTTTAAATAATACTGAGTCGAGACTTATTCTATAATGAATCAATATTTTATCAGCAATAAATATTAGCAGTAGAATAATAAAAACTATCATAAGAACGAAGGCTGTATAGGATATTGTTCCTCCTATTGAACCGATAAGAATGAATGAGAATAGATCTACCAGCACAACTGTAAGCAGGATTATTTGGCCATCTCTTTCATTTGTCAGGTTATTCTGCATTACAAGCACGGATATTATTGAAATTGATGGAACAGAGATAGAAAGGGCTATTACAAGCGAACTTACGATTGATAGATGAAGGATGACATACGAAAAAAGAAGAATGATAAGCATAGGTATTCCAAATGAGCTTAAAGATAGGAGGAGTGCATGTTTCATATTTTTTGTGAATAAATCTGTTGTTACCTCTATTCCTATAAGTAAAACTATAAAGAAGATTGATACATCTTCTATAGCTGTAATCTGACTATTTATTTGAATAATGTTAAGGACTGCCGGGCCTATAATAATTCCAGAAATTAATTGACCCACAACTCTTTCCGTTCCTAGCCTGTGAGCTATTTCACCTAGTAACGTGGAGGCAAATAATATTATCAGAATATCCGTAATTATGTCCATTTTAAATCGAATGTGCTAGGTAATCCGTTCTTCCGCCATCCACGAGTAATACCTGTCCGTTAATGTAATCAGATTCATCTGATGCAAGAAATACTGCCACCTTTGAGATGTCATCCACCTTACCATATCTTCCTATGGTTGTACTTTTTTCGAGAAAGTTCTTTATCCTCTCTGTCTCTTCTGGCGTCCTTGCATAAGTGGTAAGGTCTGTTTCAATCCATCCTGGAGCTATGCTATTTACTCTCACTCCATATTTTGAAAAATCAAAGGCCATTCTTTTTGTGAGGTTTATCACTGAGGCTTTGGTCATAGAATAAAATGTGGTATTGCTGAATGCAGTCCCTATCCCTGCATTGGATGCAATGTTGATTATTTTCCCATGTGATTTCTTCAGCATCTCGAGAGATTCCAATGTTGAATATATAACTCCCATTATGTTGGTATCTATCATTTTCCTCACCTTATTCTCATCAAAATCTTCGAAAGGCATATTCAGCATTATCCCGGCGTTATTTACAAGAATGTCAAGTCTACCAAATTCCTTTTTAACAAACTCTATGGCCCCCTTCACTTCATTTCTTTTTGTAACATCGCATTTAACTATCTTTATTCCCCCTTTTTCCAAGGTTAAAGCCATTTCCCTACTACTATTATATGTTATAACAACTCCAGCCCCTTCCTCCTTGAATCTTATAGCTATTTCCCTTCCAATTCCTTTAGACCCACCGGTTATCAGGGCCACCTTTCCTCCTAACCTTGACATGATTTCATATGGCATCCATTGTATAAAAAATTAATGCAACTTCCTTGCGTTTAATAATTAATACGCGGCTATTGTCACTGTTCTCTGAGCACATCATATTTTAATAATTCAAAAGTATAGAGCTGCAGTGAAGGTAGTTATAATTGCTGAAAAAACAAGTGCGGCTGTCAGAATAGCTTCATCTTTGGCAGATTCCTCTGTGAAAAGAGAGAAGATTGGTTCTGGTTATGTACTCAGGTTTGAGAAGGAAAATAGCCAATACTCTGTACTCCCTCTCCGGGGGCATATTATTGAGATAGACTTTCCTGAAAAATATAACAATTGGAAGCTTGATAAACTGAAAGAAATGGTATATGAGAGACCTGTAGAGAGAGTTAAGATAAAGGGTATAGATAATATTCTCAGAAAGCTATCAGCTGAATCAAACCTGGTTATAATTGCAACTGATTATGATAGGGAAGGAGAACTTATCGGGGTTGAAGCCCTCAGAATTATGGAAAGGGAAGATGGCGTAAAAAGAGCAAAATTCAGCGCCCTCACAAAATCAGAATTACTTGATTCTTTCAATAACCTTTCAGAGGTGGATTATAATCTTGCAGGCTCGGCTGAATCAAGACAGGTGATAGATCTTATCTGGGGAGCAATTCTGACAAGATTTTTCAGCATTGAAACTAAAAGACTGGGAAAGGAGTTTATTTCAGTCGGTAGAGTACAGAGCCCAACTCTGGGTATTCTTGTCGACAGAGAGACAGAAATTAGGGATTTTATTCCAGAAACATATTACGAACTTTATCTGCTTTACAGAGGATTGAAATTCACCTATACTGGAAATCCAATAAAGAATGAAGATGAGGCCAATGATCTTCTGAAAAGGGTAAAGTCAGAAAAGAAGGGTATGGTTTCAGGCGTTGAAGAAAAGGAGAGAACAATATACAGGCCCATTCCATTTTCTACCACAGAATTCCTTAAGGAAGCCAACAAGATGGGCATTTCTGTCGAGAGAGCTATGGGAATAGCTGAAACATTGTACCAGCAGGGAAAGATTTCATATCCAAGGACAGATAATACCGTCTATCCCAGGACAATAAGTACAAAAAATGTGTTGACCTCATTAGAGAATTCCTACTTGAAAAAGGAGATTCAAACCCTTGTCAAGGAAAGTAAACTGGTTCCATCCAGAGGAAAAGTTGAGACAACCGATCATCCTCCAATATACCCGGTAGCCCCTATAAGGAAGGACGAATTAAAGGGCGATTATTTCAGGATATATGACCTGATTGCGAGAAGATTCCTAGCTACACTTGCGGAAAATGGAATTGCCAATGAAAAGAATTACACAGTGAAGGTCAGTAATCTGGAATTCAATTATACTTCTTCTGTCCTGGTGAAGGAAGGGTGGATGAAATATTACCCGTTCGTATACTATCAGGAAAAAGAGGATCCAGATCTTCCCAAAGGTTCAGAATTCGTCTATGATGATGCTTTAATAGACACCAAACAGACAACACCCCCTCCAAGATATTCACAGGGGGCTCTCGTCGAAAAAATGGAGAAACTGATGCTTGGTACAAAGAGTACACGTCATGATATAATCCAGAAGCTTTATGATAGGGGTTTTATAGAGGGTAATCCCATTATTGTTAAACCCCTTGGAATGGCTCTTGTAGAATCTCTTTTATTAAATTCTGTGGATATTGTTAAGCCTGAGATGACCGCCAAACTGGAAAATGAAATGGATCTCATAGCATCAGGCAAGAAGGAAAAAGAAGAAGTTATTCAGGACAGCAGACTTATGCTTGAAAAACTCATTGATGACCTGCTCAATAAAGCAGGGAAGATAGGCGAGAAATTTAATGAGACGCTGAAAAAGGAAAGAAAGGTTGCAACTTGTCCTAAGTGTGGTTCAGACCTAATTATTGACAATGGTAAAAATTATAGATTTATTAAATGCGTTGGGCCTTCCAATGATTTCTTTTATTTCCTTCCAAGAACAGGAAAGATTGAGATTACGGACCAGAAATGCCCTGAATGTGGGCTATTCTTAATAAAGGTTATAAGGAAAGGACAGAAACCGGAACTTAGATGTGTGGATCCAAAGTGCAAATATAACTCAAGCAGGGAAAATTTTGGAAAATGTCCATCAGACGGTGGAAATCTGATACTTAGGAGGAGCCGGATGGGTACTAAATTCGTAGGATGCAGCAATTACCCCAAATGTACTGTAACCCTTTCAATACCCCAGAATATAGAAATAATACCAACTGATGAAGTTTGTTCTGTAGACGGTTATCCCATTGCAATATTCAAGTACAAGGGAAAAGAGGTGAAGCAATGTCTGAATCCGAAATGCCCAAGCAGGCATGGTACAGGAGATTGATTTTCCTATTTATTTTCATCCTGACAAATATTCTGGCAATCTATTCACTACCTCTTTTCATATCACCTGCAACACAATCATTAAAACAGTCGAGTGGAAATTCTCTAATTTTTCCTATATACTATATAACTGCCATAATTCTTTTTACTCTCGTATTCATATATCTTGCAAGGAAACAGAAAATTTCTATTCTGAAAAGCCTCATTGGGATTCTGCTCGGATACTCCCTTTTTGTAATCCTTTTGATGGATTTTTCTTTCCTTTATTTGATTCCTGATGTTATCCTTACAGTCCTGTTAACTATTGCTCTTATCTTCTATTCCTTCAAGAAGAGAAAGGTAGCCATTTACACCTTAGGGATTGTCCTTGGGGCAGGAATTGCAGCTATTCTGGCATCTATTATTACACTCCAGATAACAGTTGTTATAATGGCAATATTTGCAATTTATGATTATCTCTCAGTTAATATTTCGAAGAGCATGATAGAGGTGGCTGAAACTGCTATGGATTCTGGGCTTCCACTCCTATTTACTGCTGGTGAAGGTGATGAAACCATAGCAATGGGATTCGGAGATACAGTGCTTCCAACCTTCGCCCTGATGGCAATACTAGTAAACCTGAACTTTGTTGCTTATGCAGTCTCACTGGCATTTGCGGTAGCGTCATTCATACCCATGATGTATTTTGCTTCGAGAAAGCCACAGCCCGGTCTACCTTACATGATGAATGGAATATTCATCGGTCTGATAATTTACTTCATATTTGCTAATTTCATATTTCATTAGAGATGCGTCATAAATTATTTTTCATAGAATAACTGAAAAAATTAGGAAAAATATATATACTAAGTATGACATATTGATGCCATATAACAGACGATCGTCATACAGTGAGGTAAAATGTTCCTAAAAAGAATAGAAATGGAAAATTTCAAGTCCTTTGGAAAAAGGACGGTAATAGATTTTAAGAGAGGATACACCAGCATAACTGGACCAAATGCCTCTGGGAAAAGTAATATTGGGGATGCTTTACTTTTCGTTCTCGGGACTAAAAGTAATAAAGTATTGAGGGCCCAGAAACTCACTGATCTTATTCACAGGAACAATTCTGGGAAATTATCTCCATACCTCAAGGCGAGTGTCACATTTGACAATTCTGATAAATCCATACCCCTCGATTCGAATGAAGTAACGTTTACAAGAGTGGTAAAACTTTCTGAGAGCAATGATGATTATTCCTCATATTATTTCATAAATGAAGATAAGGCTAGACTCCAGGATTTTGAATATCTTCTTGAAAAGGCCAAGATTTTTGCAGATGGCTATAACTTCGTAAGACAGGGTGATATCACAAGTATAGTGGAGATGACACCCAATGAAAGAAGAGGAATTTTAGAAGAAGTTGGAGGGATTTCAGCATATAATCAGGAGATACAGAAAACTGGAGAAGACAGGAATAAAGTTCAGGAAAATATGGTAACAGTTCAGGCCCTGATCACAGAAATAGGCACAAGGGTGGAATTGCTATCTTCCGAAAAGGATCAGGCTCAGCTCTACCTTGATAAAAAGAATGAAATGAATAAACTGGAAGGCATTCTGAAACACAGAAAGAAGGCAGAGATTGAAAGAGAAATAGTTACAATTAATGAACAGATCAATAAGATAAATAAAGAAATTGGAGAAGCAGACACTTCAATCAAGAATCTTGTTATCAAAAACAATGACCTGGATGATAGGTTAAAAAATCTTGAAAAAGATAATAAGGAGATAGAGGAATTTCAGAGGATAAAGGCTGATCTTGATTCCAAAAAACTCGTTTACGCAAAGGGTCAGATGGAACTCGATAATCTTGAGGAGAAAATATCTGAATCCAAAGTTGAAATAGAAGAATTGAAGAGAAGAAAGAAGAAGCTAGAGGATGAATTATTATCCCTGAATAGGGATTTTGCAAATCAGGAAAACAACCTTAGAAGCGAAAAGGAAAAACTTGCCTCACTTGAAAGACAGATAGAGGAACTTGACAATAAGGCGAGAGATTCTATAAGCAGGAACGACGAATTGAATAAAAAGGTTGAAACATTGAGGAAAGAAAAGGATAAAGTAATGAATGAATTCAACAGCATTTCCTCTGAGGAAGCAAAACTTGAGGCGAAAAGAAATAGTTTGATTGAGGAAATATCAAAGGGAGAGGAGGAAATTCAGACATTAGAATTTTCAATCAAGGATAATGACTGGAGAATAAAGAACCTTAGTAAGGTGGACAACACCTCAGACTCCCTTAAAAAAAGATATCTTGAGATAAAGAATAAATCCTCAGAACTTCGGCAGGAAGAGGAACTACTGACAAGGGATATCGAGAAGCTTGAAGGGGAAGCAGGGAGAATCCAGGGTGTTAAATTATCTGGGATCTGGGATAGCATTAATTTCATTCTCTCAGAGGCTTCGAGGGGCAGTCTCAAAGGTGTTAAGGGGACTGTTGATTCATTAATTTCATATTCAAAAGAGCATGAAAAGGCTGTAAGGGCTGCAGGAGGGAGCAGACTGCAGAGCATTGTAGTGGAAACGGATGCAGATGCTCAGGCAGCTATAGAACTTCTTAAAAAGAGGGAAAAGGGCAGACTTACATTCCTTCCACTGAATAAGATAATACCTTTAAGGCCTAAAGGAAAATCATTGATGCTGTCGCAGGATAAAAGAACAATGGGTTTGCTGATAAATAGTATACAATATGATGCATCTCTTGACAGTATTGTAAGTTACGTCTTCTCTGATACCATCCTAGTCTCTGATATAAACGTAGCGAGGGAGATAATGGGGGGAGTTCGTATTGTCACTCTTGAAGGAGACCTGATAGATCCGAGCAATGCCATGACGGGTGGAAATCTTGGCAAGAGGGAGATAGAGAAAGATATAGAATCCATAACATCAAAACTTTCAAATTTAAAAAATAAGAGAAAGGAAATCAGAGATGAACTGAATGAACTTGAAGAAGAATTAAGAAGTATCACTGAGAAGATAAACAAGGCTAATGTAGAGGCAGGAAAGGGAGAAGGTACCTACCAGCAGCTTACCGAGAGAAAGAAAGAACTTGAAGAACAGCTCAGGAAAAAGAAAGATTATCTGGATGGCAGGAAGAGACTTCTGGAACTCAATAAGGATGAAATTTCAAGGATTAAAAATCAGGTTCTCTCCCTATCAAAGGAAATATCTGATATAGATGCAAGTATAGAGAAAATAAATAAGGAAAGGGATTCTCTGCTTGACAGGGAAACAAGGGATAAATTATCCTCACTCAAGGCGCAGTTCAATCAACAGAAAGGAATTGTTGATTCTTTCACCATGGGGCTCAATGATTTAAAAGTTAAGAAGGGTTCTTTGAATGCAACCATCAATTCCATTAATGAATCAATTTCAGCTGAAGAAAAAGATTTGAAATCGAATGAAGAAATGAAGAAAAAACTACTTGACGAAACCTCAAAAATGAAAAATGAAATAGAAGCAATATCATTAATTTATGATAAAATGGAATCAAAGCTTAAAGAGAAAGGGAAGGAGATAGAACAGTTAAACAATGAAAAATTCAAGGTCAGAAGCGAGATAGACTCCCTGAACACTGTAAAGAAAACAAAATTTGATTTTATGCTTTCCCTGCAATCCAAAATAAGTGATGCAGAACAGAGGCTAAATGAGATCAAGAGGGAAATAGAAGACAGGAAATTATCATTTTCCGATGATCACAGATCATCTGAGGAATTAAGGAAGGAAATTACGCTGATAGAAAACACCCTGAAACAAATGGAACCCGTGAATCTGAAGAGCATAGATGATTATAATCAGGAGAGCCTGAGATTGAAGGAGTTGAAGGAAAAGAAGGACCATCTGGAACTTGAAATAAGTAAACTCCAGGATCTTGAGAAAAGGCTGGAGGAGCAGAAGAAAGTTGTATTCCTAGAGGTATTTGAAAAAGTTAATGAGAACTTCATAAATATTTACAGAGAATTGACAAATGGCGGAGAAGGGTACCTCTACCTTGAGAATGTAACCAATCCGTTTGATGGTGGACTATTTATAAGAGCATCATCGAAGGGAAAGAAGGTTGACAATTTAGCTTCATTAAGTGGAGGGGAAAAGAGTCTCGCTGCCTTGTCTTTTATTATAGCAATACAGCAATATGATCCGTCCCCAATATATTTTATGGATGAGGTAGATATGTTCCTGGATGGAGTCAATGCAGAGAATGTTGGGAGGATGTTCAGGAGGAATTCTGATAGTGCCCAAATCATTGCTGTGACGCTCAGAAAATCAACGATGAAATACGCACATCAGATGATTGGTGTAACTTATCAGGATAGAAGCAGCATAGTCATAACCAAGGATATGGGAGAAGAGGAACAGGTGATATCATGAGTATGGAGATAATAACAGGAATACTTAATGAGGAAAGGGATAAGACAGTCATAGAGAAAATGGTTGAAAACGAGCTTAATCCTGAGCTGGAGAAGAGGAGAACGGAGATTATTCTGAAGGTGCTTGAGGTTGTAAGTAAATATGATCTGGATCCTTGGAATATTGATCTTGAAAAGTTCACGAAAATTTTCATGGATGAAATTAATGATAAATTCAGGGATTTTCCTGTAGCTGGGAAAATAATCTACTTTGCATGGATAAATCTTAGAATGAAGAGTGAAATCCTTATTCCTAAAAATGAAGTCATAGAGGAACAGCAGGATGATATGTTCTATGATTACACTCAACAGGAACCCGAGAACTATGAAAATCTATCATTGTCATATATACCCGTGGAAAAAAGGAATATCACTGTTCAGGATATAATAGATGCCATAAAAAATACTCCTCTTAATACATTAAGGAACGGCTTGAAGAAAGCTAAAAAAATAATATTCCAAGAGAATTCTCACCCGGAAGACCTTCACATAATCATAAAGGAAATATGGAGAAGGATGATAGATCTCGGTACAGACCATTTCCCGATGGATTCAATACTTGAGGGCTCAAAGGAAGATCTCATAGATGTAATCATATCAACCCTTTTCCTGACATACTATGGCAGGACAGAGGTAAATCAGGAAATACCATACGGAACAATATGGATCAAAATAGTTGATAAATCAGAAACAAGGTCTCCCGTACCTGAGACAAAGCTGCAGGAAGATTTATTCGCAGTATGATCAATGAACTGACAGACGCCAAGGGATTCAGGGTAAAGGTACCTGAAGATATAAGAAGTATAGTAAGCCTGAGCCCTGCAGTAACAGAAATACTTTTCGATCTCGGACTTGATGATTCCATCACGGGTGTGACTCCATATTGTGTACGCCCTGATAAGGCCAGAGAAAAGAAGAAGGTTGGTAGTTATGGCTATGCCAATCTGGAACTTCTTGAAACTATAAAACCTGATTTGATACTTACCGTCACTGGCTACCAGGATAAATTGGTCGAAAGATTGAGAGAAAAATTCAATGTGTTCTCGTTTGAGCTTCCGTCAACAGTTTCAGGTATTATAGATCTTGTTGTCAGAGTAGGTATAGTAACGGGAAAATCGGAAGAAGCAAGGAAGATAGAATCCCAGCTTATTGAAAAGTTGAATAAATTGAGGAAATTCAATGGTGAATCAGTTTACATAGAACTTGATCTCGGAGGGCCTGTAACTTTTGGAGCTCTGTCTTACATTACTGATTCACTTTTTTTCATGGGTCTAGATCCAATTTACAAGAAAGAGTTGAAGGAATGGATTATCCCGGACTTCAAGTACGTCAAGGAGCGGGACCCATATTTCATAATATTTGAACCCAAGATGTTTTCCAGGAGGGATGAGAATATTGTAGAGAGAATTATTAAGGATAGAGGCTGGGAAAATATTGATGCATATTTAGGTAAAAGAATATTTGTCACGCCCGGTAACTACGATTTTTTTGCCCATCACGGTCCATCATTCATTAGAGAGGCATTACCTTGGCTTGCTTCCAAGATACCTAAATAAATTTCTGCATCACGTAAGCGTCTGATCCATCATTATAGTAAGAGGGTAGGAGTCCTGTTACTATATATCCCTTGTTCTTGTAGAAATTAATTGCTTCAATATTATCCGTCTTAACTTCCAATTTAATCCTGTTAACCTTTACCTTCGAAGCCTCCTGTTCAAAAAGAGTTATGAGACCTGATCCTATGCCCATTTTCCTGTATGGGCTGTCGACAGCAAACATGAGTATTCTGGCTTCCCTTTCACCCGATAAACCTCCGCAGATGAACCCGGCAACCTTATTTTCTGCCATTCCTATGATGAAGGCTCCTGGCCAGGATCTATAAATATCTAAAAAAATAAAATCATTGTATCGTTCAGTCAGGTTGCGCCTTGTTATTTCAATTATCTGTTGCAGATATTCTGTCCTGAATGACCTGAACTGAACGAACATATTTTCAGAATGTCTGAATTTCACCTTTAACAAGCATATCTGTTATTCTGTTCAGATGTGCCAGCCAGTCGTCAGCAATATTTGTGAAATCCTTTAGATATCTCTTCGCGGTTGCCTGGTCTGCCCCCACTATTTGTATATTGGCAACATGAGGATCATCTATTGGCCTTCCTATCTGAGAGACAATTCTCACATGTATCTCCTCTACCTCACCATTTGATTCTTTATGGCACTGCTCTGCTATTTTCCATGCTGCCAGGTTGTAAAGCTTTCCTACGTGCGTTACCGGATTTTTTCCTGCAGCTGCTTCCATACTCATGGGTCTGTAAGGTGTTATGAGACCGTTAACCCTGTTTCCTCTGCCTACAGATCCATCGTCCCCATTCTCCATTGACAGACCTGTTACTGTGAGATAATATATATTGTCTTTAGGACTGTCAGCAGTATTTACGAATACGTTTACATTCCTCTTGGTATTCTTCTGGACGTGCTTTAATATCATTTCCCTTGCTTTTTCTTTCTTGTCCTGATAATCTTCCTCATTTTTAAGATACTTACCGACCATTGCAGCAGCAACGGTGAGATTTATTGTATCCCCCTTCCTAAATCCCATCACTTTAACATCATGGCCAAGAGCTGGAATGGTTTTCTTCAGTTCACCGTTGATGTAGTTCTCTGCATCTAGAACCGCCCTTTCTGTTTCAGAGAATGGTGCAAAACCAACTCCGAATGATGTATCATTTGCAAGAAGTTTGGCAGTATCATACAGTGATCTTAAGTCTATGGATCCGTGCCCTATCCTGCAGTCAACCATTATATCGCTCTCAACATCTATTGTGTTGAACCTTTCCCTCAGATATTGAATTGCAGCCTTTGTCGCAATACTCCTGTAAGGAATTCTTTCACCATTTACTGTAGTAGTGGCCCTTCCCGATAGAAGTATGTATACTGGCTCCAAAACAACTCCTCCATTGAAAGCTGGCTGTGATTGACCTCCAACTACCTCTACCTGATCAGTATTGTGATGCAGTATCCTGCCATAATGCTTCAGGTAATAGTTGGAAAGAGCCCTGCTAACGGACTCGGCTATTCCATCTGATACTGAATCAGGATGCCCAATACCTTTTCTTTCCACTATTTCAACTTCTCTTTTTTCAACCGGTGCTTGTGGTAATGATTCTACGACGATATTTCTTTCCATTATGGATTCCTCCAATATTTACTAAAATCTCATTCTACAATTAAAATCTTTGTAACAACGAAAATCATAAAACAATAGTTTATCTATTTTCATCTATTTCATATATGATGATTGAAATTAACGGTAAGAATGCAATTATTTCTGTCTCCAACAAGGAAAAAACCGATATCCTTGCAAAGAGACTTATTGAGGAAGGATACAGAATTTTTGCAACCAGGGGGACAGCTGATTATCTGAGAAAATTTTCGCTTGAAATTCATGATGTTGAAGAGATCTCCAGAGTCCCTGAGATTCTTGGTGGTCGTGTTAAAACACTCTCCTCGTATCTTCTTGGAGGTGTCCTGGCCAAAGACAGAAATGACCCTGATATCAAAAAATTTGGAATTGTTCCAATTGATCTTGTTTATGTTGAGCCATACCCTTTCATTGAAAGATATCTTGAAGGAAAAACTGATCTCGTTGAGGATATAGATATTGGTGGCATAACTCTCTTGAGAGCTGCTGCAAAAAATTTCAGCAGGGTGGTAGTTATTCCTGGATCGGGCTACATTGATGAAATCCTTGAAAATATGAAGGAAGGGGAGATTTCCTTAGAATTGAGGAGAAAGCTTGCATCCATAACATTCCGTATGACTTCATTATACGATTACATGATATCGGAGTGGTTTGGATCTGGTAATGATATATTCATTACAGGAGGGAAGAAATTTGTTGACCTGAGGTATGGAGAGAATCCTCATCAGAAATCTTTCGCCTACAATCTATATAAGCCATTCTTTGAAATGTTGAGGGAGGGCAAGGAGATCAGTTATAACAATATCATGGATGCCTGGGCAGCTTGGGAATTGTCTCTGAGGCTTGGGGAGAATTCCGCAGTGGTTGTTAAACACGGTTCACCATGTGGTGCATCTGTTGGAACAAATTCCCTCCAGATGGCGCACGAATCTGATCCTGTCTCTGCATATGGGGGAGTCTATGCTATTAATGGATCTGTTGGGGTCGAAGAGGCCAAGTTCCTCAAGGATAAATACCTTGAAGTTCTAATTGCCAAGGAATATGATGAGAATGCCCTGGAAATTCTCTCCAAAAAGAAGAATCTCAGAATACTGAAAGGAAATCAGGACGTTTACAGGATACCGGATATGAAAACGGCAGGAAATATAATTCTGACGCAAGAGTGGAATAGAAGGTCAGGGAATATTTTTGAAATAATTCTAGGTGGCGTGGATGATGCAACAAGAAGAAACCTGGAATTCGGATGGGAAGTTATAAAATCCATAAAGAGCAATGCAATAGTAGCAGTAGATGGTATGCGAGTCATTTCATCATCGGGAGGGCAGCCTAACAGGGTCGACTCTGTGAAGTTCTGTCTTGAGAGGGCCATGAAAGGCGGTAAAATTACGGAAAAAACAATCCTGATATCCGATGGTTTCTTTCCATTCAAGGATTCTATGGAGCTGATTCATGAATATGGGATAAATATCGTAGCGGCTCCCCTTGGATCAATAAGAGACGAGGAGGTTATCGAATATGCTAAGAAAAAAGGAATGGTTTTTGTAAAGGTGAATGAAAGAGCCTTTAAACATTGATCATGGTATGTATTTGAACGTACCTGATTTTATTTCCGTTATTTCCCCCTCGGAAAGGAGGTTCTCAACGATTTTCTCCAATTCTTCGGCCCCTATCTTTTCGCTCAGTCTTTCATTGAGCTCTTCATAGCTAATCTCCCTGAAATCCTTGATTAATTGAAGCACTAGATCCCTGTTGCCAGTATTGCTCTTTGCCACAACACTTTCTACTATTGCCCTGAATTTCTCAACATCTATAGACCCTTTTCTTTGCAGTCTTTCCTCAATCCCTCTTGCAAGTCTTTCTGATTCCATTATCTTAGAGATTTCATCTCTTTCCCTGATTCCAGATGATATTATCCTTGAAACATTTATAATTCTTTTATGAAGGAAATAGGCGGATGAAATTTCTGCATATTTTCTCTCTGCTGATGTGACCTTGAATATTTTTTCAGCATAGAACCTCTTGCTTATGTACCCCTGATTGTTTGATATTGAAATTTTTCCTATTGCAATTATATCATTTCCCTCCTCAATTTCATCCAGCAGCTCCAGACTGTAATCATAGAATTGCCCTACGTACAGGAAAACTTCATTGAGGCTATCCCTGACCTTGACCACTGTCTGTTTCTCCTCATCATTTCTCGATGTGAACTGACCAGCGAGCATGAACCTGTTTATTAAAAGACCCATCTCACTCAAGCCGTATTTTACTGCTTTATCCTCACCCGATGTTACTATTTCATCAATACCCAGAAGTTCTGGACTTAGCACTCTCTGGGCTGGCTCCCTTTCTATCATCTCAATTCCTCCATCATTTCTGAATACCTTCTGTTTAACTCTTCCTCACTCAGAACGCTTATTTCTTCCATTTCCATATAATAACTATCCGATCCCCTAAAGCCATATAAGGAGAAATCTATGAATTTTAGATTTATTTTATTCTCCAACGCATTAATTATTGTCTGAGTTTCTCCCTTTTCAATTGCCCTGTCAGCTTCCTCATCCTTCATCCCTATAAGTGAGAGCAGATTCTTCTGATACACGAAGACACTTGGACATAGTGTGCCATCATCTATTACGAGACTTACCCTCAGTATTTTCTTTGGAATCGAGTCAGGGTGACTTTCGCATCTCCCATTCTTGACTATTTTACCGCAAACAGTGCATACTTCCACCACAGGATTTCTCGAATAAATTTTGGTGACTATAGCTGTTCCTCGAACCCTTCCCCTGTCATAACTTGACAGTTGTTCCAGATTTTTGAAAAATTCTTCCCTGCTAGATATTACTTTTATTTCACTTCCCTTTCCTATGTTTAGGTAAAGCCTCTCCTTGAACTGCTTGACCGAGGCATTTGATATTTCAACTTCCCCTTCATTTAGAGGTACGCCCCAGCTTCTCACGCCAATTGTACCTGTATCGTCTGATAGCACGCCACTGAACATTGTTGTGCTATCTTTTCCCACATTTTCCCTTGACCCGGTAACTCTCAGGTTTCCTTTTATTGACAATGAATACATGTCTGGTTTCAGATCCTTTATCTTCAATTTTGCATTGGATACGTCAGTATTCTTTGATTTTTCAATAATCATTAACTGATTTCTGTTTGATAACGTAAGATAAGGTTTTCCATTAAATTCACCTACCTTGGCATCCTTTATCAGGATGTAATCTCCTTTTGAATATTGATTAGAAGGATCAAATATTGTGAATGGAAGCTTACCTTTCTCATCCTCGAGATATCCCATACATCTTTTTCTCTTCTTTCCGTCCTTTTCAAAATCTGTACATCTTATACTGTTTATTTTTCCTATAAGACTTCCGCTATATCCAGCATTTACATCTGAAAGATTGGGGGCTCCAAAAAATGTGTGCATATCGCCAGAATATTTCTTTATAATTTCAAGAGCTATACTTATCGGACTCTCCTTTTGATTTTTGACTCTGTTGCTGAATTCTGTCAGTGCCTCCTGATTTCCTGATAGTGTTTTTTTCAACTTTTCTATATATTCCTCTATAAAGCCGTCATAAACCAAAACTTACCTACCCCTTGATCATTAATGTAATCAAGCAATAAAATTTATTCCCTCCATTCAGGCATATAATATTCTTCTCCTGTAATAACCTGGTCTAGTTATTATCTGGTACGCGGTTAGGAATTCATTCTCAAAGACAATATATTTTTCTTTTCCCAGATTTATTCCTTTTGAAATGGCAAATTTTCTTGGATTATCGGTTATCATTCTGAGTATTTCTTCAGGTTTTATATATCCCAAATTCCTCTGGTACCTGTAGAGGAATTCTGCTTCCTGCCATATATTAGGTTCAGTTATGAATACATTGTCTGTTCCCATCATTACCCTGCACCCTGCTTTCAGCATCCTACTGTAATCCGGTTTTTTTCCGAAGAATATGTTTGATCTTGGTGTTATTGCAATAGGAATATTATTTTTTGAAATTATACTGAGATCATCCTGAGAAGCTTCAATGGAGTGTACTATAAAATCTGGTTTCAGGCCTAATAGTAAACCTAAATTTTCCCTCTTATTCTCACTGAAATGGATAGCAAATAATTTTTTATGTTTCTTTGCTTCCAAACTTAGAAGCTTTAACCAATCATATTCATAATCTGATATAGAACTTACTCCAAACCCACTCGATTTTTTTAAGAGGTAGATTATCTCTTCCTTGTTTGCTGGCCTTGTTAGAAATATACCCTTAATTCCCCTGAATGCTGGAACAACATTCAAACCACGTATGCCGGATTCCCTGAAATCAAGAAATGCTAAAGTTCCTTGTTCTCTCATGTATTCAATGCTTCTTTTCATTGCCCTGGCCATTTCTAAACTGTCAGCATTTTCTATTTTTCTCATCTTAAATCCTCCGGGCCCTACGATCTCTGGTACCCCGCCGACGGGTTCTTCATCTATGAAAGAGTCACCTATATGGGTATGAAAATTAACAGGAGCAGGTATCAATGTCCCTTCAATATCAGGTGTCATACTTTCATCAGTGAACTTGTTCCTGTTCACTATAAACTTGCCCGTAACCATCTTTCCATCATAGAAGATGTTGCCCTTGAAGATTATATCCCTCATTTCATTGTTATAGTTAATAAGTATAATATTTTTAAGCAGATGATATTATCAAACTAATGAAAAATATCCTTGAACAGCAAGATCTGAGAAAGGATGGGATGAGAAAAGAAATTCTGGAAGCTGTTAATCATGCCTTTTTAGAAAATGATCCGGTATTGAAGGTAAAATCTTATATAGAGAAAAGAAGCGATATCCTGAAATCCAAAAGGATAAAGGTAATTGGATTTGGTAAGGCTGCTTATGAAATGTATCTTGGAGCACAGCAAGCGCTTGGGAACAGGATTGTTAATGGCGGCATCATAATCCCAGATGACTTGGTGGTTGATAGGAAAATTATAAATGCTGAGGTATTCATCGGCACACATCCATTCCTCTCAGATAAATCCATTGAGAGTACGGAAAAACTTATATCAAAAATTTCTCCACTAAGCAGGGAGGATACCGTTCTGGTATTGATATCGGGTGGCGGATCTTCTCTTTTTGAATTATTGAATGATGAAATTACTCTTGACAGGTACAGGAAAATCACTAAATGCATGATGGATAACGGAGCAGACATTCAGGAACTGAATGCAGTTAGATACTTATTCTCAAAAGTAAAGGGTGGTAAACTTAAGAATTTTCTATGTCCCGCAAGGATTATAAGCCTGATAATCTCTGACGTCCCGGGGGATGATATAAGGTTCATAGCTTCAGGACCTCTTTCTGATCCACCTGATGAGCGCCTAATCTCCAAAACTGTCAAGAAATTTGGAAAGAAATGTTCCATTGATTTTAATTTTGAATATAAAAAGGATTTAAAAAATTGTGATGCTGAGAACAACATCATAATCAGAAATGAGGATTTTGTGCTTGGGATATCGGAATATTTAAAGGCAAGGGGTCATAGAATCCTTAATCTTGGATCAGGAATAAATGGTTCAGTAACAAATATCTCAAGAATGATCCACAGAATTTCTGAAGATTATTTTCGTCTGATTGATAGGCCTTATTTTTTTATAGGAGGAGGAGAGACTTCCGTCAAGGTAAGAGGAAATGGAATAGGTGGGAGGAACCTTGAAATGTGCCTTAGATTTATTATGAATACCAAAAAAAAGGAGAGATTTATTTTCTCGAGCATAGGCACAGATGGAATAGATGGCCCCAGCAACGCAATGGGAGGAATAGTTGATAATTATACCCTAAATATTCTCTCTAAAAGGAAAATAAGAGAGTTTCTTTCAAATAGTGAAAGCCTGACTCCCCTGAAAATGAGCAAAGATGTCATAATTACCGGAAGAACAGGTAACAATGTGTCAGATATTTTTGTGGGATATGTGGAAAAGATCTAAAATCTGTTTTATGATAAACGATAGGGGGAAATAATTTATTTCATGAGACATTTTAATTTATGGTCATGAAATACAGGGGGAGGGATGTATTTATCATAGCACATAGAGGTGGAAGTTCATCTTTCGAGAACAGCATTTCATCATTCCTGAAAGCTCAGGAAATGGGTGTCGATGCTGTCGAGTGTGACGTTCACACAACAAGAGACGGGAAACTTGTAATTTCCCATGATCCTGATCTCATGAGAATAGCAAATATAGATAAAAAAATAGCAGAGATGGATTATAATGAGATCTCAGAAATTAGACTGCCCAATGGCGAAAGAATACCTACACTTGAGGAACTTCTGGATATTATAAGTATTCCTGTGGTGATAGAGCTAAAGAGCCGGGAAACAGTTTTAGCCCTTATATCACTATTTTCCAGAAGGAAGGATTTAATAAATAAATGCGTGATAATCTCATTTTACCATGATGCTGTGAAGATTATGAAGAGAGAGATTCCCGGTCTAATGTGTGGGGTCTTATTTGCTGGTTTTCCTGTGGACCCCATTTCCATGGCCAGGAATTCAGGTTGCAACATGATTTCACTTTACTACGAAGGATTGGATGCAGAGTACGTAGAAAAGTGTCATAAGGAAGGAATAATGGTAACAGTATGGGCTCCAAATGATGAAAATGATATTAAAAATTCATTAAATGCTGGGGTAGACGGTATCGGCTCTGACAGACCTGACTTGGTGATAAAAATCATTGAAAATTCAAATATGTGATAATAACATGAGAAAGATTTGCATTAT
>JAGDXO010000035.1 GCA_023256615.1 Thermoplasmata archaeon
ATGCTCCGGCCGGGATTTGAACCCGGGTCGTGAGATTGAGAGCCTCATATGCTTGGCCGGTCTACACCACCGGAGCTTATGCCTAATATTGAAATGATATAAAAGGTTCACTTTAAATGATGTATTCTATCTTCCCATTCTCAACATAATACGCCCCCTGAACTTTCTTCCGCTCATAGATTTTCAGTCCTCCGTTGGAAACAGTCAGTACACTTCCCTCAAGAATTATCCTGAAATTTCTGATAGTATCATTTCTGGATGAAAGAAATTCCTTGATTGCCTGGGTATTCAAGTCCGCATCCCTGTGGATTGAATATTCCGTTGATTTCTTATTGATAATGATGCTTTCAGATATGTTGTAAGTGTTTTTAAGAGGCTGGGTTTTCTTATTTTTAATTAAGGTCACATGATGCTTTGAGAGTTTTTCAATCATATTTTCCTCTTTGTCACCTTCCCATATATCCATCACCTTCTGCAGAGCACAAATAGAACTTTCAGAATTTTTGCATTTCATCTGGCTCTTGAGATCCTTCTTTGATAAAATTATGTGCAGTTGTTCCTTGGCACGTGTGAAAGCCACATACATTACCCTGAGCTCCTCCTCCCTGGCGTGTTTCCTCATCGTACCCTTCTCAAGTATTTTCTTTGAAGGCGATATTATGAAACCATAACCATTCTTGCTGATGATGCCTGTTGAATCGTCAACATAATATTTCTCATTTTCCCAACCGGAGTCGAGTCCATATACTATTACAACCCTGAATTCGAGTCCCTTTGACTGGTGTACAGTCATTATCTTGACCCTGGACTCGTCTGTTAAAAGGTCATCTATAGGCCCACTTTCCTTTGTCTGCATTGCATTTTCATACCATTTGCTGAGGGAAAAAATGTCATCGCCATATCTCTCTAAATGTGATGAGATTATTACCAGTATCCTCCATAACCGGTCATTTCTCTCCCTCCTTTCATCGCTCCGAGATATATGTGATAAGTATCCTTCATTAAGGAGGATTTCCTGTATCACATGGTCTATTCTCCTTTCGGCAAGCATCTCCCTGTACTTCATCATTCTCTCCGAGGCCAACCTTGACAGATTCTCTCTTTCTCCATACATAGTTGAAACGTCAAAATCAAATATTGGGGAAAATAGCAATCCAGCCTGTGCTACCTTATCGGAAGGATCAGCCAGGTATCTTATGATGTTGTATATATCCAGTCCTTCCTGTGATTTCAGAATTGATTCGCCAGATACCGTCACTGCCTCTATTCCTTCCGTTTTCAGTAATTTCTTCAGTTTAAGAAACTGAGTGCCTGTTCTTGAGAGAACAGCTATTTCTCCAGGTTTAATGCCGTTTCTTATATTTTCCTTTATAATTTCAGAGATAGCGAAGAATGGTTCATCATCAATTGAAATATCCACCATTCCCTCATTATTCTGGAAAGGTTTCATCTCTTCGCTGCCCATTATTTTTGGGAAGATTGAGTTATAAAATCTTATGAGCGAGGAAAAACTTCTCCTATTTTCTCTGAGCTCTCTCCTAAGATCAATTCTCTCTTTCAGTTTACCCTGGGCATCAGGATGTGCCCCCCTGAATGAATATATGCTCTGGTAAGGGTCTCCCACTGCGAAAATGTATGATCCATTGTTAAGAAAATGTTCAAATATTGAGATCTGCAATTCATCGGTATCCTGGAATTCATCTATGAGTATGAAGGGGAATCTTTCTGCAAGTTCCTTCCCCATTTTCTTTGATATTTCAAAAGTGTATACGAGAAGATCATCAAAATCCATCTGTCCTTCCTCTTTCTTGTATTCCTGATATTCTTTTACAACAGAACTTATTATGATTGAAAGGTAAGGAATCATTGAGACAAAAAATCTAGAAAGTATTTCCCTGATTATATCCGTCGTGAAATCTTCCTTCCTGAAAGCAGTAGAGAATGCTCCATTGAGGAGGTGCATTTTAATGAAATAACTCCTATGGTCCTTAAGTATATCCCTTACGTTCTTTATAACATCCTCAATATCCGTGTTGAAATAATCTATGATGAAATCAAGTGTTCTTGTAACCTCATCATCTTCGCCCGAATCCTGGAGGTATATGAGGAATTCCCTTACCACTCTATCAAGGAAATAAAAAGATTCCATGTCATCCATTACCTTGAAATCCCTCCTAATCTTGACTATCTCTCCATAGTCCCTTATAATCCTGGAGCAGAAATTGTGTATTGTTCCAACGTTCGATTCAGGAAGCTTTTTCAACAATTCTATATTATTTTCTTTTCGGGCCCTGGCCTTGAGCCTGTCCATTAATTCACTCGCAGCCCTGTCTGTAAATGTTATGGCCACGATATTTTCCACGCCCTCACTGACCATGAGACTATAGCATTTTTCAATGAGAGTATGAGTTTTACCGGACCCTGGTACTGCTGTTACAATCTCGCCGCTCATATCACCACCTCCGCTCCTGACCTCTGCATACGCTCAGGAAGGGGCAATAGAATGTTCTCTCACATTTCACAATATCTCCGTTTTCCTTTATGAAGGGGTCAAATTTTCCTTCAATTAGCGAAGAGAGTGCAGGATCTATTATCTTTCTGCAGTTATTTATTTCCATTTCCTCATTCATTATCCCCTCGTAAAGTCCCTTTGTCTGGTATCCCTCAGCAGTATCCTTGAAGGACACATAGGCTGCTGCAATCACCTTTCTTTTGTAAATATGCTCCACTCCCAATTTATAAAAGTATAGTTGAACCTTTCTTTCATTGCACAGGCTGCCAGCAGGATATTCACTGAGCGAACTCTTGTAGTCAATTATTGAAAGACCATTTTCACTATCGTCCACCCTGTCCACTATACCTTTCAAAAATATCTCCTTGTCGTCAATTCTGTAAGATAAATCTTTCTCTTTCCCGAATAATAGTTCAGCTTTGACAAATCTTCTTCCCCTATCAATTGCATTCCTCACATCAACAAGGAAAAATCTTCCGAGCTTTCCATTGGAGATATATTTCCTTCTGTAGAAATCCAGTGCTCTTTTCTTTGATTGGAACGGGGTTTTATTTATTTCTGAATCTATAAGTAAATCTGCCTTCCTAAGAAAATCCCTAGGAGATATGTTCATGGAATAATTCTCCTGTAGTATCCTGTGGGTAAGTGATCCAGAAACTCTTGCATCGATGAATTCACTGGGCTCATCTATCTCCTGAATGTAAAGCACTGATTGCAGGAAATATTTGAAATGACAGTCAAGATATACCTCTAGTGATGTTGGAGAAACTGGATTTTCTAAGAGTTTGTTAACAAGTTTCACATCCATTGTATATTTATCACCTTTCTTTTCCTGAGAAAATTCAGTTTTTGACATTGGCTGGAATATTTCATCCCTGTTTATCTGTTCCTCTTCCCCACCTATGGAATCATAGAACATTACGGACTCTGTGTAATTCAAATTGTCATCAAGCACTGAATATGTAAGTACAGCCTCCCCAGAATCGTTTAGGATAGATTGATATTGTGATGATAGAAATTCTTCGTAAACATCGCTTCCTTCTATTTTAGTGATCAGTGCTCTTGCATCCTCTGGAAATGATCTCTCTGATGAGCTTTCATCAAGTCTCGAAATGTAAACCTTGTCAAATTCAAGTCCTATTAAATCCTCTGGTTTTCCTATGACGACATTTGATTCGTTGTACTTCCTTTTCCTGATCCAGAGAGATGCTCTGTCAAGATATGTGATAAGAAGATTCACGTCCCTGAAAGAGTCTTCATCCAGGAAGGAGATAAAGGTCATCATTTCATCCAATTCCTTCAAAGATTCAGGAATGAAATCTTTTGATATATTCTTGAATTCCGTCAGCATCATTTCTTTCTTACCGAATGATTTCGAGAGGGATATGAGGTGATTCTTTAACTCCTCTGAATCTTTTAAGATTATTGACCAGTTATTCCATCCGGAGGTGACATTATTTTCATAGCATGCTTTTCTTATCTTTTCTATCTTTTCTTCCTCCATCTTAAGCAATGGATTTGTTATTAGCTGCATCATCCTGTCATATGAATAGTCCTCATTAACCGCAAGAAGGAATGATTTTATCAATGAGAGAGGCATATTTCTTTCCGCGAAATAGGGTATAGAGCTTACAATGGAGTGCCTTATCCCCATAAATTCAAGACTATTTGAAATATTTATTATGGACGAATCGTCAGGTACGATAACGCCTATGAACCCTCTGTCATGCGTGATGCTCCTCGCAATCCACATAGATTCGGCCCAGTAATCCGGGAATTTTTTCTTTGCAATTTTTGTTTCTTTATTTCCAGAGCTGTAAAAATTACTTCCTCTGAAAAAGTTGTAGAATTTTCTGTAGGGCTGGGGAATGTGGATTACATAATTACCTCTATTGAACTTTATCCCGAAAAGATTTATGAAATCGGGAATGTCATCTATTTCACTCTTCTTTGCCTCTGTTATCTTTGAATAATAATTAACTATAACACTGCTTATTTTCTCTATTCTCTTCTGATAGAATTTGTCAGTGCTTATCCTGTGAATATCCTTTTCCTTTTCAATATTTTTCAGAAAATTCTTGATCTTGATTATTGTATCTACATCTTCAAAATCGGCCCCTGCCTCCAGGAAAAGCCTTACAGATTCAAATTTACTGACAGTATTTATCTTGAAGTTCGAGGCTATCTCCTCAAGCAGGTCATAAATACCCTGGGTTTTCACTTTATTTCTCAATGAATAGAAAAAGGCAGCTTCTCTTGAAAGAAAAATATGAATTTTTTCGTCGTCCTGCACATTATCATAATCGATATCATTGAATTTAAATTTACGTTTCCATAGAAAATATTTTATCGTCGTTGGATCATAAATAAATAGTCTCAGAAATGTATAAATACCATGATATTATTTTACCGAAGGAATGCAGATAAGTCAAAATAAGGAACAAATTGGAATGAACAGGAATCAGAAGAAACTGAGAAAGCTGAACATGAGGAAAAATGAGGAATTTAGATTTCTTCTGGAGAAATCATTGAAGGATCTCCCTGAGAGCTTGAGGGGGAGTGTTTTTGGAGCTGTATATGCAAAGGCATCCAAGAATGGAATCCTGGAAGCAAGGGATTACATATTGTTAAAGAAAAAAGAAGGCATAATAGACGAGAATACAAGCAGGAAGCTGATTGACCTGCTCTACAGCTACAGTACCTTCCGTTAGGAATACTGTGTGAACCTTTTATAATCGCCTGGAGCGGAAAGTATCCCTATCCTTACGCCTGCATCAAGCCATGCATATGCATACGAGCTTGCGGCAAGGCTATTTTCATAATCCCTCTTCTCAAAAAAATATTTTGAATCGTTGAGATAATTCCTGCACATTTCAATAAAATCCTTTCCTCCTTTGTATAGGAGGCTTTCCTCAGATGGTGCCACTTTCACTATCCTAAGAGCATTTTCCGTCATTTCAATGTATCTCTTAGCCCTATCCTCCAAGGTCATCTTACCACCCTCACATTCTTCCCTCCATCGTCCGTCTCCCTGGGTCTGACTTCAACGAAAAGCGGTATTGGCAGTTCCGGGGATGCTGCCAGTGCAACTCCAATCGGAAGTCTCTGTATTTCATCGAGAGATGTTGTTGTTAATCCTTCAACAGAGTTCCCTATGGCTTTCAGATCATTGGGATTTGTAACCTTCAGAATTATCTGGGTTCCGCACTGTGAAAGAACATTTTTATCTATCTTTGCCGGCCTCTGAGATACAACAAGAAGGCCGAAACCAAATTTCCTCCCCTCAGATGCAACTGTCCTCATTATTTTAGAAGAGAAGGCCTTCCCCTGCTGTGGCGCAAAATTATGTGCTTCCTCAACAACCATTAGAAGTGGAGGGATCTTTTCCTTCTTCCTGGATTCAAAAAGGGAATAAACAAGCCTCTGTACAACAAGTTCCTGTACATCCGGTGGTAGGCCCTTCATCTCAATTATGGATACCTTCCCGTTCTTTACTATTTCATCTATTCTCAATCCTCTCTTATCGAATATTTTAAGTGATTTCAGATACCTCAATTCTTTCTCGAGAGCCTGAGATAGTGAAGAATCGTCCTGCTTCTTGAGCTCGGTGATAATATCGTCAAATGTATATTCAGGCATGCTTAGCCTCACTGCATCCACGGCCTTCCTGAGCGGAACTACGTATGTCCTTGAATCACTCAGGTTCATTATACTTATGAGCTCCTTGACATTTATCTGTGAAAGTGTGAATCTTAGTGGAACGTCTCCTCCATCTGCGGAGAAAACTATTATCTTGTCCTTGTAGCTTCTAGGTTCTACCCCGAACCTAGTCATTTCCCTGGATGGTGATGCCTTATTCCCCATAGCGGCATATTCTCCATGGGGATCAAGGATCACCACAGTAACATCGTTCTTCATAAGCTCTTCAACTATCACTCCAGTAAGGTAGCTCTTCCCTCCCCCGGTTTTTGCGAGGACAGAGATGTGTTTCTGAACCATGGAATTTATATCTATCGTGAATGGTATATTATGTCCATAGACAAGTCCTATGTAAGCCCTTCCTCTCTTGTTCCTTCCGAGGTTCAATACGGAACCTATAAAATCATCCTCAGCTTGATACACGGGTGTTCCTGCCATGAATGGTGTCCTGGGGAATTGCATGAGATTTCTTTCATCCCTGTATCCAATCACAACAAGTTTTGAGGAAATGGACTGCTGTATGTCTACTGAGTTTCCTTCCATGACCTGATAAGATTTTTCTATGCTGAGGTTTGTTTTCGCTTCTATGCTGTCAACCTTTGCGAGTACCCATCCAACCTCCTGGTGCTTTATCTTGACATAATCGCCCTGCCTTATCTTTCCCGATATTGAACAGTTGACAACAGTGGGGCTCAGATCCCCATAAAGTATACCTATAGGTTCCATGATCACTGCTTACCATTAACTAATTTTCTGGATATAATCTTTGCACCTCTTTCAATTCTCTCCTGCTCTTCTGAACCTATGCACACCCTTATTATATTGTCTGATCCAAAAAATATCCCGGGGATTGAGGATACCCCCTCTTTCAGAAGAGACTGCGAGAATTTCAGTGAGTTTTCATTGACATAAAGGGCATTTATTATCTGAGCTGGACTATCAACAAGATAATCTCCAAGGTTTTCCTTGAGAACTGCATAATTTGCCTTCAGTTTTTTTGTATTGTAGTCCCTATACATTTCAATATTTGAAAGAAGATAATGAGCCCTTCTTCTGACAGCAAGGGATATATCAGGCACTATTATGTCCATCATCTCCCTCATTTCCTGGATTATGCTGTCTCGGGCCACGATCCATCCCATCTTTATCCCAGAATCACCAAAAAATTTTGACATAGAACCAATCATTATATTGTTGCCGATATCCATTTTCCTTGAAAATGATGATGTGAAAAATGAGAATGTATCATCTACTATCAGATATGAATCGTTGCCTTCAGTCTCCCTCGCTATTGACCTTAGACTCTCATCGCTCCATAACAGACCGGAAGGGTTGTTGGGATTGCTCAGGAAATATGCTGCATTTTCCTCCACATCCCACGGTGAGAGTTCAATCCCATCGTCCGTAAGTCTGTTCTCAGTTTCAACTTCATATCCAAGATCTTTTGCCTGATAGTAAAAAACAGGGTATTCAGGAGTTATGGTGATCATTCTTCTTATCTTTTTCCTTAGATAAAAGAGGGTGAAAAATGATGCGAATGTTCCTGAGGGGGTTATCATTACATTACTACCTTTTATTCCATATAATTTTGATATTAAATCTTCAACATTCTCTGCCCCATTCCCTTCAGGATTTATGCCTTTCATCCCGCTGGAAGCCAGATTTATATTATCTTCCGGCAGTGTCCTGATGTAACTGAAAAGAGAGACATCCATTGGCATGTGTGGTAAATTTATTCAAGGATAAACATTCTTCTATTGACAGCGGTGTTTGGTGAAATATTTAGCTTACATTCTCCCCCCGCAAAGGCATCTTGGGTTTCCTGTTTATAGATAAGATTTGCAAAGGATATCAGCAATTCATTTCAAAGGATTTATTTAATAGAGAACGATTTAAAGATGTGAAAATACTCAAAATTGGTGGAAGCGTAATTACCAACAAGGACAAATACAGATCAGTCAACCGTGAAGCAATTGCAAACATTGCAAAGGTACTGGGTGAGTTCCCAGAGCCTCTTATCCTTGTTCACGGGGCTGGTTCATTTGGCCATAATAAATCCCTAGAATTTGGGTTAGATACGCCTGGAAAAGTCAGGGGGAAGGAGATTGAGATTAGCACAGTTATTAATGATGTACTTTCATTGAATTCAATAATTTCTGATGCCCTTGCAGCTGAGGGATTCAGGGGGATCTCACTTCCTACCCACGCAATCTATGGTAATAATGGCCCAAATCTCGATATTGTTGAGGAGATGTTAAGGAATACTTTCTCACCAATTCTTTATGGAGATATAATAATACAGAAAGGGAATTACAGGATTATTTCAGGAGATGAAATAATACTTGACATGTCCCGTAAGTTCAAACCCGATGAAATCATTTTTGCGACTGATGTAGACGGTCTCTATTCATCAGATCCCAAGGAATATTCAAACGCAAAATTTTTCAGGGATGTAAGGGCCTCGGAACTAAATATAAAAGATAAAGGGAAGGATGCCACGGGATCGATGACAGGTAAGGTAGAAAAGATAAAGCTCATGCTTCCATTCACCAGAAAGGTAATGATAGTGAATGGAATGTTCCCAGAAAGGTTGAAGAAGGCACTGAATGATGAAGATACTATAGGGACGGTGGTGCATTGACTATTGAGAAAAGGAAGATTGATCATATCAGGATCATAGCTGAGGAAGATGTTTCTCACGACCACAATTACTGGAACGATATTGAGATAGTGCAAAAATCCATGCCTGAAATAGACTACGACGATATAGATCTATCAATTGATCTTCTTGGCAAGAAACTTTCTATGCCAATCATAATATCATCCATGACAGGGGGCCATCCGGATACCAAGAAAATCAATGAGAATCTTGCAATAGCGGCAGCAGAAAAGAAAATAGGAATGGGAGTTGGTTCGGAGAGAGCAGCAATTGATAACAGGGAAGTTGCTGATACTTATTCCATAATTACTGAATATGATGTGCCACTGAGAATTGCCAATATAGGAGCACCTCAACTCATAAGGCAAAAGAAGAATGCGCTTAGTGACGATGATATAAAATATGCTGTGGATCTTGTTAAGGCTGATGCTCTCGCTATACATTTCAATTTTGTTCAGGAAATGGCCCAGCCTGAAGGTGACAGAAATTCTAAGGGGATTATGGAGAGACTCTCGTTGATTACAAAGAAATACAGGGTAATTGCGAAGGAGACAGGAGCAGGTTTTTCAAGGATGGATGCGATGGATTTCATGAAAGCTGGGGTGGCAGCCATAGATACAGGAGGAAGATCAGGTACCTCATTTTCTGCTGTTGAGTATCACAGGGGTCTGGAGAGCAATAATTTTCAGAAGGCAAGGGTAGGAGAATCATTCTGGAACTGGGGAATACCTTCACCCGTCTCTGTCATGATGTGCGAGGGGGAATTGCCTGTAATAGCCTCTGGAGGCATCAGGAATGGACTTGATGTCTTCAAGGGCCTGATGCTAGGTGCATCTGCAGCCGGCCTGGCCTCTCAATTCCTCAAGGCTGGTATGGAATCCTCACAGGAGGTTATCAGGCTGATTGATACAATTGAAGCTGAATTGAGAAGTGCAATGTTCCTGACTTCTTCCCAGTCCGTGAACGATATAAGAAAAGTCAGGAGAATATACACAGGGAGGTTGTTGAATTGGACAGAACAAATATGACCTGCCCAGCTTGCGGTAGCAAGCAAATGGAGTGGGGGACTGAAGACATAGATATACCTAATTTTGGGAAGGTTTCTCACTATTATCTTAGATGCAGGGATTGCGGATATAAGATCAATGATTTTGCGTTCACTGGAAACAATCCCACAAGGGCAGAAGTTAAGATAGAGAAAAAGGAAGACCTTTTTACAAAGATTGCTAGGGGAAATCAGGCGAGGGTATCTATTCCAGAATTAGGACTGAATATATATCCTGGCCCAGTAGCTGAAACATTTGTAACAAATATAGAAGGCCTTCTTGAAAGGTTCCTAAGGGTACTCCCACTTTTTGAAGATAAAGAGAGGGTGAAGGAAAAAGAGGATGAAATACACAGGGCAATGAATGGAGATGTAAAGTTCACTGTAATAATTGAGGACCCTTCAGGTGTTTCTCATTTCATTGATGGAAAGGATGAACCGAATATCTCTTCACTATGAGATTCTTCTGCATTCCCCTGTTCAATATTTCCTTTTCAAGAATTTCAATGCAAAGATCATTAAAAGGATTGTAGGTAACAAGCGTTTCATATTCTCCACCTTCACCAACTATTGATATTCCATATTTGATATTTAATTTTATCAGTTCTGAAAGTGATTTCTCATCTATTTCCCTGCCCAGGAAATTTTCATCCAAACCTTCTGCGGCAACGGAAACGAATATTCCTCTGGACCCGGATTTGATGAATTCATGCATTATGTTCAACTGGTTTCGCCTCCATAGAGGAAAGAATGTCTTCATTCCTATCTCATAGGCCAGCCTTTCAAGTCTTGTTTTCTGGTATTCTGATTCCACTGCTCCTGCAACTATACTGTACCCTTTATATTTCTCAATCTCTTCATAAAATTCATCTTCCTTAACAGCAACATTTTCAATCCCTGCAAGTTCAGAGACCGCTTTTCCAAGAGTGGCATTGGGCACATGAAACATCATCGAGTCTTCCTGCGGTATCACAGTTATGGTTCTTTCTATATCCATCCCTGTACCAATGGCAATCATGAGGGCCATGTAAGAATCCTTTCCGCCAGAGAGCAGGGAGATACCTTTCATAATTACTGGAATTTATGCTCCATATTAATATTCATCATTTTCAGAAAATTTTCAATTTCCATGAAATTATTCCCATTCATACCTATTATCTCAGGAGCTATGATACCCTTCTCATCTATCTTCCCCTTTAGCAGGAGTCTCGAAACTGAGGCATTAGTGAACCCAGTTGTTCTTGCCATTGCAGTAAGTCCGGTCACTTTATCCGTCCTATCAACAACTTTATAGATCTCCTTACCTTCATTGCCGGGAATTGTGACATTTATTTCCATATAAAGTAAATCTCCCACATCAGAAAACGATAGTTTCCTCCTGAATAATTCTGCAAGAACCTCCTTTGGAGTTATGTTTGTATTATTTACAGAAATATATTCATCATCAAGCAGACCTAGATCCTTCAGTAGCCTCATCTTCTCGAAATGCCCTCTGTATCTTACTGTCTTCTCTCCCATGTTTTCAGCTTTCACATTTCTCAGCAGAGATCTTAGTCCATTGGTATAGAAAGCCTCCAGAGATCCAATATTTGGAACAAAGAAATATTCCAGACCTTCACCGGGTTCCACTTCAGTGATATTTCCATCTTTCAGGATTAACACCTTTCTGGTGTATTCATCAAGAGTATCTACCGGGGAAAATACTATTTTATATCCAAGAGGGGGGATGTTCGTCTCCGGAAGCCCGCCTACCTTTATATCAACATCCTTGAGCTGGCCATACTCTGCATACAGCCTCCCGACTATTATATTTGAAAGACCCGGTGCCACCCCGCAGTCCGGAATCACTGTAATTCCGGCTTTTTTAACATCATCTTCAAGAGTATAAAAATCATCTTCCATGAAGCTGTTGTCAACTAGATCAACACCTGCTTTCGCAGCTTCACGAATAACCTTCATTCCATATTTCCCCGGAAGGGCTCCAGAGACAAGATCGTATTTCTTCATCAATGAAGCCAGATCATCCTTGTTAATATCAAACTTCAAGGTTGAAACATTCATTCTTTCCTTTATGAAGTTTAGCGTATTTTCATTGCTATCTGCAATGGTGACATTGAATTCATTTTTAAGAGCATAGGCTATACCCTGGCCAACCGTACCGCCTCCAAGAATTAAAACCTTCAAATTTTCACCGTGTTTGTATTAATAATTGAAAATAACTACTTTTTGGTATTCCTGATTTTAGCTGCTTCAAAACTATGATTCTTATAGAACATTCATAAAAGCATTATTTAATATTATAATAACAAAGTTAAATCTTTTTATAATTGTTAGTATTATCCTAATAATGAAAAACAATAACATTAATATTACAAAAAGGGAAAGAGACTGCATAATTACAATAGGTAAAAACAGGAACCAGAGCTTCCCTACGCGCATATCTTTCATAGCCAAATCCTTGGATATGAAGATGCCAACTGTTGAAGAGATTATAAAAAGGCTTGTGGAGAAGGGTCTTGTTCAAAAGGAGGCAGGGATGGTTTTGCTGACTGAGAAGGGTAACAATTGCTATGAAGAGATAATCATGAAGCACAGGGTAATGGAAACATTCCTTTTTGAATGCGGAGTTAATGCGGATGAAGCCTGCAGGGAAGTTAGCAGATTTGATTACCTCATAGATAGTGAGAGTGCTGATAAGATTATAGAAAAGATAGGCAAACCAGAGAAATGCCCCCATGGATTTAAAATTATAGAGAGCAAGAGGTAGATGAACCTATGGTATACATAAATCTATGGAATCCGGAGAACGTTACTCTTGTAAGCGCACTCATAATCTCCTACCTTCTTGGAATAGTTCATGGGATAACTCCTGATGAACACACGTGGCCAATAACATTTTCATACTCAGTTGGGACATTCAGCACCAAGGGAGGTGCAAAGACAGGACTCGTATTCAGCTCTGGCTTCACGGCTCAGAGGGCAATATTGTCAGAACTCAGCTATCTTGCACTAGCGGGTGTATTTATGACTGCAGCAGCTTTCGGAGTTACATACATTTTCGTCGGGCTGGCAATGGCCCTCGCAGGAATATATATAGCGAGGAAGGGTAAATATCTCCACTGGCATTACATTGAGGAGAGACTTGGTATTCTATTCGGTATACATAAGAAGGGCAGTGAGATACAAAGGGAAGAAATGGAACATAAAATAAATCCTGCTGAAGTTTCGCATGATAGCATAGATACAAAGCCAGTTCCAGTAAAGCTTGCACTCATTCATGGATTCGTCGCAGGTTTTGGATTCGGGGCCTTCGCACTGATAATTTATACTGTCCTTGCCCCTTCAATGCCCTCAGTATACTTTGGATTCCTGCCGGGCCTATTATTTGGACTTGGAACAATGACAATGCAGATACTCTTTGGAACAATATTCGGTACATGGCTCAGCAAAATTAAGAATCTCACGAAGGAAGGTATAGCTTTTGTAGGTAAGACCATATCTACGTATGTCCTAGAATATGGGGGGGTTGCATTCATAGTGGCTGGAGGTATGATACTCGCATTTCCTCAAATTCTCAGCTTTGGTGTCATAACCCCTATAAAAGTACATAATCTTCACGATCTCGGTGTTGGATTCTTCCTTGTGATAATAGTTGTTGTGGTGATCGGGATCCTTGGATACAAGGTTGCAATGCGTAAGGCACTGAATAATCCAATACTTGTAAACGAATAATTTAAATTTTATTTTCATTTTTTAAAATTTAATTATCAGGAAAAACAATTTTTTTAAATTCTTGTATTTTATACACACAAAATGAAATATGACCTTATTTTAATGCATCCTCCTTCAATATACGATTTCAGGGAAAGGGATATAGTTGCAGGTCCTATTTCCGAACTGGTTCCCAGCACAGGTGTCTTTGAGATGTACCCTATAGGATTTCTTGCAATTATGTCCTATCTCAGGGAAAAGGGATATAATGTAAGAATTGACAATATTGCATTAAAAATGTTAAATTCCAGGCGATATAACTTTGAGGAGGAGCTGCTGAAAATAGATACTGAATACATTGGTCTTGATCTTCACTGGCTCCCTCACGTTCATGGGGCGCTTAATCTTGCGAGGATAATAAAGGAGATCAGGCCGGATATAAGGGTAATGATGGGAGGCCTTTCTGCGACATATTACGCGGAAGAAATCATCAGGGATGTGAAGGACGTTGATATTGTAGTTAGAGGGGATACCTCTGAAATTACAATGGAAATGATCCTTTCTGGCAAGAATATGAGAGAAATCCCAAATATAATTTATAGAGAAGGGGCAACTATTAGGGACAACGGGTTCACTTTCATGCCCGAAAATCTTGATTACCAGAAATATGATTATACGCAGATAATAAAAAGTTCGATCAGGAGTTTTGATGTTCTTGGTCATCTACCTTACTGCGACTGGACTAAAGAGCCGGTGGCAATGGTCCTGAGCACCCATGGATGTTCCTATAGCTGTGGAATATGTGGGGGTTCTCATTTCGCCTACAAGAATTTTTACGGCAGACCTGGCCCAATTTTCCGTTCTTCTGAGAAACTTGTGGAAGATATAATGAACATAAACAACGATCTTAAGATACCCGTATTTGTTGTTGGAGATATACTGATGAGGTCTGCAAAAGAAAAGGAATATATTTTTTCCACATTGAAGAAAGAAGGAATAGATATTCCTCTCCTCTTTGAAGTTTTTGTTCCTCATGCCAGGGAGGATCTTTCTAGGATGGTGAATGTCACCTATGATGTGTCAATGGAAATTTCACCTGACTCTTCGAATGATAAGATAAGATTCAAGAATGGGAGGCCTTATACCAACAAATCTCTTGAAAAGTTTGTATATGATTTTCTTGACCTTGGAGGAAAGAAGATAGATGTCTATTTTCTAATAGGATTGACAGGACAGGGAAGGCAGGATGCGCTTGATGATGTTAAATATGCAAGGCATCTGATGGAAATTAACAACAGGAATGAGAGGTTGTTCATTTTTACCTCCCCCGTATCACCTTTCCTGGACCCTGGATCGAGGGGATTTGAACTTCCTGAGCTTGGTTATAAGGTGAAGTACAGGACTCTCATGGATCATTACAACGCCCTTGATAGAGGAAGGACATGGGCTGATTTCCTTAACTATGAGACTGTGCTAATGGATAGGGATACAATTGTCAACACCACCTATGATGCTATAGATGAGCTTCTGAAGGTAAAAACTGACCTAGGTTATCTAAGCAGCCAGGATTTTGCAAGATCCCACCAGATACTTGAGAGCAGCAGACTTGCCATAAAACTAAGTGAAAAGGGGGATTATGGATTGATGAAAAAAGGAGATGCCCTTATCAAAAGCTGTGGAACTAAATATACTGTCCTTAAAAAGGAAATAATGTGGGGGACTGGAGGAAGCAGGACAAAAAAAATGATATTTATGATTTACCGTTACCTCCATTCTTCAAGGGAATAAAAGTCTGAGACCTGTGGAATAACCAGAGAACAGAATGAAAGATACGACAAATGCTATCCCATAATATAGAGTGTAAGATGCGGTTAGCTTATCAAGCATTCCCCTCTTAATGTTTTTATTGTTTATGGCAACCCGGCTAAGGCTAACGGCAAATGGAAGGGTCAGGAATGTGGCTATTACAGGGAACATTCTCCTGTCCATAAGAACCGCTGAAATGTCAAGCGGGACAAATACCCAAAGCAAAAGTAGATAGTAAATTTTGGAGCCTTCCTGTCCCAGTAATGAAGCAACTGTCCTAACTCCCTTCTGCCTGTCATCATTTATGTCCCTCCAGTTGTTTCCATGCAGTATATTGACGGTCAAGAGCGGGAATGGAAGCATCAGCAGGAGCGTTACCAAATCAATCTTTCCACCCTGAAGGATAAGAGCACCCAGAAATATTCCACTCCAAGCAAGAAAAACGGAGAGATCACCAAGTGCAAGATGCTTGAAACCTATCCTCGGTATCCCGTAGACCAATCCTGCTACTATGCCCAGTAATACGTATGGAATAATTTCTGGCCTTGCAATAACAAGATAAATTGCAGTAAAAATAGACAGTATGAACATTATTATAAACGAATAAATAACCCTGTCCGGTTTCACAAGTTCATCCACCAGCACTCTGGAACCTCCTAAAGATTTTGGATTATCTATTCCTGTCTTATAATCAAAGTATTCAGAAATTGCATTGAATGCTCCATGTGCAAGTATTATTCCTATGATTCCTATTATAATATATAGGGAATGAATATATCCTGCAAGTATACTCCCGGCTATGAAAGTCACAACACTCTGCTGGAATGACCATGGCCTGAATGCTTTATAGAGGGGTCTGATATCTTCAACAAGCTCCTCTGTGGAAAATTTTTCTCCAGATCTCTTCATTTCAACTCTCATATCCATAGATCTGATTTCATCAGGTATCAATCTGGCAATCAAAACGTGCTCATGTTTTATGAATATCTGGTCTTCAGGGACCTTGTATACGAGTTTCCCCCTTTCCTTTGGAAAATCAGCTGGCTCCCCAAGTATCTCAACCTTACCGGATCCCTGTACAAAGACTGACAGCTTATTATTATCTATTTCAAAACTTATATTGTTATTAATCTGCAAATTCCTCAGGGTCTGCGAGTTTTTTTCCACAAGAAAAATAAACCCGTGCTCCAGCGCATAATACACTTTCGTTGTCCACAGTCTCTCCCCATTTGTGGAAATGGTCATGGTTCTGCTTTCCCTCAGGAATTTAAGTACAGGTTCATTCATTGCCCCTAAATATGAGGGAGGATTAAAAATTTTAATGCAATCTGTTGCAGAATGTTTTTATTTGAAAGGGCATAAAGATGCAATGAGTTTCCTCGATTACGTTAAGGCACTGAAGGTACCTCTCTATTTCACCTCAATTGCACCCGTTCTTGTAGGCTGGTCTATAATGCACTGGAGATTCACATACATAATCGCACTTCTCTTCATAGTTGTGGTAACAATGCAGGCTGCCTTGAACATATCAATGGATTATTTCGACAATATGAATGGAAGGAGATTGAAGAATGCTGATACATTTTATCCAATAGGGTCTTATTTTATAGAGAAAATGGGGGTCAAGCCAGAAAAACTGCGGAAAGCGTTCATGATCCTTACTGCCATAGCAATTGTAACTGGTCTTTTTACTGTTTATATCACGAGAAACATTATACTGCTTTACCTTGGTCTAACAGCAGTTTTTCTATCCCTGCTCTACGTTATCCCACCATTCAAGCTGGGCGCCAGAGGAATAGGGGAAATTGCAACATTCTTTTCATTCGGTCCTTTTCCTCTCCTTGGGACTGTTATTGCACTTGGAGGGGCGGTAACCAGAGAGTATGTATTTCTTTCTATCTCTCTTGGTCTTCTCGCGTCGGCAATAAGGTTCCTTCACCATATTCCTGAGGACAGAATCAATGGCAACAGAGTTAAAAACTTCAGGACAATCTATGGAGTCATGACACTGGGAGCTGCTATTATTGTCCTCCCTTTCCGGATAATGATTATCCCGTCTCTGGTACTCTTTTTCCTTGCGCTAATCCAGATCTCTTTCCTTCCGAGAAATATAATTAAGATTTCAAGACAGACCAATATAATAGTGGGGCTTCACTTCCTCTTCACAGTACTTGTCATCATAGCTTTAAGCCTTTGAAACTATGGTTCCACTGAATTTTTTGCCTTCCAGTGCATTCTTCACATTTCTTTCGTCCTTATATGATAATATCATTATATCTATGCCACTTCTCATTGCTATATTTATGGAGAGGATATCCATTGGAAAATTGCTGCCTGCCTTTCTTTCCTCGCGTGTGAGAAGGTCCATCAGGTCTGGATAGGAGATGCGTTCAATTTTTTTTGCACCCTTTAAATTCGGATCTCTATCATAGAGCGAGTCAACGTTTGTTATATTGAGCACCCTTGAAGCTCCCCATGCCTCTGCAAGAAGAAGAGATACAGCATCCGTGGTATGTCCTGGTTCTGTGCCACCCATAACAACCTTTCCGTATGAATTAAGAAGATCAATTGCGTCATCTATGTTGGTAGGTATGGCCATGGAATTTCCAAGGGCAAGTGAAACGGTGAGAGCATTGAGTCTTGTGGCCTGTATACCCATCTTATCCAGATGGTATTCACTTGCACCCAATTGCCTTAGAAAATTTATTCTCTCCCTGGCGATCGGACCTCCACCTACAACTATTGCATAATTTTCATATTTTTTTAAGACTGAGGTAATTGATTTCAGGTATGAATCAAGGCTTTCCCCGAAAATAGAACCACCGAGACTGATGACCGTTTTTTCCACGATATGGTAAATTACAATAGCTTTAAAACCTTAATGGAATGAATGCCTGAGGTTGAAAAGGTTAAAAACGTATTCCAGAAAATACCTGATATTTACGACAAGATGAATACTGTTATGTCTATGGGAATGGACGTTTTCTGGAGACTGGAATTGGTAAAGCTGATGCCATCCTCGGGCCTGATCATTGATGTTGGTACAGGAACTGGAAAATTGAGGGATTTCTATCCAGGAAATGCAAGGATAATCGGTATAGATATAACTAAGGAAATGATGCTTTTTGGCAAGCATAAAGGTGATCTCATCATCGGTTCGGGAACGGATATGCCTTTCAGGGATTCCATGGCTGATGGCATTATGTCCTCCTTTGTACTGAGAAACCTTCCCTCCACAGAAAAATATTTCGCAGAGGCATTCAGGGTTCTTAGGAATGGTGGGATAATTGCCAATTTGGATGCATTCCCGGAACATAGGCCGTTTATAGCTCAATTCTTCTCTTTATACTTTTATGATGTTATGCCTCATCTTGGTAATAGGATATCTAGGAGTGATTCCTATAATTACCTTGCTAAAAGTGTGAAAAATTTCAAGGAGCCTGTTATTATAAAAAAGGAAATGGAAAATGCAGGTTTCAGTGATGTGGTTGTAAGGAAATTCAGATCACCTTCCGCATGTCTTATTTATGGGAAAAAGATACAATGAATATGTACAAGGACCTTCTTGATATAATATGCTGTCCCGTTTGCAAGGGAGATCTAAAACTCAATGATGAGAAGGAAGTGAATGGAGAGATTATCTCCGGAGTCCTGGTTTGTGAGAAATGCGGAAACAAGTATCCTATAGAGGATGGTATACCGAATCTACTTCCACCAAAATGATCAATCTAGATTTTGATAAAATTCCTGCTTCCCTTTGCGTATCATGCAAAGGAACAAAAATGCTCTGCGGAAAGTCTTCCTGTCCAATACTTGCGAAATTCTACTCCTCATCAAAGCTTAAACTTGATGTAAATCATATTGAAGGATCTTCTCCACCTTCAGTATTTGTCGGTTCATACGGTTATCCAAAGGTAAGGATAGGGCCTTCACTTCCGCCCGTCTCGGGCAACACGGAAATATATGAAAGACCTGATCTCTGGGTTCGTATGAGTATAGACAGTATAGCTGGTATGAGGCTTTCAATGTACAGGGGTTATAAATTATTATCAATAAATGAAGCTTCATCACCTGGAAACTATCTGTCTGAAGTTCACGATCTCATATTATCCTCCAAGCCAGTTGATGCAGAAATCATTTATGCATACGGGGAGAAGAGAATTGACCTTTCACCTGAAACGCAACCTTTCGGGCCTGGAGGTTATTTGAAGAAATTTGAGCATGAGGGGTCATCATCAGATTCCACACTTGAGAGATTCTATTATGATGGCGACATATCTGCAAATGATGCTGTGTTGAACCTCTATGGCAACACATCACTCTATTCTATTGAGAAAATGCTTTCTGCCGGAATGCTCGGTAAGCAGAAGGGTAGAAGGATTGTACCAACAAGATGGTCTATAACAGCTGTAGACAAAATAGTATCAGATTCCTTGATAAAGGAAATCAGATATTTCCCTTATTTAGATAAAATTGAATATTTTCATTTTTCTAACATAGGGAATGATTATTATATTTCAATAATCCCTGGCCCTTATTCATTTGAAATGATGGAGAATTGGAATAATGGATCCATATGGACAGGTAACAGGGGAAATATCATTGAATCTGATTATGAAGATTTCAAGAGAAGAGAATTAAATCCCTCCATTGGAGGATCATTTTTTGCTGCCAAATTACCTATTCTCGATCACATGAAGAAAAGGAATATCCAGGGTCAGATCATTGTTTCAAGGTTCATTGGAAATGACTATACACTTCCCCTTGGGGTCTGGCAGGTCAGGGAAAATGTCAGGGCTGCAATGAATAAGGCGGAAGGGATTGAAAATATCGATCAATATTTTTCCATAATTAATTTAAGAAAAGGTATAGATCTAAGACCATTCTCCAAAACGTACCAAATAATTAAAAATCAGAGAAGATTAACTGATTACGGTGTTTAGGATGGTACTTGAAAGAGCTTATATAATACCTCATGGCGATGAAATATTATCTCTCCCGAATAAAGAAAGCAAAGAAATGAATGAAATAATTAAGAAATCCACAAATAAAGATACTGCAGATTCTTTTGTGATAATAAGCCCCCATTCCTTAAGGTTAAACAGGTGCATACCTGTAATCAATACCAAATATCTTTCAGGATATTATAAGATTGGAAAATCAATAATAAGAAAGAAATATGAAAGCGACCGTGAATTAAACAGAATAATTCTATCTAAATGCATTGATACGGATGAAGTAAATTTTATAACAAGCGAGGGGAAATTATCATCATTTCCAGTAGATTTTGGATCACTGATTCCACTCCAGTTCTTCAAGCCGAAAAAAGTTTCAATATTAGGTCAGTGGAGAACCGAAAACAGGGAAGGATTGATCAACTTCGGGAAATCCCTTTTCCACAGTATAGAGGAAAGTGACAAGAAAATAACAGTAATATTCAGTGCGGACCAAGCACACACCCATAATTCTAAAGGCCCTTATGGTTATAGTCCTGATGCCAGAAAATATGATGAACTTGTGATAAAAGCATTAAAGTCCAATGATTTTGATGAACTTATCGGAATAGAAAGAGAGATTATAGAAAATGCTAAGCCTGACAGTTACTGGAATATGTTGTCATTTTATGGATTTATCAGAGAAGCTTCGTTGAAGCCAGTCTTCAGATATTATTATGTACAGGAATATTTCGGAATGATATTCGCTGATACTGCCCCGTAAGATTCTCCCCATCTGAAGCTTCGGAGCTCCCTGATTCATCGACCGACATTTGCCTGTACGGGTATATTTCATACATGGTAGAAGTGGTAGTCTCAACAGGCATAAATGAGAAGCAAAGAATTATAATCCTAAGGTAATTCAGGTCTAAGGGCTCGTGGTCTAGCGGCTATGACGTCTCCCTGACACGGAGGAGACCGCCGGTTCGAATCCGGCCGGGCCCATTTCTGCTCATGGGGCGTATAGAATAAGGTAAAGGCCTGATTTTTAAAATATATATGTAGGTAACATAATTTAACTCATTATGAAATCTTAGAATAACGAATAGAGAAAAATTAATATTATTGTATAATAATTATCAAAATATGGTAAACTATAAAATAAAAATATTAATAATCTTTATAATCGCATTTTTATTATTTACTGTTTATTCGCCTGTAACATCTTCTGGCCAACAAAATATTAAAATGAGCCCAGGTACAAACATTGTTTCCAGTGAAATTAGATATGGATATATAGCCAATGCAAACCCATATATCAACTATATTACGCAATTTAACAGGCAAACCATGAAGATTGTCAATAACATTACAGTAGGCTATGCACCTGCAGGTATAGTTACTTCCCCTAATGGATCATTTGTTTATGTTTCTAATTTTGAGTCCAATAATGTTTCTATCATAAGTACGGAATCTGATGAAGTTGTAAGATCAGTTAATGTGGGCACCTCGCCCGACAGTATTGAAATCTCCCCTAATGGGAAATATGTGGTTGTCGCAAACACTGGCTCCTCTAGCGTTTCCATAATAAACACTTCTACTTATTCAGTTGTAAATGTATCGGTGGGTGGCAGTCCTGGTGGATACAATGGTGTTACCAGTCAAAGTTATCCTACGGCAATTCCTGATGGAATAGTGTTTAGCCCGAACAGCACTTTTGCATATATTGGAAATACAGATGGAAATGTGACTGTCGTTAATATTAGCTCTGATTCGGTTATAAGGCAGATAACTGTCTCCACATATCCCATAAATGGTCTTGCAATTTCAAACAACGGCCTCTATATTTATGCAGCTGTCAACGAATACGCATCTCCGATAGATTACGGTAGCCACGTCTCTGTAATAAACACACAATCATTTTCTATTATGTATAATATACCTACAGATTTCGAACCTGAATCAATAGCTCTGAATGGAGATCTAGCTTATGTAACAAGTGGCAGTAATAATACTGTTGACGTGTTGAATCTTACATCCAAAGCACTGGTTAGCAGATATTATTTACCAAGCTATTCGATGCCCATTGGTATTTATTTTTCACCGGGAGATCAGCTCATTTATGTGGCTGACAATGATAATAATAGCATTTCTTCAATAAATATTTCGAATAATTCTATAAAAACATACCCTATTGGGATTTATCCTATGAGCATTTCAATCGCAGATCTCTATCCCGTTTATTTTGAAGAATCAGGACTACCTTCCGGCACAAAATGGTCTGTTACTCTTAATTCCATCAGTATCGCAAGTAACAATTCACAGATTAAATTTTTAGAACCAAATGGATCTTACACTTTCTCCGTAAGTATAGTATCCGGGTATAAACCAGACCAGGATCATGGCATAATCTCAGTGGCAGGAAATACTGTTTCTGTAGCAATCCTTTGGACCAGGGTAATGTATCAGATTTCTTTTTTGGAATCCGGGCTCCCCTCAGGAACTAAATGGACCATAACATTGAATAATACATCGGAATCTTCAGTATCAGACTTGATAAATTTCATAGAGCCCAATGGGACGTATTCATTTTTTATTGGGACCGTACCTGGCTATAGAGTCTCTTATAACACAGGCAAGATAGTCGTAGATGGGAGAAACGTTTCACAAAATATTAGCTGGACAGTGAACACTTACTCTATTTCCTTTGTGGAATCTGGACTGAAGGCAGGAACTCAATGGTTCGTCATACTTAATGGTATTTCTCATTCCTCCAATTCCACAACAATATCATTCAGCGAACCTAATGGCTCTTATTCTTATAATATAGGAAAGATAAATGGATATACCGTAACTTCATATTATGGAAACATTTCAGTGAATGGGTCAAACATAAAAGTTCCAGTCTCCTGGTTACCAATACTATACAATATATATTTCAATGAAACTGGTCTTCCAGCAGGAGAATCCTGGTCTGTAACATTGAATGGAACGCTCAAATCGTCTACTAACACGACTATCATTTTTAGAGAGCCAAATGGGTCTTACTCATTCAGTATAGGAGAGATTAGTGGATTCACTATAAGTTCAAAGTCCGGTACAATTAATGTATATGGGACCAGCGTGTCAGAAATTATTTCATTTACACCAATTCCACCATCCGTCTATGAAATAACTTTTACAGAATCAGGGCTACCTAAAGGGACAAATTGGTCAGTTACATTCAATGGCACTACAGACTATTCCACTTCAAATTCAATATCATTCTATGCCAAAAATGGTACCTATTCTTATTCAATAGAAATGATATCTGGATATTCAGTTAATCCTTCCTATGGGAGCATAAATGTTTCTGGTGCTGATATCACTGAGAGCATATCTTTTTCGCAAACTTTAGCTAAAGAATTTTACATAACATTTGAAGAGCTAGGTCTTCCATCCGGGACAAATTGGTCAGTCACATTTAATGGTCTTACTAAATATTCTACTGGAAGCACAATCACTTTTACTGCAAGTAATGGCAGCTACAATTATACTATCTCAGTGCCTAATGGATATTCAGTGCAGAATGGAAAAGGGACCATCACAGTTGATGGCAAATCTCTTACTGTCCCGGTAAATTCTTCAAAAAAATCATCCCTCCCTTGGCTCCTGATATTTATAATAATTATTGCAATAATCGCTGTAATAATTATTTTAATAATCCTAATGAAAAAGGGAAAGAGACCCAGTCAGGCATACTATAATGGTACTCAGAACTATCCACCGCCGGGACCTTTCCAGCAAAATCCACCATCTCCGCCTCAACAACAGTATCCTGGGCCACCACCGCAGGTACCTTTTCCACCATCTCCACCCAATTACACAACCAGTCAACAGCAGTATCCAAACAATATTCCACCTGCACAAAATAATCCCAGTCAAAATAGCATAGGAAATGCTGGCCTACCACAACTAGGAGAACATTATCCCTACCAGAATATTCAACCAAATCAGTCATTTTCTGGACAGGAAAATTTTCTTTTCTACCATCCAGGGGCTATGCTTCTAAAAATAGACGGAAAGGTAGTTAGCAGACCACCATTTTCTGGAACTATATACATAACTGACAGAAATTTCTTATTCTTATCCAAAGGAAAAAGTGGTAGTGCGGCATTGCTTGTATTCGGAGTAGCGGCGGCCGGAGTTGCTCAAAAAGGCCTCACAGACGTGGACATACAAGAGATCAATAAGTATCTAAGCAGTAATGGCTCATTTATTGTCAGCCTTTCCAATATATCAAGCATATCTGCTCGTGCATCATTAATGCTAAAAGGCAGTTTCATCAAAATTTCAACAAAAGTGCCTGTTAATCCCTATGGTACAAATGTTTCAGGGTATAATGTTGAATTTACATTCTTGCCCAAGGGATACATAGGAGCTGCAATCTTGAAAAAAGAAGAGGCGGAATACATAAATACTACAGTAGCAAGACTGGTCGGAAAATGATTTTTATATTTTTTGGGTCATCACACTTTCGTGTGGGTGGAATTTTGGATTACGATTATTCAACCATGTTCTTTCAATACTTTCTTGAAGTACTCTATCTTTACCTGATTTGCATAAAGT
>JAGDXO010000019.1 GCA_023256615.1 Thermoplasmata archaeon
AACTGCCGTCAACGGGTCCAGAGCCCGCTATGCTTGGCCACTACACCACGGGGCTTCATTAGTGTGATAACGAAGTAATAGATATTATTTACTGTTTTGCATTAGCAAAAATCTCTTCTCCTTGCGATAAGATTTAACTATCATTTCAAAATTGCTAATTTTTCTATAGGCTCCAGGAAAAAAATAACAGAATTAACCAGATTTAAGAAAAATTAATATTCAATTGCAACAGACCTCATTGATAATAAATTTTGATGAGGGGCATTATTGAGAAATCAGATTTTCCAATTCCAATGTATTCATTAATCATAAAAATTTAACTATTAAAATACATTATTTTAAATATGCGTCGTATATATTAAGAATGAAGAAAATGTGCCCTATCAAATTTGAACCAACTGACGGATATTTTATGGTATTAAGAATCCACATTGAAAATCCAATACCAGAAAGATTTCAAGGCGTAATATTCGATAATGGGAAGTCAGACCATTTCGGAGTAGGCTTAGTAAGGATCAATAAGAGGTGGTTTCTTTTTATAGATAAACTAAAGTTTCTTCCAAATAAGGAGCTAAATGTAATAATGGATTTTATGAACTCTGAGTTCGAAAAGAGTGGCAATGATATTATGGTTGAATTGGAGGGAAAGGCCATCAAAAGAGGAGTGACGAAGGCATCCAATCAATTCCTAAATGGTCTAGCGGAAACTGAAGGTGTGATTATCTATAGCATAGCCTTAATGGGCCAGCACGATGTGTTAATAGCAATCAAATATCCGGAAACGGTTGCGTCTGCAGTGGATGATTTATATTTCGAATATATAAACAGCGTAAATTATAATGTGGAAATAGTGATGCTTGAAAAAGAGCATGAAGGTGATATACCTTCCTTCTTCAAGTTTCATAATATTATAAACATAGATTATTCGAGGCTTCTAATGATAAAAACAGTATGGAATATGAAGATGGACGAATCAAGAAATGAAAATGAAGGAATTTTTCAGAATGAAATGACATTCAAACCAAAATTTTTTGACCCAGAATCATCTCCTTTATATGGGGAAATTGTTGCAAATTTAAAGGAGAAGGAAATCAAGGGTAGGGCTGAGTTCAAAATAATTTCCAATGATGAAAAAGGAAGGCTTATTGAGTTCAGGATAAAATCGAAGTGGTTCTATGACTTCTACAATAATGTTGTCAGACCATTGAATGGACCATTTTTTTACTGGGGTTATTCAAATGGAAAGGATGTTCATGAAAATTATTATATCATACCTGTGAGAAATGAGATAGAATTTTTAAAGGGTCTCAGCCAGCACTGGGGGGAGCAATCTAGGGCACATCACAATAATGTTATTACTTATATAGAACCTATGAATGAGGTGGTGAAAAGGTACGGTTTTATAGAATAGGGTAGTATAATAATTAAGAAACGGGAAAATAATATTCCTTAAATAGCATATAAAATTAATAATTTAACCGATTAAGTTAAATAATTTTGATTGTTATGGGAAAAAAGAGTGAGTTAAATGGAAAATGGTGATATCATAAAATTACAGTTCGACAGCTTTACAGATGACGGAAAGCTAGTGGAAACTACTGACGAGAAGAAGGCGAAGGATGCGGGAATATATGATGAGCATACAGTCTATAAGCCTATGCTGACAATCATAGGATCTGGAAGATTGCTTAAGGGTTTTGAGGAAAGTCTCAAAACTGCAAATGTTGGTGAAGAAAAAGAGGTAATACTTCCTCCAGAGGAGGCTTTTGGAGTAAGGGATACCAATAATGTCAGAGTAATGTCAATGAGAGAATTTGAAAGAAAAGAAATCGAGCCAGAACTCGGTAAGATAGTAAAAATAGGAGATAAATATGGAAGAATAGTAACAATCTCACCGGGCAGGGTTGTTGTCGATTTCAATCATCCTCTTGCTGGAAAATCAATCAAATACCAGTATAAGATACTCGAGAAAATTGAGAATGAAGAGGATAAAATTAGGGCAATAATAGAGATAAATTTCTCAAAGGATGCTGATAAATTCAAGATAGAAAATGGTGAGGAAATTATAATTACAATTCCGGATTCAGCTAAAATAGATGATAATTGGCCCCTTGCAAAGTTTGCAATAGTTGGATCTATAAGAGAATATATTGCAAATAAAACTGTAGTGATAAAGGAAATTTTCGAGAAAAGAGCGGAGGAGAAAAAGGAAGAAAACAAGGAGGAGAATAAAGAGGAGCCAAAGGAACAGGCTACCTCCTAAATCTTCCACGGGGAAGAGATGTCCCAATTAGAAGAAAATAAGAAGAAGATAGAGAAAGAACTGAAACAGTATCAGTTTAAGAAATATATAGATGAAATTAAGAATCTTGAAGGGAGGGGAACTGAATTAATTTCTGTTTATATACCTCCTGAAAGACAGATATCTGATGTTATAGCATATTTAAGAGATGAATATTCCACTTCTACCAACATTAAGAGCAAGACTACCAGGAAGAATGTAACATCTGCAATAGAAAGCATAATGAGTAAGCTTAAGTACTACAAAACACCGCCTGAAAATGGTCTTGCCGTATTCGTAGGTTATGTGCCTACAAGGGGGGACCAGAGCAGGATGGTCTCATATTTCATAGAGCCTCCACAGAAAATAACCAGTTTCCTTTACAGATGTGATTCTAAATTCTATCTTGATCCAAT
>JAGDXO010000058.1 GCA_023256615.1 Thermoplasmata archaeon
TATCCGAAGCCATGGTCAAGAGTTATGTTTGCAAACAATTATTCGCTTAGAATTTAAATTAGAAAAGGACCAGTTTATTAACATTGGTATAATTCCTTTTATTATATTAATGAATATTTTTTTTAACAAGCAAGATAGAAAGGTTTCATCATGAATCGCCTTAAATTTGAAATCTGCATAAACTTCTGTCATCTGGTAGATAAATATAATTCAAAGTAGTTTTATCAGATAACGCAGAGTCGAGTTTAGGGATATTGGCATTCGCCTTGGAGACACATTATTATTCAGGATTGCAAAACGCAATATTGTAAATATAATAGCCCAGAACCAGTTCCTGGCCAATCTTTAGAAACCAAGATAGTATATCTTGGCAAAAAGGGGATGTAAAATATTTATTCTTAATTGGAACCCAACTAATATTTATTAGAGCTTTGCCGACGTTCTGAAATTTGGAATTATAGCAAAAAAGTAAACGAAATATGAATAATTCGAAAAATAAACCTTATCATCAAGTGATAATATGTATAAAGAAACAGATAAAAAGTTGTTCCTGACCATAATATTATATGCTACAGGTGCTCTCTCTTTGCTATTTCCTTCCTCATACAAGCCTATCCTTCTGAAGGTAACTGTAATTAACCGAATATACATAAAAAAATTTTAAGAAACTTTCTTAATCGGGGATTTTTTACAAACCTAAAAAACCAGAAAGTGTATACTATATCATATATAGAAAAAAACTTTATACTATTGCAGTCTATAGAATACTATGGCTATTTCAACTATTCAAGTAAAAGAGGAAACTAAGAAAAAACTACAATCCATGAAGCTTTATCCCAGAGAAACTTATGAGGAAGTAATTGAAAGAATTATTGAGGATCTTAATGAACTTAATGACAAGACTAAAATGGAAATAGAGCAGGCGAGGAAAGATATCGAGTCTGGAAAATATGTTACACACGAAAAGTTAAAAAAGGATCTTGAGCTCTAATGGAATATAAGATTATTTGGTCAATTTCTGCCGTTAAACAACTTAAGAGCCTTGATCGATCTATCGCCAAAAGAATTTTTGAAAAGGTGGATACCTTATCTAAAAACCCGGAAAGGTATGTGGAGAAGCTTGTCGGATATCCCTATTATAGATTAAGGGTTGGAGATTATAGGGTCATATTAGAGATTAATCACGAATCTATCTGTATACTGATCTTAAAGGTCGGTCATAGGAGCAGTGTCTATAAATAATAGACATTTGATTCTTCCATTCTTTAAAGTATTAAGCAAATACCGACCGCTCCACTTGTGATTCTACATCTGTTAATTTAATAAATTCCGAAAACAATTTTTATAGCCTCTAAGATTTTGTAAAATTCTTTCTCAGATACACAGCCCAACTTTTTGATTAATCTATTTTGAGATACCGATCTTAGTTGGAACAGGTCAGCAACCGATCTCTTTGACAAGTTGTTTGCCGAGTTAGGATAAAGATTAACCATCCAAGGTACGGAGTCGTAACGGCTTTTGTAGTCAGTAATTGGAGCTATAACTTTCAATGGTAAAATTCCAATTTCATTACTACTTATGATAACACATGGCCTGGTTTTAGTGATCTCAGCACCTATGGTTGGGGAGAGATTTACCAGCCAAATTTCACCCTGCTTCAATACTCACTCCCACTCCACAAAATCTTGGGAATCCAAAGAATTGAGAGATTTCAGATCTTCGTCCAGCTCGTAATATTTCTTTAACTTTTTGGCATTTTCAAGTACTTCTCTTTTTTTATCGTTTATCGTTTTTTCCCTAACTGCCTCAGCTAAAAATTCTGATTTGTTTTTCTTAGTCTTAAGTATTTCTGAGATATCGTCAGGCAAGGTTATATTAAATCTCTGAGTTGACACACATAATGATGTGTATTAAATATACATATTTTTTGGTACGTTTTAGTGGGTGCATTATTAGGTGAAAATTATGTACCTGCCATAACTTAAATCTGGGCTAAATGGTTATTCAGGTTGCTATGTGACTTCCTCTACGCACATAGAAAGTTTCTAATTGGAAGATGGAAATAGGAAGATTACTCCCCATGTAGGAGTATGTAGATAATAAAATACCTAGATATAAAGAAAATCATCCTTATGAGGATGTAATATAAAGGATAATAGAAAGCATTAGTTAACTTAGTGATAATACTAAAGCTAAAATGATTGAATCAGGCAAATTTGTTACCAACGGGCAGTTGAAAAAAACCTTGATTTATAATGAAATATCAGATTATCTGGTCTATTCCTGCTTCCAAACAGCTAAAACATCTTGACAGGAGTAGAGAAAAAAAATTTTTGAAAAGGCAAGTCTCTTGTCACATAACCCAGAACGGTATTTAAAGAAATTTTTGAGTTATTTATATTAAAGGGTTAGAGTCGGGATTACATGCGAATTTTTGATATCAATAATGAATCTGTTAGAATTCTGATTCTAAATGTTGGAGAGAGAAGCAGTGTGTATGTACAATAAATGTTTATTTAGTATTCGATGAAGATTTGCCTTTTGTTCAAAGTAATATGAACCGATCATTGCTTTACTATTTCCAAAAACAGCCTCTTCCTTCCACCAAAGTTATCAATGAATACTCTGAAACTTGAATTCCGCACCTGATTTTTAGTAGATTTGTCTGGACAACATGTATTTTGGC
>JAGDXO010000038.1 GCA_023256615.1 Thermoplasmata archaeon
TTTTCATAAATATGTTTTCACTACTTTTTTCATATAAATTGGTACTATGGAGCTATCATGCGAAGGAGATTGAAGAATCAGATAATCCGAGGTTGTTCCAGCTGGTGAGGGAAGTATCACAGAATGCGAATTTGCCTATGCCTAAAATAGCAATAACCCCCATTGACACCCCAAATGCTTTTGCTACCGGGAGAAGCAAGAAAAAGGCGTACATAGTTTTCACTGCAGGGATTTTAAATATTCTTAACGAGAAGGAGCTCAGAGGTGTTATAGGTCATGAACTAGGGCATATAAAGCACAACGACATTCTTGTAGTAACGGTTGCTGCGACAGTAACATCAGCATTGATGATCGGTTCCCGTATATTCGGATTCAGAGCATTTTTTGATGATAGGAGAGGAGGACAGGACCTGATCTTGATGGTATTGTTAATACTGGCTGCATTGGGGGCAATGATGCTTCAGCTGGCTATATCCAGGCAGAGGGAACTGTATGCAGATGAGCATAGTGCAAAGATTAACAATGATGCGCAGGGTCTTATATCAGCCCTTCAAAAGCTTGAGAACTGGAATGCAAGAAAACCTATAGAGAACGTTAACCCGGCAACATCCGCCCTATTTATAGTAAACCCGCTTTCAGGGGCCAAAATTAAAAATTTATTTTCAACACATCCGCCAATTGAGAAAAGAATTGATAATCTCAAAAAAATTAAATTATGATATTAGGGAGACTTCCTCAACTTCCACTTCACTTACTTCATGTATTTTTCTAATTTCGTTTTCTATTTTGTCCATTAATCCTTCTTTATCATCCATTACTATTATCAATCTTATTGCCTTCAATCCAAAGGCAACTTCTTCTATCTGACTGTTTCCCAGGGAATATTCACCCTTTATGAGAACTTTTATTGATTTGAGCAATTCATCAATATTCACTTCTTCAGATGTTGGCATAACTCTCATTGAAACTGCGACTTTCCCCATCTTATGGCCCCCTAAAGCCACATTTACTGCACTGGTATGGAACGGACAGTTCGCGACAGTTATCACATCTGCTTATTATTTCCTCTCCACAATTGGGACATCTGAATGTAGTTGCCCCTTTTTCCTGTAATCCTACTCCGCACGAGCTACAAAACTCCAATGTATTGATCTGCATTCATTACGGTATACTTTTACAAATAAAAACTCTGTGAAAATAAATTCATATACCCCAAAATGGATTTTCCTTTCTCTTTATATTCTTTATTTCTTCCAGAACCATACTTTCATCAACACTTAGATTTTCGTCCTTCAGCAATTTGACTTCTCTTTCATTCAGATCAGAATAAAGTATGTCCCCTTCCTTGATCTGTCTGCCTATTGTTATATCATCTATTGAAATTGCAACTTCGTCTCCCTGTTTGGCTTCAGAAAGTGATTGCTCTCCTGTTCTTATGCTCTTAACTGTTCCAACTGGCCTTCCATCCTGTCTCATGAGAGGGGTCTTAACTCTCAATGTCCCCGCCACAATCCTTACCCCCAGTATTGCGGGCTTGGATATCCTGAAGGTATTTCCTGGCAGGAAAATTATTTTTGTTGGGAATGTTATTTCTTTTCTTTTATCACTAAGCTCCTTCTGCTTGATCTCCTCTATAACCCTCTGCAGTTCATCTTTTATTGTGTAGATGATATTGCTTTCTACTATTGTAACATCCTCATCCCTGACCTGGACTGGAACATTGAAAGCAACAACAATTTTATTTTCATTCTTTGAATTTGTTGAGGCATCCGTCAGGTCCCTTTTAGAAACAGGACCAACCTCCGCCTTTTTAATTGGAATACCAAGTCTTCCTAGCTCGTAAACGAGAGCTTCTAAACTGCCTACTGTATCTGCTTTGGTGACAATTCCCTCCTGATCCAGCTTGAATGACCCCCTTATTGCCCCTTCTATGGATTCCTTGACTCTTATTAAATCACCTGCTGCCTTTTTAAAAGGGCTTCCGGGGATTACCCCGCCTTCTCCCTGAAACAATATTCTGACCCCTGAGGCTGCCCTTACCTCATTTACTGATAGAAATCTATCCCTCGGATCCCTGATCTCATCCAAAGGTTTTGGTTTGAACATCCCCTTGACTCTCAGAGCCTTGATACCGTTAACTGTTCCCACCATCACAGTATCTCCTCTTTTAAGAATTCCGTTATAGAGGATTGCGTCAGATACCTCCCCCATACCCCTTTCCTCCCTCACTTCAAGTATGGTGCCTTCTGGCGTTTCATCCTCATTCTTAAGCTGATTTTCAAGGAAACTCTGCGCCAGACCTGCAAGTATCATCAGAAGGTCTGGAATACCATATCCGCTCTTTGCTGAAACAGGAACTATGGCCACATTTCTAGTGAAATCAGATATCCTGTCATATCTGTCTGCACTGAATCCTTCCCTGTACAGCTGAGAAGATATCTGAAATATCTTATCATCCAGCTTCTCAGTCTTATTGGAATCCATATCCTTCAGAGAAAGGACAAAAGAACCCTTCAGTCCAGAAAAGCCTTCTATTAAATCCACCTTATTTGCAGCAACCACGAATGGCGTTTTGAATTTTCTGAGAACTTCTATTGATTCCTTTGTCTGTGGCATCACCCCTTCCCTTATGTCTATAACAAGGACTGCGATATCCGCTATGGAACCTCCTCTTATTCTTAAACTGGAGAAGGATTCGTGTCCTGGAGTATCTATAAAAAGAAGACCGGGAATTTTAAAAGTTCTCTTCCCTAATATATCCTTACATATTCTTATTATTTCATCAATTGGGACTTCGGTAGCACCAATATGTTGGGTTATTCCGCCAGCTTCCCTGTTTGCAACAACCCCCCCTCTTATTCTGTCCAGAAGGGAAGTTTTGCCATGGTCTACATGTCCAAGAACCCCAACTATGGGCTGCCTTATCCACATGTAAATTCACAACCAACTCTTATCTACCCTTTCATAGTTAATAATTTCACTTTCTTTGAAAAATATGGGTATTTCATAATTAGCAGAGTCGATAGAGTCACTGGCGTGAATTAGATTAAAATCTATACTGGAAGAGAAATCTCCCCTTATTGTACCAGGTTCAGCCTTAGCACCGTTGGTTGCCCCCACAAGTTTTCTTGTTATGTCTATCACATCCTTACCATCCAGAACCATTGCAACTACAGGTCCGGACATTATGTATTTTATCAGAGATTCATAAAATGGTTTGCCTTTATGGACAGCATAATGCCTTTCTGCCATTTCCTTTGAGACGGAGATCATTTTTAGACCTGCAATTCTAATACCTTTGTTTTCAAAACGTGATATTATATCGCCTATTTTTAATCTTAAAACTCCGTCTGGTTTTATCAGGACTAAAGTTTGCATTGAAGTTCACCTACTGCTTCTCTTCCTTATTTTCTGCTATATCCTTAACAGCCGGCTTTGCCTCTTCTTTAACTTCATTTTGGCTTTTTACTACTTTGCTTCTTGATTTCCTTGCTTCATGTCCTTCCTTGGTCCATAGAACATCCCTGGCCTCTCTTTTCAGCTTTAGATAGTTCTTCTCGCATTTTGAGGAGTCAAAATACAAAATAGAGCCATCCTTCCTTATGTACATCTTCCCTGTGCCTGGCTCCAGTTTTTCTCCGCAGAATGAACAGTATCTGATTTCCATGATATCACCTCACTGATAATTTCCTGGCCTCTCTGGCTGTTTCTCTAAGCATCAGGATGTCTCCAACCCTTACTGGACCCATGACATTCCTTGTAAGCACTCTGCCTTCGTCTTCACCCGCCAGTACTTTTATTTTAACCTGTGTTGCCTCGCCGGCCATTCCTGTTCTACCTATTATTTCGACGACTTCGCATGGAATGGCATCATTTTCGCTCATTTCAGGTCACTCTTTACTTCTTAAGTTCCTTGAATTTCTCTCCCAATTCTTCTAGGAGCTGTTTTCCATTTCCTGGTTCCATAATTGCTATGGCTGCTGAACTTTTCAATTTGACTTTCTGTCCAAGGTCATCTTTTTTCTGTACGTAAAGATAAGGTATTCCTTTTTCTTCGCAAAGCAGGGGAATATGAAGTACTACCTCTGGTGGCTGTACATCTTCAGCTATAACTACTAATTTAGCTTCCCCTCTCTCTATAACTTTTGTAACCTCATTTGTCCCTTTCCTTATCTTTCCTGTTTCTGATGCTACCTCAACTAATTGAAGTGCTTTATTTCTTATTTCTTCGGGCGTTTCAAATTTTACATACGTATTATTTGCCATTTTTATACCTCCTTCACATTTCGGTCATTGGCTTTGCTATAATTTAAAACGCTATAAATACTTTCACGATTCTACGGTTTCATTTATCCATACATTTTTATATAAACTAATATTTTTTGAGTAATTATATGCAGAAATAGAAGTTCTGAACTCTATTTTTACGTTGTATTGACCTGGAATTAATGTTATGGAATAAGTTATATTGTTCTTTATGGATTCATTAATATCAGCAACATCTATAAAACCCTCTCCTGCTGGTGAGTCTATTCTTACTTTCAATGTTAGCGGATTTTGATTGTAGATATTGACAGTATTTCCATTGATCATTACAGTATTAAGGTCTATTGAGATATTCTGGGAGAGGGGTATCAGATCATTAATTTCCTGGTTGTTTGCTGCCATTACATCAGTAAAATTAAATGATATTGCTGGCAACTTTCCTGAAAATTTATAAATTTCTTCATACAGCGTGAATCCCGTATACTCCTTCTGATCAAATGTGATGGTTTTTGAAACTACAAAATAATTTCCACCCGTGAATTTCTTTATGCTGACATTGTCAAATTTGAAATCCACGTAACCATTCCCTATGGTCATCCCAAAAATATGCAGGCCCTCTCTGATTGGAAACCAGGTTGCGTCATATTCATATTTTATTGAGCCATTAATTATTTCTGTATATGAATAAGTGGAAAAGAAAAGACCGTCAACGGATGATATACCTATCTGATCATAACTGTTGTTACTATCCCAGACAGATAAAACTACATAATACTGAATCCCCTTTATGTTTTGCCCACCGTTGAAATATAAATTTCCGCTTATTGAGTCTGTTTTTTTGAGTGGGCCATTGTATATTGCACCTAAATATATGTGAGTGGGTTGGGATTGCTTTGGATGCTGATCGTTGAAAAAACCTAAATATAACAAACCAGCAAGAATTAATATTAACACTATTATCAGGGCCCATAGTTTCATTGTTTTCTCATTCAATCTTCATTCAATAATTTTTCCTCGTTTCTGTTCATAATCCTTCTACTGGATATTTTATTACCCCAAATTACTAAATTTAATCTATTCGAAAAAAATATGCCTTGCAATGAGAAACATCAAGAAGTTAACAGAATCATCTTACGAGGGTCTTCAGGATGATATAAAGAACATGGTTATAGGTACAATAGATGTTGTTAATTTTCCATACCATGAAAGGGATACGGTCATAACTATCAAGAGTGAGGAGTTTACATCAATCTGCCCTAAAACAGGCCTTCCTGATTTTGCAAGAATATCAATTCATTACATACCAGATGGAAAGCTCATTGAACTTAAGTCCCTTAAGCTTTATCTCAATTCCTACAGGAATGTTGGTATTTTCCAGGAAAATGCAGTAAATAAAATCCTCGATGATATTGTAAAATACTCAGATCCGAAATTCGCCCTTGTTATAGGGGAGTTTAATGCAAGAGGAGGCCTAACGAGCAGAATAGTGGCAAGATATGATAAAAAGAGATAATTTCATACTTACACCAAAGCTTTAAATCAGAATATAATTAACATTACAAGTTCCCTTTGGAATAGGCTTCGATTAATGAGATGTCCTGGACGACGGGGAACGATAGGGATTTTTGGGCCCCTTGCAGAATTTGGGCGAGTCACCCGGAAATGATAGCAAGGCCAGAAAAAATCCCATATCCCCGGATAGGTCAGAGGATCTGATAATGATTTTCCTTGTTAAATCCGGGGAAAATTAAAAATTAACACCTTTTATGTCCAAAATTTTGAATCCGTATAGATCGAATGTCTTTCTGATTTTTATCAGATCCTCATTTCCGTATATTTTCAGTCTCAATGAAATCTTCTGTTTACCTACACATATATCTGCCCCGAAAAGCTCTGAATTTAATTCTTCAACATTCAGCTTCATGCTGGAAAAGAGATCTAAAGCCTTCTTCAGTTCCCCGGGCCTGTTATCCATTAGTATTGTCATAGTGAATTCTCTTCCCAGGTCAATTAGATTATTCTCTATTATTTGTGTTAAAAGGGTCATGTCAACATTTCCCCCAGAAATAAGCGATAAAACCCTTTTACCCTTCACGTCGACCTTACCTGTTGTAATTGCGGCAACAGATACTGCTCCAGCGGGTTCAGCTACTACCTTCCCCCTCTCAAGAAGTACAAACATGGCAGAAGATATTTCATCATCTGTTACTGTTACCACTTCGTCCACATATTTTTTGACAAGTGAATATGTTCTTATTGATGGTGATTTTATTGCTATTCCATCCGCGATTGTGGATATTGATTCAAGCTTCACCGGAACTCCCTTATTCAATGATTCCTTCATTGATGCGGCCTTTTCAGATTCCACTCCTATTATTTTTCCTTTAAACCCTTTCCTCTTTAGGTACAAAGATATCCCAGATATTAAACCCCCGCCGCCGACAGGTATTATCACATAATCGAGATCGTCCAATTTCTCCAGAATTTCCAGGCCTATGGTGCCCTGACCGGCAATTACATAGGGATTGTCAAAAGCGTGCGCAAAAATTCTTCCCTTTTCAATTGCAATTTCTCTCGCTTTCTCTGTTGATTCGTCAAATGTCTTTCCATAGAGCAGTACTTCCCCTCCGTAACCCTTTGTTGCAGCCACTTTTATCGGTGGAGCGAACTCTGGCATTACGATCAGTGATTTCAACCCAAGGAGGGAAGAGGCAAGTGCGACACCCTGTGAATGATTGCCTGCACTTGCTGCAACAACGTCTTTTCTAGTGTGATAAAGAAGATTGTATGCACCCCTTATTTTGAATGATCCTCCCCTCTGGAGATTTTCCAGTTTAAGAAATACTTCACCTCCAGTTATTTCAGAAATTGATCTGGATTTTTCAATTGGGGTGTCCTTAATGACACCCTTGAGTATATCATGTGCCTCTTCAACATCTCTGCAGCTTATTTCTTCAGAGTAGTCCGGTAATGTTTCCTTCGTCATCAATGTCAACTTCTTCAGATATGGGATGTTTTGGCAGGCCTGGCATTGTCATTATCTCCCCGAGTAGGGGGACTGCAAATCCGACACCTGTTGATAGCATTATGTCCTGAATCTTAATGGTGAAATCTTTTGGCCATCCCAGCCTGGTCTGATCATCTGTTATAGAGTATTGATTTTTAGCCATGCATACATCGAGGTAATCGAGATTATTCTCCTTAATCTGCTTCAGTACCGCAAGCGCTTTCTTCGAGTATTCTACGTTCTTCGCTCCATAAACTATTTTAGCAATGTTTTCTATTTTTGTCTTCACAGAATCATTTGGATCATAAGAATAATTTATTTTTTCAACCCTGTTGTTTCCTATTGTCTCTACTACGCTCTTTGCAAGATCTATTGCACCGTCTCCTCCTTTCAGGTAGCCTTCATTAATCTCCATTTTGAGTCCTCTTTTTCCAAGATCATCCTTTAGGAATTTCACTTCCTCATCTTTATCATCTTTGAATCTGTTCAGGGAGAGAACTACTGGTACCCCATATCTTTTCATATTTTCTATGTGGAAATAGAGGTTATCTATGCCTTTCTTGAGGAAGTCAATTCCGTCTTCTCCCTTCTTCATTCCTCCATGATGTTTCAATGCTTTGATTGTTATGACAATTACTGCTAGATCGGGCTTATATCCAGCCCTTCTTGCCACAATATCCATGAATTTCTGTGCTCCGAGATCTGAACCGAATCCTGCTTCCGTTATAACGTAGTCTGACAGTTTGAGAGCAATTTTGTCTGCTATAGTACTGTTATGTCCGTGGGCGATATTACCGAAGGGGCCGATATGCACGAATGCCGGTACTCCTTCTGTTGTTTGAACAAGGTTAGGCTTAATTGCATTCTTAAGTAGTGCCGCCATTGCTCCCTGCGCTTTGAGGTCTCCTGCCGTTAATCTCTTACCTTCCTTAGTGTAACCTATTGTTATTTTTGACAGCATATTCTTGAGGTCTGAGTAATTTTCTGCAAATCCCATTATTGCCATTATCTCAGAAGCTGGTGTTATCAGAAATGTATCCTCAGCCAGTGCACCACCTGCTTCGCCCATTCCCACTATTATCTGCCTAAGGGATCTGTCATTCATATCTATTGTTCTTTTCCAGTTTATTTTTCTAACATCTATTCCCAGCTCATTGCCATGAAAAATATGGTTATTTATAAGCGCAGAAAGTAGATTATGTGCTGCTGAGATGGCAGGAAAATCTCCTGTAAAATTAAGATTAATTTCGTCAGAAGGAAGAACTTGGCATTTCCCGCCACCTGTTCCTCCTCCTTTGACTCCGAAATTTGGTCCCAGGGATGGTTCTCTTAGTGTTATCATTACATTCTTCCCAATTTTTTTCATCCCCTGAGAGAGGGCGATTGTAGTCGTGGTTTTTCCTTCCCCCGCAGATGTGGGATTTATTGCCGTTACCAGTATCAGTTTACCATCTTTTTTATTATTCAATCTTTTCAAAATTTTGGGATTCACCTTTGCCATGTAATTCCCATATAGTTCCACTTCATCTTCCTTAATTCCGATTTCATTAGCTATTTCCTTAATATTTCTCATTTCAATCACCTTTCATAGATCATTCCACATAATTTGATTGATTTTATTTACTTTATCATCAGTCAGTGCCACTAAATCCTGCACCTTCTTCCTGTAGTCATTGACAAAATTCAAGTCTTTGATTAGGCCAAGATTAATTTTTACATTCTGGAGCGAGCCGTCAACAGATGATTTGAGGAACATTGCGGCGCAGTACACATCTGATATGGCATTCTTATTGCCTTCATTTACAAGGTAAAGCGTGCTGTCCATTAATGATGCAGCAAAATTTGCAGTCTCCCATGGAACATCGGTTGCAGCCTTCAGCCTCTCCTGGATAGTTTTTGTTCTTTTTTCCTTCTCTTCCGGGGTATTTTTTGGCATAGATAGTGCATTTGAAAGATTATTGTAGGCTTCGGTATCCTTCTCTGCCTGCCTGTAGAGTTTCCACATAACATTCTTCGCCTCATCTCTGATAGATATCATATCCTGTGATTTACTTTCGTATCCCTTCTTTCCTATAGTGAGACCAGCCACCATAGAGACAAGTGCAGCACCCATTGCGCCAACTATACCGCTTGCTGACCCGCCCCCTGGTGCTGGTTTATCACTGGATAATTCCTCAAGATAATTTCTCAGGCTATCTTTTCTAAAATTGGCGAGCATTTTCCTTTCAAGTATCTGATCTACTTTGAAATCATAATTCCTCAAGTAGAATCTGTATATTTCTTCCAGGGCTTCTTCCGGTACAACACCCACGAGTTCTGTTCTCGAGACATTTAAGCCTCTCGCCTCTGCTTCCCTCTTCACGAATTCATAAACCTCTGGTATAGGTGTTTCCTTGAAATTTATCAGGTTCATGGACACCTGTGTTTCACCTGTTTCCTTAAGATTAAAACCCAGAGCTCTTACATTCTTAAGGCCTCCTGTCTTTTCTCTCACCCTCCTTGCAATATCCTTGGTGGCCTTGAGATTATCGGTCTTTAGATCTACATTTAAAGCTATTAGAAATTCTCTTGCACCAATAATTGTAGCGCCGGCCTTTCCCAGTTCACTTGGTCCGTAATCTGGAATATAATTTTCATTTGATTTTATTGCCTCTTTCAGCTGTTCATATTGCATTTTTTCATTTCTTATATTTGGAAGATCCTTCCTGTAATCCCTGGTCGATGCTTCAGCATAAAGAAATACTGGAATATTTAATTCCTTACCAACCTTTTCCCCAAGCTTTCTTGCAAGATTAATACAATAATCCATCTTGGTATCCAGGAGTGGAATAAATGGTACAACATCTGTGGCTCCAAATCTTGGATGCTCCCCCTTGTGCATATCCATATCTATAATCTGCGATGCCACCTTTATAGCATCAAACATTGCATCAAGCATCACATCCCCATCGCCGACAAGAGTGATGACAGATCTGTTATGATCTGAATTCATTTCCACATCTATTATATCCACAGGATAATTTTTCAGTGTATTCAGTATTTTATTAACATTATCCTGATTTCTCCCTTCGCTGAAATTTGGTACGCATTCTACTAAACTCATAAAATCACCCATTATATCAATTTCATCTTTTTTCCTATTGATTCGAATTTGTCTATCGCAAATTTAATGTCTCCTTCACTGTGAACGGCAGAAGGCATCAACCTTATCCTTGCAGTACCCTTTGCAACAGTAGGATACACTATTGGCGAAGCAAATATTCCCTCATCATAAAGTGTTTTGCTGAATTCCACCGCATTTCTTTCTTCACCAATGATTACAGGGGTGATAGGTGTCTTACTGTGGCCTGTATTAAATCCCAGGTTTTTCAAACCTGTTTTAAGTCTGTCAGCATTATTCCATAATTTTTTGAGTAATGAATCATCCCTTTCCATAATCTCTATGCTCTTTAGTATGGCTGCAACCTCACCTGGATTCAGGGCTGAGCTAAACAGAAAAGGTCTGGCTTTCTGCTTCAAATAATCTATCAGCTCATTGCTCCCTGCAACAAAGCCACCCATAACTCCGATAGCTTTTGAGAATGTTCCCATTTCAATATCCACTTTGTTAACGAGATTGAAGTGATCCACAATACCACGACCATGATCCCCCAGAACCCCTTCCCCGTGAGCATCGTCCACATATACCATCGAATCGTATTTTTCACCGAGTTCAGAAATTTCTGGTAGAGGCGCTATGTCACCATCCATACTGAAAACTCCATCTGTGACTATGAGGGCCTTTTTTCCTGATTTCCTTTCCTGCTTGAGTTGCTTTTCCAGGTCTTCTGCAGAAAGATGTGAAAAGACAACTCTCTTTGCAGAACTCAGTCTTACACCATCTATGATGCTTGCGTGATTCAGTTCCTCACTGAATATCACATCATCCTTGTTCACAAGTGCAGGAATGGTTCCAAGATTGGCAAGTAATCCACCCTGATAAACAAGGGAATTTTCCATATGCTTGAACTCTGCTATTTTCTCTTCCAGCTTGATGTGAATATCCATAGTACCGGCAATGCTTCTGACTGCACCAGCACCTACTCCATAGTACTGGATTGCATCCGCCATAGCCTTTTTGACCTCCGGATGATTTGCTAGTCCTAGGTAGTTATTTGAACATAAATTTAACATCTTTTTGCCATCAATTTTTACCCAGGCTCCCTGGGAACTTTCAAGAACTCTTATGGGAACATAACGGCCGCTTTCTTTCAATAATTTTAACTCATCATTGATCCAATCCATCTTGCCCATATGGGTTAAGTGCTTTGTTTCTCAAATATTTTGTCGATTGTTAAAATATTTTCTTTAAACTGAAAAAACTGAATAGGTTTATATTTTTCGCTTTACTTTCCTGCTATATGACATTCGAGAAAATATTAGTCACTGGAGCAGGTGGCCAGATTGGAAGTGAACTGGTACCATTATTATCAAGTATTTTTGGGGAGGAAAGAGTTATTCCCTCCGATGTGAAGGAAATAAAAGATAAGAGATTCAAATATCTGGATGTCACGGATAAGAACTCAGTTGACCTATTAATAGAAAAGAATAAGGTTGATACAATATTTCATCTAGCAGCCATACTATCAGCAAGCGGAGAGAATAATCCAGAATTGGCATATAGGGTTAACGTCGAAGGCCTCCACAATATATTGAACAGTTCATTAAAGAATAAGGTCAATCTGGTTATGATTCCAAGCACTATTGGAGTGTTTGGCCCTGAAACTCCCAAGGAAAATGTTCCAATTGAAACAATTACAAGACCCACAACAATATATGGTATTACTAAGGTACTGGCAGAACAGCTTGGATACTATTATTACAGAAGATTTGGATTGAATGTAAGGGGACTGAGATATCCTGGATTGCTTAGCTATAAATCACCACCTGGCGGAGGTACAACAGACTATGCAATAGAGATGATAATTAAAGCAGTAAAGGGAGAAAATTACAGCTGTTTCCTGAGACAGAACTCCAAGCTACCAATGATGTATATGCCTGATGCACTGGAAGCAATTATGAAGCTGGCAGAGGCAGAAGATAAGAATCTCAAACACAGGACAGATTTCAATGTTAGCTCTTTTTCTTTTACACCGGCTGAACTCGAATCAAAACTTAGGGAGTATTACCCTTCTTTTACTGTTAATTACAACCCAGACTTCAGGCAGAATATTGCTGACTCATGGCCATGGTCTCTTGATTCGTCTGCAGCAAAGAAAGAGTGGAATTTTTCGCCCTCTTTCAATTTTGATCAGACAGTAAAGGATATGATATACAACCTAAAAGGAAGATAAAAAAATTAATGAATAAAACTTTATTCACATTTTATATATTTTTCACATGGAATTAGATGACCTTAAAAATCTGCAAAAGAATTCTCCTTTTCTATTCTATTTACCTAGAGAATATGAAATTCATGATATTTCTTACAGGGATGAGGGAGATAAATGGTCAACACTAAGATTCTTCATAGATTTCAAGGGGAACAACTTCAGGGTAAAGGAATTCTTTCTGGACTGGTTCTATACTTCATTTCCTAAAAATTTGATGAGCTCATTTGTAGAATCATATTCACCAGTTGAAATTGAGGAAAGTATCAATGGAAAAATATTCATCGGACTGGATTACAAAGGGATGAATGCTTCTTCCTGCTATGCTATGGGAACACAAATAGAAATTGAAGGAGATAGCCCTTCTTATCTAAAAGATGTAAACAACATTCTCTATCCTTTGTTTTTTGAAGAAAGATTCAGGAATTACCCTTTTCATAAAAGGTCTTTTTTTGCCAGAAATTCAAGAACTTCCTGGTTTGAGGAGGACCGTATCGCAAGGATGAAATGGCAACCCCCGGAAGAGGATTTTTTAATAAACAATTCAAGACCATCTTCACTTGGAATGCATGAATCTGGTGGTTATGTACACGAGGTGATAATGATATTCAGTGAGGATTTCCTCAGGAAAGTGTTCTGGGTAGATGTTGCATCCACTGTCAATAGTATGCCCAATGGCTACTATACTCTCAGGAAGGCAGGGAATCTATTCACTTTTAATGATTTTGCAGGAGGTACCATAGCTCACGTGAACAATGGTGGCCCTGGGATATGGCAGGCGTTCACCTCCAAATATGTGTTCACAGTTTCATTTTCAAGTGATGTTTTTCTTCAGGATATTTACGATTCGTTTGAAGATATTGTACAAATTATTGAACACATTATTACAAAATATTTTTAAGGTCATATTGATGTAAAGTTATGATTATTAACAAGCCAGATGAAATAAAGAAGGTACTAGAAAGTAGCAAAGTTATTGCTGTGGTGGGAATGTCGCCAAATACTGAAAGAGATTCCAATAAGGTTGGCAAATACCTAATTGACAAAGGATATGATGTAATACCTGTCAACCCCCAAGTAAATGAAATTTATGGTAGGAAATGCTTCCCCTCGTTGTTGGACATTCCGAAATCAGTAAGAATAGATATAGTGGATGTTTTTAGAAATCCGGAGGCATCCAAGGAAGTGCTGAAGCAGGCAGCCAAAATTAAACCAAATGTAGTTTGGCTTCAATTGGGAGCAGAAAGTGATGAAGTAATTAAAATGTCACAGGAATTAGGCCTGGATATAATATACGGTATATGCATAATGGAAACGCATAAAAAAATTGGAAATTCAGTTGGTTTTATAATATCATGATAAATTTTTCATAAAATAAATTCACAATTTTTCATAAGATATTTTGTATTTAAAAAGTAATCTCCGGATTATACATATTCCTAAAATTAGCGCTAACTTTATATAATAAAATAATATATTCATAACATGGTCGGAATTAACGAGATCGCGAGAGATGTCGCGAAAGAAGCAGGCGTCTCTGTAAAGAGCGCGGAGACCGTAATAAGGAAAACCTTCAAGAAAATCGTTGATGAAGTCAACGCAAAACAGAAGGTAAGAATTGCTGGGTTTGGAATTTTCTCAAGAAAGCAGACAAAGGCTAGGAATGCCAAGAACCCAAGAACAAAACAGATTATAAAGGTCCCAGCAAAGAACAAGCTGCACTTCAGTGCTTCATCGAAAGTAAAATATAAATAAATTTTTTATTTTATATTATTTTACTTAATTTTAATATTCCGCTTGAGATTATCATCAATATCCATCCTATTATATACAGGAAGCCCAGCAAATAATTCACTTGAGATTGTTCTATCACGATGATGAATTCTGTGGCGCTCAGGTATATCAAATAGATCCCTATGGAAAATAGAATCAAGAATACAATTATTTTGCCTGGACTTTTCCTACCTTTGAGTGACAGTTCCGCACTAAGGAGAAATATTGCACCTAGGATGAAGATGAATTCTGTTGTTCTGGAAAGATAATAAGAAAGGAAATAGGATGATAGGGAAAACATTGCAAATCCCAGTATAAACAATTCTCCCTTCGTTCTTCTTCTGATCACACCCCTGAATTATTATTAGTAGATATCTTTTATCAGATCATTTGATTTGCTCCGTAATACAGCATGTATATCCCAAATATGATCAGTATTAGGCTTGAGATTATTTTAACGTAGATTGCATACCTTGATTCTATCTTACTCATCAATGTGGGAAAAAGAACTATCCATGTTACAATAGCGGAAAAAAATCCAATTACAGATATCCAGGAAAGAACGTTTAGAAGGAATAGGCCAGCAGTCAACCACCATGTAATCTGAAAGGGGTTAGTGATTCCCATTGTCAATCCAACAATATAATTCCCACTTTTCGATTTACTTGGCATTTTTGATTTGATTATTGCATAGGAAAGGTATATCATAATTAAACCTCCAGCAATGTAGAAATATTTCAAGACAAAGGAAGGAATTTCAGATCTCAGGAAAAATACTATGATCATAAATATTGCATCTGCAGTCATTGCTCCCGCACCTACGCTAGTACCGTGAATAGAAGTTTTTAGAGATTCATTGGCCATGATAGCATTAACAGGACCTGGAGGGGCCGCCAGTGATATGCCCATCAGGTAACCAATAAGAAACACGTAGAAAAGATTCATTTTGTATAATTTAAAGCTTAAGCTTAAATTTTTTTCCTGTCCATTGCAGAAAAATAAAAAAAAAGAAAATTTTACTTCGTAATTTATAAATACCGAATAAAACATAATCACCTTTGATACAACATGAGCTCTAATAATAGCAACAGGAAAGTTGTGTCCATTATAGCAGGAATATTGACTTTCATGCCGTTTTTATTCCTGATAATGGTCCCAACGTATGTAAAAACACAGCCAGAACTGGGGGGTTTACCCTTCTTTTACTGGTACCAGATGCTTTGGCTTTTCCTAGCTGCCATACTTTTTTTCATTGCAGCAGTTCTTTGGAATAGATTTGGGGGAGATTAAATATGCTATCCAGCTATGGTTTGGCTGTATTCCTAATTCTTTTCGCAGTATTTATTGTACTTGGATTCTATGGTAGAAGGTGGAGGAAAGGAGATCTTACAAAAATAGATGAGTGGGCGCTAGGAGGAAGAAGGTTCGGGGTTTTTGTGGTATGGTTCCTCGTAGGTGCTGATCTTTATACTGCTTACACATTTATTGCCATTCCGTCCTCAGTTTTCAGCATTGGAGCAATATATTATTATGCTGTACCCTATGTGGCTGTGACATTCGGTATTGCGATGTGGGCTATGCCTAAACTGTGGAAAGTTTCTAAGGAGAAGGGATATGTAACAGCTTCCGATTTTATTAAGGGAAACTTTAACAGTAGAAGCTTAGCTATACTAATTGCATTTGTTGGAATAATAGCTGAATTACCCTATATTGCATTGCAGATTGTAGGAATGTTTTCTGTGCTTACAGTTATGCTTTATGGCATAGGGAATATAAAATTTATAGAGGATGTAAGTTTAATAATTGCATTTATCATACTAGCATTCTTCACATATTTCAGTGGGCTGAGAGGAGCTACCTTGAATGCAATTTTCAAGGATGCTCTGATCCTTCTAAGCGTAGCAATAGTAATAGTTGTTGCACTTATGAATATAGGATTTAGCAAGGCATTTACTAATCTCCCGTTGAAATATTACCACATACTTCCACTTCAGGTAAATGCCTATTGGAGCCTGTTTCTTATGAGTGCATTGGCATTATATCTCTATCCGCACGCGGTGACTGGTTCATTAAGCGCAAAATCTCCAAAAACTCTTAGGACGAGTCAGTCCCTGCTACCATTATACGGTGTAGGACTTGCTCTTCTTGCGTTATTTGGAATACTTGTAAGAGGGGACTCTAGTGCAATGAGCTTCCTGTCAAATTTCCCACTTGCTTCCCGTGGTACTTACGTTGTTCCTGGGCTAATTTTCTATACATTGCCTTCGCCCCTCGTTGGGATGGCATTCTTAGGTATATTCATAGGGGGGTTGGTGCCTGCATCCATAATGGCTATATCCCAGTCAAATCTGCTTACAAGGAATATAATCAAGGAGATAAAACCTAATATTTCGTCAAAAGTGGAAACTCAAATAGCAAAAATATCTGCAGTGCTATTTATTTTCCTAGCACTTGGGTTCGTTTTTATGTTCCCACTCAGCTATTCAGTCCAACTCCAGCTCCTGGGTGGAATTATCATACTTCAGACACTCCCATCTCTGTTCCTTGGCCTCATAACAAATAGGCTTAATAAATATGCACTGATGGCGGGATTATTGGCTGGGTTAGCAACGGGAATATACTGGATGGAAGTTGCAAATAAGTTTGGACCCTGGACCACTACGTTGCTACCTATAAATAACTCTGTCGGACCAATATTCATTGGATTCTTGGCCCTGATGGTTAATCTCGCAATTGTACTAATAGGATCCGCAATTGCCTTGCCATTCAGCAAGAAATAATTTTTTTATTTTTATCCTTTTAATATTCCAACAATCAATCCTGCAAGAAAGAGTATTATAGATAATGATACCACAAGTAGTCCTAGATGAAGATTGTTTACTATTTCATAGAAATATTTACTTGCCAGATTAATGAATTTTGATGGAGGGATTGTGGGCAAAAATGTCAGTCCAACAAATCCCGACAGAATAAATGCAACGAATAGAAGAATAAATGCAACCAGTCCTTTCTTTACAGATAAGCCCATCAGAAGACCAATCACAAATGTTATCGCCAGATCAAGATAATTCATAGCCGTAAGATCTATCATTAAATATTGATAAGATATTACTACTTATACATTCTTTTTATTTATTTAAATGATTAATTCTTCAGAGTAGAGAGTTTGGATCAATCGGGTACAAAATAATCAATAATAATATCATTAAATGATTCTGCAATGAACGTGACACGTTGCTAACAGTCAATTCTATGCATAATATAAAAATTATCCAATATTTTTTACTATTTTTTAAGAGGGCCGGGACCGGGATTTGAACCCGGGTCCGGGGATCCACAGTCCCCAAGGATACACCGCTACCCCATCCCGGCCATAATACCGTAATCACTCTAGATAAAAATATTTACCGTATGATTTGATTTGAACCTGTGAGGTCTGTTTATAGCAATACTTTGATGCTAGATTTTTCTAACACAATAACTACCGTAGAATCTGAAGATAACGCATTGAAAAATTATTTGGAATTTGTTGCAAAAATTGAGAATATAAAAGATAACAACCTATATAATAAATTTACAAATTTGAGATCCCTAAAATTAATTGATAGGGAAACCAATTTCAGGACATTTATTGAAATAAATAGAGAAGTCTTGGATGAGCTCTATCACGTAAAGAATATCCATGAAGAAGAATATTATAGATTCCACGAGTCATTCTTAAAATTAAAAGATGACTTTATTCCTTTCATTGAAGATGTTAAAGAAAAAATAAATGTGATCCTGGTCACAGATGCCGATAATATTTATACATATAGAACTCTGGATGCTCTGAGAATCAGGAATTACTTTGATTTCATTATAACCGCGGAGGAAGTTAGAAAACCCAAACCGATTCAAGATATATTTAAGAAAGCTATGGAAGCCTGTGATGGATCAAAATTATTCTGGCATGTCGGAGATTCTGAAAGAAGAGATGTTGGCGGTGCTAAGAAAATGGGAATTTTTGCTGTATTGATGTCGGATAATTTCAAAGAAACTGCTGCAGATGCAGTAGTAAAAAATTTCTCTGAATTAAAAAAATTGATGGTAGAAAAAAAGTTTTTAAATTATTGAATAAATATTCCAACATATGGTGTGAATACCTTTGATTCCATATTGATACTTTGTTGAAGATTGAATTCTATAACGACATCGGTTGTAGAATGCGCAGAAATATTTATGGGATGATTTATGAAAACGAAAGGCGAGGATAATTTCAATGTAATATTTCCAGCAGGTGTTGTAACGCTAACTGATTGTATATAAATCCTTAGCATTGTATATTTTTGTGCTGAAAGTGAAAAATTACCAATAGATTTGGAATTATTAATTGTAAGACCCAGGATGTTAATTGTCTGAGAAGAAAAAGAATAATTGGTCCAGCCAGTTTTATTACCATGTATTGCGACTTGATTGAAAGTTATATAAACGGCCATTATTCCTGTAATTGAAGAGTCTGAAACCCTGATATTCATATTTCCGTTGCTGTAATTCGCAAGGTAATAATAACCAACGCCTGCAATAAGCAATATGACTATTACTAATATAATAACAACAGATTTTTTCATATTATAGCTATAATTTTTACGTATTTAAATGTATGAATTTCCACCTATATGTTTGACATGATTTTTACTCCTTACTTTTTGCAAAATTTAGCAGGAAATATTTATTGACCCAAAGATAAATGAAATTCTTTTGGATTAGATAGCGGCCAAAAATCATGAATAGGATTTAAGGTGCTGGAAATGGATTTTGTTAAAATTGGGAAGTTTACAAATCAGAAATCCTTATAAGGATATCCATGGACTGAGGGGGATTTGAACCCCCGGCCTCCTCCATGCCAAGGAGGCGATCTTCCACTGATCTATCAGCCCTTGTGAGGAAATGCATATCCATATTAAATAATTACTTATTCCAAATTAAATCAAATATTTTTATAAACCCAAACATTAACCTTTCAATGAGTAATGCCGTTAAGGATTTCATATTGATGACAAAACCCCGGGTCTGGATATTTCTCTTGATAACGGGTCTTGCGGGGGAGATATTCTCGCTTTGCATTCTTAAAAAGCTAGACTATTTTGGATTCATATTTGTTGCCATATATATCGCATTCGGTCTGATGGGCTCTGAATCAATTTCAAATTACATAGACATTGATATAGACAGGAAAATGAATAGGACGAAGAATAGACCGCTTCCATCTGGTAAAATGAGCCCTAAAGAGGCATTATATGGTGGTTTAATTCTGGTGGCACTAAGTTTATTGATGGCCTATATTTATAGTCCCCTTTCTTTCCTTTTCATGCTCACGGGAATTATTGACTATGATATTGTATATGCAAAACTCACCAAAAGGAAAACTACCCTGAATATAATCCTGGGCGCATATTCTGGAGGAGCCCCCCTACTGGCAGGCTTTTATGCTTTCACTGATAAATTCAACATTGTTATAATATTATGGTTCTTCATAATTTTCCTATGGACTCCATTACACATATGGTCACTTTCAATAAGATACAGGGACGACTATTCTAATGCATCGGTTCCAATGCTTCCTGTTGTTTTAACTCCAAAGAAAACAATGATGGTCCTCTTTCCTGTCGCTATTTTAACGTCATTTACCACCATATTATCAGGGTACTTCTTTATGAAATATTTCAATGAAATGCTATCATTTACAATATTTTCAGTTTACATAATGATGTCAGTTTATCTTTTCTTGGAATATCTTCTTGCATTCATTAAAATTGATGAAAGAATAATGAAACTCTTTGTATCCACAAATATCTTTGTTGGTATATTCTTCCTCAGTGTAGCAATATTTTCATTCCTGATTCCATTATGATGGGTGATAATATGCAAACTAAACAGATCTATTTGGATGATTCCTATTTAAAGGAAATAGAGGCCAAGGTTATGGAAATTAGGGATGGAATTATTCTCGATAGAACTATATTTTATCCCGCTTCTGGAGGCCAGCCTAGTGATACTGGCCTGATGAAAGGGAAAGATGATTATAGGGTTATTTCAGTGGAGAAGGGAGAGGAAATTATACATAAAGTGGATAAATTGGCAGAAATTGATGAGAAAGTTCTATTGATGATTGACTGGGATAAGAGGTATGCCCATATGAGACTACACACCGCCATCCACATTATATCTGCAATTGCAATGAATGAGTTTAAAGCAAGGATCACAGGAAACCAGATTGGTGATACAGGGGCCAGAATAGATTTCAATTTTCAGGATTGGAATTCTGATATCTCAAAGTCAATAGAGAAAAGGGCAAATGAAGAAATTGCAAAAAATCATGAGGTTTCGTGGGGGTACATGAAGAGGGAAGATATATTGAATATGGAAGGATCCGTCAAGGTAGATCCAAGATTAATTCCCAATCTGGAAATTCTTAGGATTGTAAAGATAGGGGATATTGATATACAGCCAGATGGTGGAACCCATGTGAAGAATACTTCTGAGATTGGTGAGTTGAAAATATATAAAATAGAGAATAAAGGGAAGAACAATAAAAGAATGTATTTTACGCTTTCAGGTATGTCTCAGGAGTGAATTATTTTAGAGAAAAAACCTTTTTCATTCTCCTTCTTAAATTCCTCTAATAATTCTTTCTGCCTTTTGGTTATCTTCTTTGGGAGGTTAACTTTTACCTTCAATATTAAATCCCCTTTTCCTCTTCCATTTCTTCTAGGGATGCCTTCTGATTTCAATACTATAGATTCATTGGGTTGTGTTCCAGCCGGGATGGTTATCTCTTTTTCACCCAATAGGAGATTCACCTTCAGCTTCCCTCCTATTATCGCATCTACAAAATCTGTCTCAATTTCTTTGATGAGATCATCACCGTCTCTGACAAATTCCTGGTAATCTATATTGAACCTTACCCTTAAATCCCCTGAACCAGTGGGCCTATAATTCCCCCTCCCCCTCATTACATAAATTTCATTTTCATTAACTCCAGGGGGAATAGAAAATTCCACGCTGTCCTTTTTTCTTACAAATCCCATTCCCTGGCAAACTTTGCATATTTCCTCAGGTATCTTTCCAGTCCCATGACAAACAGGACACACCTCCGTGGTTCTAAACATTATAAAGCCCTGATTCGATGATCTTTCTATGTACCCTCTCCCCCTACATCTTTGACATGTTTTTTGCCTCTTGGTAGCAGAACCGGTCCCATCACAAGCCTCACATTTTACGTCTCTTTGATATACAACATTAATTTTTTCATTCCTTGCTATTCTTCTTATGTCTATAGGTATTTCCACATATGAGTCTTCTCCCCTTGGCGGACCTGAAGGCCTACCGAAACCAAACTGTGAAAATATATCTCCAAATATATCTTCAACATCCTGATAATGATGGAATTGGTTCCAGTCGAAACCTCCTGAGAAATTAACACCTTCCTCGCCGTATTGATCGTATCTCTGTCTCTTCTCATCGTCCATGAGGACTTCATATGCCTCGCTGATTTCCTTGAATTTCTCTTCTGCTTCCTTCTTATTATCGGGATTTAAGTCTGGATGATATTTTTTGGCCAACTCCCTGTATGCCTTCTTAATATCATCCTTACTTGCGCTCTTGCTTACTCCTAGTATCTTGTAATAATCCTTGCCCATCTGGAACCCTTATTTCATTGTTCCTTATTGTCTTTCTCTTCGTGTATTTCACTTTCTGCACTTTGTTGTCCCTGCGATCCTTCTGATGTGTTGCCTGCGCTACTGTACATTACCTCGCCGACTTTCTGTATTTCCTTGCTTAGGATTTCTACTTTACTTTTTATTTCATCTATGTTCTTTTTTTCTATAGAATCCCTTAGATCCCTTATTTTTGAATTCAAGTTGTCCTTGAGATCCTGCGGTATTTTATCACCATAATCTGAAATTGTTTTTTCTGCGGAATATGCTAGAGATTCTGCGTTATTTATAGTCTCAATTTCTTCCTTTCTTTTCTTGTCTTCTTCCTCGAATTTCTTTGCCTCCTCCTTCATCTTTTCAATTTCTTCCTTGCTTAATTTGTGGCTTGATGTGATTGTTATTCCCTTCTGCTTTCCTGTTGCCTTGTCCTTGGCAGTTACATTCAGTATTCCATTCGAGTCTATATCAAATGTTACCTCTATCTGAGGTATTCCTCTTGGTGCTGGCGGGATTCCATCGAGCATGAATTTTCCAAGGGAAACGTTATCTTTGGCCAGAGGTCTTTCCCCTTGAACTATGTGTATTTCCACGCTTGTCTGATTATCGGCAGCAGTAGTGAATATCTGTGATTTTTTGGTTGGAATTGTAGTATTAGCAGCGATCAATGGAGTGGCAACTCCACCAAGAGTTTCTATGCTGAGAGTAAGAGGAGTAACATCCAATAATACTATTCCTTTAACTTCTCCTGCAAGAACTGCTCCTTGTATTGATGCACCGATTGCCACACATTCCATTGGATCGACACCTCTTTCTACCTTTTTCCCCATAAAGTCTTCCACAAATTTTTGAACGATTGGCATCCTTGTTGGCCCACCAACCAATATAACCTTACTTATATCATTTGAAGAGAGCTTTGCTCCTTTGAGTGCATCCTCCATTGGTTTTCTTGCCCTTTCTATTATTGGTTTCACTAAATTCTCTAGATCTGCCCTGGTGATATTCATCTGTAAATGTTTCGGACCATCTGCTCCGCTTGTAATATAAGGTAAATTAATTTCTGTGGATAGTGATGTGGATAATTCTATTTTGGCCTTTTCAGCTGCGTCTTTAAGTCTTATATACGCATTCTTATCCTTTCTGAGGTCTATTCCATTTTCTCTCATAAATTTATCAGCAATGAAGTTTATGAGAGCTTCGTCCATATCTGTGCCCCCCAGTTTTGTATCACCAGCAGTCGAGAGTACTTCGTAGACGCCATTGCTGAATTCCATTATTGTAACATCAAGTGTGCCTCCTCCCAAATCAAATACCATTATCCTATGTTCACCTTCGCTCTTATCTAATCCATATGCTAACGCGGCTGCAGTAGGCTCATTGATTATTCTGACTACATCCAGACCGGCTATAGCTCCGGCATCTTTTGTCGCTTGTCTTTGATTATCGTTGAAATATGCAGGAACTGTTATGACGGCCTTAGAGATCTTTTCTCCCAGATATTTTTCAGCATCTGTCTTGATCTTCTGTAGCAAAAATGCAGATAATTGCTGCGGTGTATATTCCTTTCCATAAATTTTATATTTATAGTCCTCCCCCATTTTCCTTTTAAAAGCATACACAGTTCCTTCTGGATTCGTAAGGGCCTGTCTCCTAGCTGGTTCACCAACCAATAACTGACCGTCCTTAGTGAAAGCTACATAACTCGGAAATGCTTTACCTCCGATTGTTGTTCCTTCTGAGCTTGGTATAACTACCGGTTTTCCAGCCATCATTACAGCCGCCTGTGAATTACTTGTCCCAAGATCAATACCTATAATTTTTTCCATATTTTCACCCCTTATTTATTATAACCATTTCTGGTCTTATCAATTTGTCATTAAAAAAGTATCCTTTTCTGATAACCCTCTTAATTGTATTTTCCTGGCCACCATCTTCCGCACCTATTGCTTCATGCTTCGTCGGGTCAAATTTTGTTCCGCTGTCATTTATTTCCCTTAGTCCCTCCTTTGAGAGTATCTCCATAAGTTGTTTCAAGATTATTTTATTTGGTTCGTCGTTGGAATTTTCAAGACTGTCTATGACAGGAAGTATTTTAATTATTATATCCTGGGCAGCATACTTTCTGTTCAAACTTATTTCATCATCAGTTCTCTTTCTCATATTCTCTACGTCCGCACTGAAACGTAAATTCTGCTCTTTCAGTTCCTTTATTTCATCTTTCATCTTTGAGATTTCATTTTCTTTAACCTGCATGTTCTCCTCGCATTGTTTTAGCCTGTTCTTAATACTCTGATAATATGATGATGGCACATTTCCTTATTTAGCCCTTCTATAATAACTTTTTTACTAAATC
>JAGDXO010000008.1:0-1544 GCA_023256615.1 Thermoplasmata archaeon
AAAAAAACTATTATTGGTAGTAATATTCAAAAACTAGAAAAACATATCATTTAAATGATTAATCTGTCTTTGGACAAAAAGTTATCAGATCTAGAGAAAATATTTGGGATAGAGACTGCAATGGATTCAATAGGTTATACAATAATGCGCGAAAATTTGGACTCAAAGTACATTCCAAAGGAATTATCATCATTTCCAGTCGAAGGTCCTGTATTGAATTATACACTAGATGGAAACTCAATAATAGTTGAGTTAAAAAGGGGCTTTCTGTCAATATCTGCAATGGATAATCATACTATTTATTTAAAATGGAGTTTGAATTCCTTTGATCCTGATAAGAATAATGAGAATAGATTCGATAGCGTCCTCTATGATGATAAACTTCTAACAGTAAAGATAGGCGAGGTGAAATTGGTTTTAAGTAATAATGCGATAGATTATTATTTTAAGGATGAAATTGTCAGAAGGGAACTTTTCCCCAGTATTGGCTTAAGAAATATTATAATTTCAAATGTGAGGGAAGAGAGCATATTGAGCGGGACTGGAGAAAGGGCCCTACCACTCAATCTTAGAGGATGTAAGATCAATATTTGGAATCATGATGCAAATGGAAGTTATGGACCCGGGGATGACCCCCTTTATATCAATATTCCAATACTTATGGATGTTCATCACGATAATGGCTATATGATTTTTTATAATAATTCGGCCAAAGGTGAAATGGATATTTGCTCTGAATTTAAAAATACTGTTAAAATTGAATTCATGGGCGGGGAACTCAATTACTATTTAACATTCGGTACAATGAAGGATATTTTATCTAGAATGAGTGATTTCATTGGAAAACCATTATTGCCCCCAAAGTGGGCACTGGGATACCATCAGTCAAGATACAGCTACAATTCACAGAAAGAATTGGAAGACCTGTATGATAAATTCCAAGAATTAGGGTTACCAATATCTGCTATTCATCTCGACATAGATTATATGGATGGATATCGTATTTTTACGGTTAATACAAAAAATTTCCCAAACCTTAGAGATATAGGAGAAAGAATGAGTAAGAATGGAACACGACTTGTAGCTATTCTTGATCCTGGTGTAAAATGGGATAAGGACTTTAAAATTTATAGAGAGGGCATAGAGGGGAGATATTTTATTAAGGATCCTGAAGGAAACGTTATCAAGGGACCTGTTTGGCCTGGAAATTCTGCATTTCCGGATTTTTCAAATGATGAAGTAAGGAAATGGTGGGCCTCAAAATATATATTTTTCAAGGAAAATGGTATAACAGGTGTCTGGCACGACATGAATGAGCCTGCAGTTTTTGTTTTTTGGGGCGATAATAGCCTTCCCCTTTCCGCAGTTCAAAGTGAAGGATACCATTATTTAGTGCACAATAAATATGGATTGGAAATGGCCGTTGCAGGTTACGATGGATTATTAGGCGTTACTGATGGGGAACGCCCCTTCATTTTAAGCAGATCCGGCTGGGCTGGAATCCAAAAATATGCTTTCGTTTGGACAGGAGATACTGAGAGTAC
>JAGDXO010000008.1:1644-24198 GCA_023256615.1 Thermoplasmata archaeon
GCTGGGCTGGAATCCAAAAATATGCTTTCGTTTGGACAGGAGATACTGAGAGTACTTGGAAAGAACTGAAACAGACAATACCAACAATACTAAATCTTGGCCTGTCTGGCATTCCATTTAGCGGTGTTGATATAGGGGGCTTCAGCGGAAATCCATCGGAAGAGCTGTTTATCAGATGGTTTGAATTGAGTTCCTTTTTACCATTTTTCAGAAATCATTCTGCTAGGGATACAAGGAGAAGGGAGCCGTGGGCTTTTAGCGAGAATACGCTTAAAATCATAAAGAAATATCTTAATCTACGATACACGCTGATTCCATACTTTTTCTCCGTGGCATATGAATCGCATTCAAAGGGCTTTCCATTCGTAAGACCTGTTTGTATGGAGTATCCAGATATTTGTTCAGATGATGTCTTTCTAATAGGAAATTCGATGTTTGTCATGCCAGTGTTGAGAAGAGGTCTAAAAAAAGTTCGTGGAACACTTCCTCCTGGTAGATGGTACTATTTCTGGGATGATACCATCTGCGAGGGGAATATTGACATAAATGTAAATATTGAAGATATCCCTTTATTTGTAAAAGAAGGTTCTATTATTCCAATGGATAGGGATGGATTGGAATTTCATATTTTTCCTGGTAAGCTGGACGGATTTACATATTATGATGATGATAGCAAATTGCAACCTAAATTCATAAAAATTGAATTTAAAATGGAAGAAAAAAATGAAGGATTTATCGTAACGTGGAATCATAGTGGAGAGTTGATGGATGAACAGAGCGAATTAAAATTCATTGCACATAAGGAAGGCAAAGAGATTCAAATGATATCTAAAATAAGTGATCGTATGCTATATGTTACTTAAATATTCTAGGACAAAACCATTTCCCCTTATTTCAATGGTTTTACGTCCAACCCACACATAATTCCTTCCAGCTAATAACTTACCTTCGATTTTTATAATCTTTGACTCGCTACCAAAATAAAGATTTAGCTTTTCATCTTTTGAAATTTTAGATAATCCCTTCAATGATGCTCTATCAATTTCAGTTGTTATTCCATTTTTCATAATATTATAATATTTTCTCAATTCTGTTAGCTTTCTAAAATAATTAAAAAATATCTTGTCATAAGAATCCCATTTAAATGTTCTCCTGCAGTCCGGATCTTTACCTCCCTCCATCCCTATTTCATCCCCATAATAGATCAAAGAATAGCCATTCATCATGAACAAAATAGTATATGCCAGAAGCACCTTGTTCCTTTCACCCGATAGTACATTCATAATTCTCTCAATATCATGGGAACTCAGGAGATTCATACTTTTATCTGCTTTGTTTCCATATATAAATAAAAATTCATAATATGAGTGCAAAAATTCTTTAACCGATTTTTTCCCTGAAATCAATGAGATAATTAGTTCTCTTAAGAAATAATTGGTTATACCATCATAATAATATTTTTCTGCGTATAAGGGAGAAGCACACCACACCTCTCCTATGTGGATAATATCACGATTATTCAACATTATTTCTCTTATAAATGGCTCAGGAAGTGAATTCGCCACATCATACCTGATTCCATCAATTCCAAATTCGCCCTTCCAGTATTTAATAATACCCTTAAGGTATTCAGTTACTTCCTCATTTCTGAGATTCAACTTTGGCATCATCCCATATCCCATGAAAGTTTCATAAGATGGACAAATTCTATCTCCTTTCAAAAAGTCACAACGGCCATTAAATCTTTTGAATTCATCTCTGTGGAAAATGTAATAATTGTAATATTTGCTTTTACGACCACACTTAAGGACATCCTCAAAGAAATGATGAAATGTGGAAGTGTGATTGAATACCATGTCCATTATTATTTTAATCCCATTTCTGTGGGCCTCTTCAACCAGATTTTTAAAATCATCTTTATTCCCCAATAATGGATCTACCTCGAAATAATTATCAACATCATAGCGGTGATTGGAATGACTTTTAAAAATCGGATTAAGATACAGATATTCAACATTTAATTCCTTTAAATAATTCATTTTCTTGATTATACCTTTTAAGTTCCCTCCATAGAATGAGTTTGGCTCTGGCAATGATTCCCAGGAAGATAATTTTCTGGTTATTTTTCCATTATATCTGAAAAATCTATCTGGAAATATTTGATAGATAATTTTGGAATATGAACTTTCTTCATCTGAATTATTGGTTTCGCCTATTCTTATTACCTTTCCATTGATGTTTAGTGACAGAATGATATCATTTCTTTTAATGAAATAATAAATGATTCCGTATTTTCTGATAATCCTTCCTGATTTTAACTCATTTTGCTTAAAGCCTTTTATATCCACTATTACTAAATTCGCTGGTTTATTAGAATAAATAAAATAAATTGTATATCCCGAGGATTCGTATTTCGAATTTTTATTGAAGATGGGGCCTTTTTTTGATATTAATATTTTCTTTTTCTTTTCTATTCCCTGATACTGGTTCCTGAAAATCTTATAATCATATATTCCTGGAGGCAAGTATAGATCTAAATTGAATTTATTTTCCCTTGCAAGAGTTAAGCTTCCCTCTCCATTACAATTTACACTACCTTCAACATAAAATAAATCATTTCTGTCCTTCGGTGAATCGTCAGATATTCTTATCCTTTTTAGTGGAACCCTTTCATTGTTACCCAACGGTATAGAAATCCTGTCTAGCTAATAATATTAACGTTATAAATGAGACTTTTTTTCTTTTTTAATTTGGATGCAATAAGATTAAATTCATTTTAAATATAAACTGAATAATGCCAGAAGATATATTTCAGGGATTGGAAATGTTTGGCCTTTCAAGTTATGAAATAAAGGTCTACAAGACATTATTAATTAAAGGACCCCAGAATTCAACAGATATAGTGAAGAATTCTGGAATTCCACAACCCCGTGTATATGATATTTTCAATAACCTCGTAAGAAAAGGCCTTATTGAAAGCAGCCAAATTGGGAAAAAGAAAATTTTCAGAGCTGTTCCGGTTAAAAACGCGTTGAGTCATCATATTACAGAGATGAATGCCTTCCTAGATGAACTTGATAAGGTTGTGAGAGAAGAAACCAAAAATTCAAGCGTAAAAACTCCTTATATTTGGCTAATTGAGAATTCAGAAAAAATCCTTGAAAGGATGAAAGAACTTATTACTGAAGCAAAATACGAGGTTATTTTATCTTTACGCAAGGAAAATCTTGAGGAACTCTTGAAAATTTTAAACAATGAAGCAAGACGAGGGATAACAATAGCACTTGTTACATTTCCTGATACCGGAGAGGATCTCATTGCAAGACTAAATCCCAATATTGTAATAAAGAAACGGGATGGCATTGCATCTGAAGTTTTAATAGCTGATAGAAGCAAAGGAATATTAAATGCAGAAAATAGCAGCAAAACTAATTATGGACTGTACTTTGAAGAAGATGAGATTATTCATATATTGAATTATTATTTTTATCATACTATATGGTGGCCATCCTTCTATATAACTGACTTCACTAATTCAAACAGCAGAAAAATTTCTACAGCATGGCTAACATGCGAAGCTGTTTCATCCTATAAAACAAAGGGTATGAGGGTGACTGCAAAACTAAGACTGAAGATGGGTGATGAAGAAAAGGATATGACTGGTGAAATATCTCAAATATCTGTAGTCCCTGGATTAAGGCACACGTTCTATCTTAAATCCAGGAGTGGAAGAATTTCTGTCGGCGGTAAAACGGCAAGATTTGAAAATGCAAGGCTGTTATACGGAGTTTTGAATGCAAAATAAGAGTGTATAACTACCAATTGTAGTAAATGTTAAATACGGATATTATAATATGTGTTTATGACTTCTACTAATCAGCCAGCAGAAAGTAAAAAGAAAACTTCTAGGACGGCAATATATGCAGTCATAATAGTTGTCGTGATAATTATAATAGCAGCAGTTGCCATATCAATGAATCAGCCGCATAAAACCACCACCATTACCCCACTACAATCCCAAAAAGTCACAATTACAGTATGGGGTTCAGGAAGTGCAGGTGGAGAGGCACAGGCATTCAATGAAAGTCTTGCCTCATTCGAAGCTCAATATCCAAATATAACCGTTAAAGATTCACCAGCTATAAATGTCGCATCAACAACTTTTCCAACAGCCGCTCATGCACATAATGCACCAGATGTTTATAGAGATACAAGTGATAACGGCGGTGCTCTGTATGCTTCCGGTCTTCTTCTGAATCTGACACCTTATCTTAATTCATCATACATAAATTCATTCACCAAAGGAACAATCACAGATTGGAAATTGAATGGCGCCCTATATGGAATTCCAGTCAATACGAATGGTATCGCCCTGTATTATAACAAGGCACTTGTTCCAAATGGCATACCTCCTTCTAACGTATGGCAGATGATCCAAGATGCAAAGAACGTTACCGCAATGGGATCTGGATATTATGGACTTGCATACGGAATAGGGAATGATTATGGCTACAGATTTGCAGCGTGGTTCCCAGCTTTTGGAGGTTCAATATTCAATTCAACACACTATCCTGTAGTTAACAGTACTCAGGACATAGCAGCAATGTCATTTGTTTGGAACTGGACTGTGAAATACCATGTTGATACTGTGGGTTTGACATTTGCAGATGAACAGAGCTTATTCGAATCCGGAAAATCGGCATTTATGTTTGATGGCCCTTGGGATCAATCCACCTATGAAAAAGCACTCGGATCTAATCTTGGAGTAACTGCAATCCCATTCAACAATGCTACTGGATTATGGCCAGAACCTTTGTGGGGATCAGTAGGTTATGTTATTTCCGCACCTATAGCCAGCGGAGCCAATTCATCTCAGATCTGGGCATCATTGAAATTTGTTGAATTCATGACAGATAATAATTCTCAGGTGCAACTCTTCAAACTTGCAGGGGATCTTCCATCACTTATAGCTACAGGCAACTATATTGAGAAGAATAATTTCAATGATACAGTAATATCAGGATGGATAGCACAGGAAGCTCATACCCAGCTATTCCCTAACTTCCCACAGATGGCAGCCTACTGGACACCTTTCCATACGGCAGCTACTAACCTTGAACAGAATTCATCAAAGGTCACGGTTGCATCTATCATGAACCAGATGGAGCAGCTAATAATACAAACCTTGAATTCTGAGGGGATTCCACTTTCGGTCATTCCAATGAGCGTAATATCAATCCAGCCATCAGACTATTCAACAATACTCCTACAGATTTCAGTACCGGAGATAGCTTCAAATACCATAAAATTTTAATTTTTTAATCTTTTAATTTTTGTATAGTGGTAGAGATGGTTAAAAAAATAGGAAGTTGGAATTTAAGATCGCTGTTGTTTATATTGCCGGTTATAGTTGTACTCATTTTCCTTGATTTCTATCCTATAGCCTATAGTATTTATATGTCATTTACCAATTTCGGGGAATTCCATTTCTTCAATTATTCATTTATAGGACTTGAAAATTACATCAGAATCATCAGGTCTGGTTTCCTGTGGCAACTACTTTGGCAAAATGCTATTTATGCCTTTGGAAGCGTTGCCCTGTTCGCTCCTCTAGGATTTATTATTGCGTTGGTTATGAACCAGAGGGGGTTGAGAGGAAAAACATTCTACAGGACTGCCATACTTTTCCCATGGGCATATCCTGCGTTCATCACAATTTTGATATGGCAGGGAATGCTTGATTATAGATTTGGTATTATAAATGAGCTTCTCGAAAAGATCGGGATTAAGCCGATATACTGGCTGGGTACTCCAGGAACAGCAATGCTGTCAATAATACTGGTGAATCTCTGGCTTTCCTTCCCATATTATTCATATGTATTCACTTCCGCTATGCAGAGTATACCGACGGAGTTATATGAGGCAGCTGAGATGGATGGATACGGCCCTCTAGGTCGTTTGAAAAATATTATTATGCCTATGCTGAGCAGGCAGATAGCTTTCGTTGTAATTTTCGGATTCATATTTACGTGGAATAATTTCTATATCCCATTCCTTCTTACAGGAGGGGGTCCTGGAACTTCGACGCAGATACTCATTACCTATAGTTATTCTTCGGCATTCTCGTACCTTCAGTTTGGGATAGGGGCAGCTTACTCCGTTATATCAATATTGGTCCTGCTTGTTGTTGTAATAATTGCAAATCATTATTCGAAGATGATGACCGTGTTATATTGAGGTGAAAAATATGAAAAATGATAAGGGAAAATATTACAGGAGAATAAGGATGGCAAAGAGGATAGTTTCACATCTATTCCTAATTTTAATTGTAATCTTTTCCATATTTCCAATATATTATGTCCTTTTGATGTCTCTATCACCACTTTCAAATCTCTCACAGATGAGTGTTGAGAAACTCATTCCTAATTTAACGTACTTAACAACTGGCAATTATGCTGCAATACTTTATCATTATCCCTTCCTAACTTGGCTTAAGAATACGCTCATTTTCAGTGCAAGTGCAACATTCTTCGGCGTTTTGTTGGCCATTTCATCCGGTCTCGCACTTTCCAGGATGAATATACCATTAAGAAAAGTTATACTTTACATGATGCTCATACTGTCCCTATTTCCCTTTGTGATAATGGTAATCCCATTCTACTTCATGTTCTCTGAACTGGGCCTTGTGAATAGCTATACAGGTCTTATTATAGCGTACTCTGCTGGAGCTGTCATATTTGCTTCCTGGCTAATTAAGAATTATGTGGAGATGATCCCAAAGGATTTTGAAGAGGCAGCCCAAATTGATGGGTATACAAAAACGGGTGCATTATTCAGAGTAGTCCTTCCGATAGCGAAGCCGGTAGTCATATTTGCCCTTGTACTTTCATTCATGGGCCCATACACTGATTATGCTCTTGCTGGTCAGTTACTCACAAATCCAAATATGTATACTATGGCAATAGGAATGTATTATGTATCGCAGGGAACCGTTTCAATGAATTATGGAACATATTCTGCATTTGCAGTTCTGATGGGAATACCTATATTCCTCTTGTTCTTCGCTTTCCAGAGATACCTGGTATCAGGGTTCAGTATCGCAATGTATAAATGAGGAGGATAAGTATCGACAGTAGAGACAAGACAAGGAACCACGTGAACAGTGTGAAAATATCATAGTGTGAATTGAGAAGTATAAAGTTTCCTATAATTGGGCCACTTCCCTGGGACAACGATTGCAGGGTGTTATAAGAGCTCACGGATTTTACTTTTTCATTTGAAGCTCTTCTTAGCATTTCATTAAATATATTCAGCGAGGAATTTGAAATAACCATTCCGAACAGAATGCTTGCGGCAACAGCTGAAATAAACGAGTGATAGATTATCAGTAAAAGTGGTATACAGAATAGTAGAATGCCTGCGATTAACATACTTTTAGAGTTCCCTATAGTGTTTGCAAGTCTTCCCCAGAATATCTGTGATAGAATAAATGATAATGATATTATTATCATCAAGATAGAATAATATGCTACCGGCATCCCTAAGTAATTTTTGTCTATAAGATAATACTGAAAATAGGTTATCAGGCCTGAATATATAAGTCCGAACAATCCTATGCCGGCAAGAAATAAAAGAAATGATCTATTCCAACCACTTTTTCCAGAATATCTTTCGTTGATTAAATTGGAAGATGGTATGTTCCTCATGACTAAGAGGGATGCTGTGGAAAAAATTAAAGATATGACAATTAGGACAGTATACTGGATCTTCTCATGAATATTCAATGAGAAAATTCCTATTCCTATCAGGAAACCTATCAAAGAAAATATTTTCATGTAAAAATTTCTCTTTGAAAAATATTCGTTCCTTTTGGACTCTGATATCAGAAAAGGAACCCATAATGTCCATGTTGTCCCGGAAAAGGATGCAAAAAATGTTCTGGCAGAAAGAAAGGTTATGATAAAAATAACATCGTATACGAATGGTATATTCAGGAATAACAGCAGAATAAGGGGAAGCCATAATATTCTATCGAGAAATGTTATGAAAAGCGTGGTCCTTCGAAGATCACTGGTTACCCTTGATTTGTGATACGCAAAATACTGTGCCACAGGCACTATAAATAATGGAAATCCTACGATCAAACCTGCGGGGTCCCTGCTTCCTAAGATAAATATTGTCAGGGGAACCAGATAGCTTGAAGTGATGCTTGAGTATACCGACCATAATACTCCATCACTCATGGAAAGATCCATGACCTTCTTTTCTACGTTTCCCTCCCCCCTTGTGAATCTTATGATCTTACTGATTAATTCTTGCATACGCAATATATCTTTACTACCAGCCGTAATAAAATGATTGTGTTTATGCAAAGGATTAATAGCAGGTTTGCATATTCATAATGGATTAAATGGCCACTATATCCTTACAGAAATTGACAAAAGATTATGGAAACCATAAGGGTGTTTTTGATCTTGACTTAACGATAGAATCAGGAGAATTTTTTGTTATACTTGGTCCAAGTGGTTGTGGTAAGACCACAACTTTAAGGATTATAGCTGGGCTTGAAACCCCGGATTCTGGAAAGGTTTTCCTTGATAATATTGATATTACTGATTATCCGCCCAGGGAAAGGAATATGTCAATGGTATTCCAGAATTATGCGCTCTATCCTTTCATGACAGTAAGGGAAAACATAGCTTTTCCACTGAAAAAGATGAAGATTAATAAGACTGATATAGAGCAGAAAGTGGAAGAGATGGCAAGGATACTTTCCATCACAGATATACTTGACAAGAAGCCAGGCCAGATATCTGGAGGGCAAAGGCAGAGAGTGGCCCTTGGAAGGGCAATAGTGAAAGAACCGAAAGTATTCCTGATGGACGAACCCCTTTCAAATCTTGATGCAAAACTGAGAGTAGGGATGAGGGCTGAATTAAAAAGAATACAGATGAGCCTCAAAACAACTACGGTATATGTTACGCACGACCAGATTGAGGCAATGACACTTGCGGATAGAGTTGCCGTCCTCAATAATGGATATCTTGAGCAGCTTGATAATCCCATGAAAGTTTATGAGAAACCGGCAAATTCATTTATAGCCTCGTTCTTAGGAGATCCTCCTATAAATTTCATTGATGCGGAATTGGAAAAGGACGGAAGTCAGGCATTCTTGATAATCGGTGATTCCAAAATACCTATTAATAGGGATCCCGGAAGCTACGCAGGAAAGAAGGTTAGAGTGGGGCTGAGACCAGAGGATATTAAAGTATCCAGTAAAGGTATTCCGGCAAAATTAACATTTATTCAGCCACTTGGTAGGAGAAGGTTGGAGCACTTCAAAATAAATAGCACTGGGGCAGAAATTATCAGAGCATCGAGTTCCGATCAGACCCTTAATATTGGAGATGTATGTTTTATAGATTTCAATGAGGAAAAAATACTATTATTCGATAAAGAAAATGGAAAAATAATTTAAAAAAAAATTATTTCTTTCTTCTTCTGACTATTGCTATTCCTATTATTAGAAGTGCTATTATTATGGCTATTACTGCTATGATATAGTAATACATACCAGAGGTACTCGGAGTTACCTTTTTGGTTATCAGGATTTCTGCGAATGTAATTCCTGATTTCATTGTCCATATTGAGAATGCTGTTGAACCTTTCTGAGACCATGTTATTAGGACTGTATTGTTTAACCCTGATTCTGAAACTAAAATTGATGTGTGCGTTATAGGATCAGAGGCAGAGATGATGGTGTATTCCTTGTAGATAGCGTATGTTCCATTAAGGGTCATATTCTCAACTTTCAGACCATATGTATTGTTGCTAAAAGATATATAAGATATCCAGAGATTTCCGTAAGAGTTGATCGATAAGCTGAAATTACCTTTTATTCCAGCAAAGTTACCTGTAATATTGAACTGTTTTACTGAATTTTTATTGACATCAAAACCTCTCATATTACTGCCCTGATAATACAGCAGATATTCATTGCCTTGGTAAAATGCACCTCTTATAACAGAAGTACCATTTCCGATGCTAATGGAACTGTAAGAACCGGTGGTTTCATTGTAGGTGATAAGAGAATAATGATACATACTGTTTCCATCTATTCCTGAATAAAGCAAGACGAACAATTGATTTCCAGTACCGTTGAATATGCTGCCAACCTGCCCCATATTCTGACCAATCGTCTTGATGAGGTGATAGCTACCAGTCGAAGGCTCTACCTGAACTATCTCAAGTGTATTGTTGATTATTACAGCTGCAAAAATTGAATCATCAAAGGAAACCGCTGATATCTCAGATATTCCATTCGTATTGCTTATTCTTTGATAATTGTCCCATACTTCCGCATTCGAAGATTCAGCTATATATAAGTAATTAGTACCTGTTGAGTTTGAAATATAAAGTTCAGCGTATGTATTTCCGACTTTAAGTAAATTGAGATTTGTGTAATTAGTATAATTGAACTTTACTGTTGAAATGGTTGTGTTCTTCATAAGTGGTAGCTCTATTGGATATAATGTAGGAATTTTATGAGGTGCGTACTGCAATGCTTCCTGCTGGGTCAAGTTTCCCTCTCCAACCGTAGCTGGTGCTATATAGCTATATATGTTGGAACTCCATGGAGGATCCCCGCCTCCGCCCTGCCATCCGCTGTTCGTGGTATTAATTTTATCCACAATTCTCCATCCATTTACTCCATAACCGTCGTAGGAACCTGAGACTATTATGTAGCCATAATCCTGAATATTATAACCTACGTATGAAAGCGGGACGGTAACGCTTATTGTTCTTGTTGTGTAATTTACACTCGATGATATGCCATTTGTGTACTGAGTCCCCTTATAATTTTGAACATATATTGACCATCCTGATATGTATATCATGGACTGCCATGGTGTGCTTGAATTTGCATTCGGACCTGGACCCAGGAAGGTAGTGCCCTGAGCCCCTACCTGAGTAATATACACTGAAATTACCTGATTGCTGAATCCATTCGGTCCATTCCAAATGTTAAAAAGTTGCCCGTAGGTGAAATTCCATTCAACAAAATTGGAATTCATTGATACATTGACCCACTGAAGATCGAGAGAGCCTGGTGGAATTTGAGCTGGTTGATTTGGATAAGTGTAATTTCCTGGACCGTTATCTGGTACAGTATTGTGAATTGAGGAGATTGGATAGTATTTTGCTAGGGAGATTGGCAGATAGACTGATATTGGTGATAGCAATGAATTCCCATTGCTTCCATTATATATGTCAACCCCTATTTTAAAAGATTGACCGGGATATAATTGCAAATAGCTTAGAGGGATGGCGAATTGGATAACACTACCCATAACGACAGGAGTGTTTATGTCCTGAGGTTGGAACTGAATAGTATTCAAACCGTTTGCTGCATATAGAGAGTATTGACCAGATAGGGAACCTGATTGGAATGTATAAGGATTAAACTCTGCAATATATGTTGAAGGAAATCCTAATGCATAATTTCCATAAAGGGTTGAGTATATTGCAAAAGGATTATCATTTTCAACTGAACTTGGTAGGTTAGGATTTGCCGATGAGAGATATATATCAAGCATCATATTTCTATTCACAAGCAAATATTGAGGGTTGAAATTTGTTTTAATTTGTAAGTAAAGATTGGACGGATCATAGGCAACACTTAGTCTCTGAATATAAGTAGAGTTAGATGTATATATTGTGGAGCCCGCCCATGTATTATTCTCTGTTAGTGAGTAGCTATTGCCATAGTTAGTAGACTGAATTGCTTGCGGGTATCCTGTCAGTTGTGGGGTTATGGAAGTATTTTGTAATCCCAATACACTAGGTTGAATTGATTTATAGCTATTATTAAGCAAGAATTGAGGTATCTGAATTCCAAGCTGATTCAAACTGTAGATAAGGTTGTGCTTGAATATATAATCAAATGGGGCTGTGTTAGATCCACCTATATCCCACGGAGCCATCTGGAAGAACCAATCGCTTCCTTCCGATGCATAAATTCCAAACCAAGCCCTTGCATAATTACCCATTATACCCTGTGCATTTATATATTTCTCCAGAGTTGTGTAATTAATAACCTGCTGCAATCCATTACTATTTCCATAGTCAAGTACCTCTTGCCTAACATAATTGAGCGCTTCCCAATAAAAGTCTTGGACCTGGTATCCAGACCACTGCTCTAAACTAGGATTGCTTTGATAAGGAGCTGCGAAGCCAGTTCCTCTATTCCAAGAGCCGGTTGCAACATTCTTCAGAACTGGTGCAGATATGTTATTGGATTCCATGAACTGTATATACTGACTTGGAGTTACAGTTCTTATGTAGGAGGAGTTCTGTTCTAGGGCTGAATAAAGTTGTTCCAGAAAGGGAACTCCATCAAGGGCAAATGGCGACATGAACATCCAGTTTTCTCCATCCAGCATCACGGTTACAACTGTCCTCTTATGGTCCTGAGAAGGAATTTCTGAATATATCCCCTTAAGATAATTTATAAAGGCGGATACGGCTGCTCCAGTTCCCATAGAACCGTAATTGAACGCCCACGCATTTGAAAGATAGCCATCTCTGAAGAAAACATAAATTGAACTATTATTTTGCCCCAATACTATGTATGGCCTGTAAAGATTTTCCACTGTAGAAACATTTGAGTTTGCATTTCCATATGCAAATGCATTAATCCCAGATTGTTGTAATGTCCATTCTGCGCTTGCTGTCCATTGACCTCCTTCAATGGAATAGGGCTTTACCATTCCGTATGAGAAGGCGGCTTCCGGAGAATAAATTCCTGAAGGCCAGAATCCGAACATGGAATGGAATTGTCCAAGACTTATATTGAGCTGTGCAATGAGATCGCTGTAATATGACTGTTTATATATTGTTCCATCAGGACCAGATATATTATTTGCGAGGAGTAACGGAACAAGAGGATGGAACATGGGACTTGTGAAAAGCTCCACATTCTTGCTTCCATTTTGACTATTCATTGAGTCATTAGCGAATGCTGGTATTACCTGACCTGTCAACCATTTTGAATAATTCAAAATTTCCTTAAGGTCTAACTGATTGAAAGATGTCTGATTGTGCATTTCCCATATTGTACTGTTTACCCATTTTGAACCGAGCTGTCCTTCAATTAAGGGAGTGCTTATATCATACAGGAACCATAGAACTTTTGCATCTTCATAATAGCTCTGATTCAAAATTTGCCCAGATAACCATAAATCCCTTATATGATTGTAAAGGATGGATGCGGGTTCATTCAGTGAAAATACATAGCCTGGAATACTGAAATAATAATTAACTATAGTATCATATAAGCTCCTGTTTGCAACTACCTGGGAATATGGGAGATATGAATACTGTATAATAGAATTGTTATAATTTGGATCTGTTGAAATATTATAGAGTTGATAGAGTAAAGAACCAGAGAGCTGATAGGTTATATTAACATTATATTGATGGGCTATTAGAGCTTGCTCTATATATTCTGCGGTCGCGTGCGCTTCCGTCCAGGGTAGAAGGTAATTGCTTGAATTAACAACAGTATAGAGTGGTTGATGATCATTGAATATAATTGCAAGGTTGATGGGATTGTATGGAACTTTTGTTGTTGATTTGACATTCAAGCCTGTTATGTTGACATTTATTGTATTATTTACTACAAAATATACGCCACCTGTACTATATGGTCCTTTCTGTAAATAGGGGATACCAGTTCCTACCCATGACCCACTGCCACCTATTACCAACGCTGCCATTGAAAGATTGAGAGATGTAGTACCTGGAGTTAAAATTCTATTGATAGGAATTGATAATTCTGTTGTCATATTCATTGAATTGAAATCCCAATTTGAGTTAATTACTGTGGCCTGGGGTGAAGTATTACTTTGCGTTAGCTTGGAATCTATTATATAAGAATCGTTGCCATTTGGTTGTCCTGAGCCTGAAAAATAAACAGCTGAAAAGTAATTTACTGGATTTGTGAATGTTATATTTCTATTCCATGCATTTAGCAAAGAAAGATTATATGTTCCAAATCCAGAATCTGTGTTGTTAGATAAGACTAAAAGAAGTGAGTTACCCTGAATGTCCTCTTTGAAACCAAAGAACAAGGTTGTTGAATTATATGCAAAGTAGAGATCTGAAATATTATTTGTATTCCCCCACTTTGAAGCGTTATGATTATAATACAAAAGGTGCCCTTCAAAATCTTTTGTTACATTTCCCGAGAAAACAATGTTTCCATAATTTGGGTTCATTTTAGGCAACTTAGGATTATATTTGATATTTTTTACCTGAATCTCATTACTGACCACGAAATAAGTGCTTCCTTTGCTGTAAGGTCCAACCTGATTATAAGGTACTGCTGTTCCCACCCAAGAGCTGCTTCCACCTATAACAAGAGCTGCAATGCCAAGGGATTCGTTTCTGGTATTGTTAGCGTATATATCGGATAATGGTATTGCAATCTCCGTGGAATTATTAGAGGAGCTTATATCCCATATGGATTGAATTGGCGTTGCAGACGGACTCTTATTGCTTGCTACAATTTCTGATGTCACTGAATATGAGCTGTTACCACTTATGTCCTTATTATTGTTGCCATTGAACCATAAAGCTGAAAATTCATTAATTGGTGAATTGAATATTATTGACCTCGCCCAAGTATTAAGATTTGTCATGTTAGTGGTTCCTAGATTAGAATTTGTTTCATTGGATATTGCAACAAGCAGACCATTACCTGATATTACTTCTTGTACTCCTACGAATAAATAAGTAGAATTATATGTCAGATACAATTTGGAAATATTATTTCCGGAGCCCCATGCAGATCCATTATTATTGGTGTAAATCAAGTGACCATTAAAATCATTCGTAACATTCCCTGTAAAAGTAATATTTGCTTCTGTTGCCTTTACTAATAGATTATCACTTGCAGGTGATACAGTTGGATTTGCTGCGTGAGCAGATATCATATAGAACGATGATAATATTGTTACTGTTGCTATTAATAATGAGAGATACTTCATTTTACTCTTATGTTTTTTATTTACTACTCTCATGAGTAATATAACGATAATTAGTATTTACTCGTTTCTTCCAATAATCAGAAGCTGCAACATAAATAATTACGTTATGATTATTTTAAAATCGTTTTTTTAGACTTATATTACGGTGATTCAATAAACCTAAAAAAGACTTAACAGTTGAATGAAAATTGATAACAATTAATTTAACCAAAAATGAAAAAAGGATTTAACTGCCTATCTTATCGGCTATTATTTCAGATATATCCTTGACTATCATTTTCTCCTTTCCTGTAGTTCTAGCTGCATCTTCCAACATATTCAGACAGAATGGGCAGGCAACTACCAAGTTGTTACTCTTTCCCGATGCCTCTTCTATTCTTATATGGGAGATGGGTTCTTTTTCGCTAACCTTGTACCAATAATTTGCACCTCCTCCTCCACAGCAGAAACTTTTAGATTTTGATCTGTCCATCTCCTCCAGGTCACCTGCCTTTTGGATAATAAATCTTGGAGCATCATATTCTCCATTTATCCTGCCAAGATAGCATGGATCGTGGTATGTGTAAACTGTACTTCCCTTTTGGATTTCCAACTTTCCATCCTCAAGTAATTTTTCGATAATCTGAGAATGATGATATACTTCAAGGCCATCAATAAACTTTGAATATTCATTCTTGAACGTATTGTACCCATGTGGGCAGAAGGTGACTATCTTCTTAACGTTGTGATTCTTAAAAACTGTAACATTCTGCATAACCAGTTCTTGGAATCTTCCCTCTTCCCCTAGTCTTCTCGCAGATTCGCCGCAGCAAGATTCTTCTTCTCCAAGAACCCCAAAACTCACATTTGCCTTTTTAAATACTTTGATCACACTTTCAGCAACACTCTTAGTTCTGGGATCTGACGAAGCCATACAACCCATCCACAGCAGATATTCCTCATTTTCATATTTCTTAGATTTCTCTACCCAAATATTTCTTTCTGACGGTGCGTTACCAAGAGGATTTTTCGCATAAGTTAGATTATCGAGGAACTGAACTTTCTGTTTATCTATTTTGCTTTTAAGTACCAGATCTCTCCTCATTTCAAGAATATAACTCTGGGGATCAATAGTGACTGGGCATTCCTCGACACAGGCCTGACATGTGGTGCATGACCATAAAAATTCCTCTGAAAATAAATCCGGAACTAATGTTTTTTCTCCCCCTATATTGGACTTCAATGTTTGCATTAGGACCCTTGGACTGAGCTCCCTTCCAGATGCTGTTGCCGGGCAAGCTCTTTCACATCTTCCACAGTCAGTACAGGCCAATGCTTCAAATCGCTGGAGAGATTTAAGATCGTTCATCTTTTCAATTCCAAGTTTGAATTCATAATTGCCTGACTGAAGTAAATCTTCAAGCTTAAACGGAGTGGGCATCTCCCCCCTGACTTTTTCCTTTCTGATTGAAGTATAAAGCGGAGAAAGCATCACATGTGAAAGTTTCGATATTAGAGCATAGCCCAGTATGATGAACACTGTGGTGAAATGTATGCCCCATAAAATCTGGTAGGCTGTTATGGCAGCATTGATATTCACTCCTGTGAATAGTTTCGCCATTATGTTCCCAAAATATCTGTACTCGTTGAGATAATAACCGATTGTATTGTTTTCAATATATGTCGTTAAACCTTCAAGAACAAAGCCTTCAACTGCAATTGTAAGAAGAGATAATATTATTATATAATCATCCCAGACAGTATGCAATTTAATTTTCTTTCTAGCTCTCCTGTAAAGCGCCATTAAAAGCCCTGTCACAAGCATTAATCCACCTGTATCTGAAAACGCTTCAAAAACATAGAGGAAGGGACCGATAAGTATAGTGTTCTTGATCGGCGGTATATCGTTATCAAGAAACACTAGAGTGGTTGAAATTGTAAGAATAAGTATACCATAAGAAATGAGAATATGCATCAATCCTGCATACTTGTCCTTAACTATTTTCCTCTGGAAAACACCATATAAAAATAAATTCTTAATAATATTTTTCCAGTTTGCTATAAAATAATTCCAAGCCTTATTTATCGATAAATCAGTTTTTTTGAATATTTTGTAAACCCACCAGAGATAGATCGCGATTATAACCACAAGAATGGTATAATGAATATATAATTCCCAGGATGGTATATCATATAAATTGTGCCTATATAAGGCTAAGGGGTCCATACGGATAAAAGAAAATTCAGAATTATACTTTTCTATTTATTAAGCTAAATCATCTTTCTTGCCATTAAAATAATTTACTGACTTCCGCTGTTGGTGCTGATCGTTACAATATTATCATTCTTTTTGCTTGAAATCTGTTTCTTTGCCATGAATTCCGTGTATTCCTGTACATCACGTAGAATTTTCAATTTCATTTTCATTTCTTCCATGCCTTCAATATATTCATCCTCGTTAACATCATCCAGTAGGTGTCGAGTTATTAATTTATGACCCTCATTCAGAATATAATCCTCGATCTCATTCAATTTCATCCTTGTCTTATCGAGGTATATGGACATAGCGTTTTTATAAGGCCCTTCTGGAGACCGTTCTGCAGCACGACTCATTATAACAAACAACTCTATTTCGTGGGCATTAAATTCTCCTAGCAGTTCAGAAATTTCCTTGAAGTCTTTGATGTTATTGTAGTAATTCTTTTCCTTTTCTTTTTTGAAAATGCCCATATTCATTCTGTAATTCTGGATATCTGAATTGCTATAAATATCTTTTTTATAACTCTATATAGATATAATGTGAGAGTTGTAATGTAAATACTTATACATAATAATTTCTCCATAAGCATCTAACATAATGTTACTTTATTGAAAAATATCTGACTTTATCTAAGATCTAAATGAACTTTCAAGATTAGAAATCTAAAAAATTATCTTACCCTAATTGTTTTGGATGTTGTATGCCCAATTATCATTCGCCCCGTATTAGTCTGTTAATTGGTACCCATTTATGAGTCTACTAAAGACTACATTCTTATCTAAGAACAAACGTAGTTAGATTAATTTCTTTCCGGATATTTGATATTGCCCCCATTTTAAAAATAAATTCTTTCAAAAGATTATATATTCCAAAATATTCATGTATTATGGGGCTTGGCAAGAGAGATCTGGATAGAAAGAAGAAAAGTTTAGAAAATAAGCTTAAAGAACTTGAATTAAAAGCAAAAAAGAATCCGCTTAATAAGGAGCTTCAGGAAGAAATTCAAAAGCTTAAAAAGAAAATAAGCGAAGAATGATTTGATTATCCAACTTTCCGATTATTTCTGTTTTCGTTTATCTTAATAATTTTATCTTAAATTGAGTATTTACTGATTTTAAAGGATCAATAATTTTCAATCCTATTCCATTATTAAATGCATCAGGAGCGCCTGTCATAGGTTCTATAGCAATTGATTTACCTTCTGCATACTTTCCATTATAGAGAACAAAAAATGGCATATTTTTTCTATCAATTTCTATATCGGAATATTCGCTCTTTAGTCTAATCTTTCCCTCTCCATAAAATGCATTGTCTAAAATCTTTCCAGATAAATTTATTCCATTTAAATTAACAAATTCTGCCATTCCATCTGGGAAATATTTATCTATATAATTAAGCTTGAATGTCGGTTTTTCGCAATTTACTTGATAATCGCCTTTAGTCATGAAATAGGGGTGAGCACCTATTACTATTGGAGCCCTTTTTGATCCCGTATTCTTGACTGAAAATTTTACAGTAAATCGTTTCATACTGATCTCAAACCTTATCTTTATATCCAATTCAGATGGGAATCCTGGATGTGAAAGCCTATGATTTAATACTACATAATTTTCTTCTTGTGTTGTAATATCAAATGGACTATCCATTATCAACCCATGGATACTATTTTGACCATCATTTCCCGGCAGAAAGTATCTTTCTCCTTCAAATACATATGTGTGATTTTTAACTCTGTTAGCAAAAGGAATCATTATCGCTGCACCACCGTGTGTTAATTTCTCATCTTGTTTCTCTTTTAAAATTTTCTTCCCCGCAAGATAAAGACCTGCAATGTATGCACCCTTTTCTTCTATATATGCTTCAGCATTGTCCTGAGTTAATTTCAACATTCTTTCACTATTTCATTAAAGTGATAAATCTTTTTCATGGTAAACAAATTCATGCATATTATTTACCTAATTTTATCATCATTTTGCATATTCAAAAATTAACAATAGAAAGATTATTATGATCAAGTAAATTTTCAATTATGGAAAAATTAAATATTACCCCCAATGAGTCAAAGGTTTTAAGAATACTGAATGAAGATTCAAGAATATCAATCAATGAGATTTCAGAAATCACAGGGCTTAACAGGAATACTATACGTAAAATCATTATCGACCTTAAGAAAAAGGGAATAATAAAAAAATTTACAATTGAACTCGATCAGAGTAATCAGGGTAATACTCTACTTCTTGAAGTTCAAGATTTATCGGTTATACCAGAAGAGTATATTTTAGAAATAATGAAACTGGCAAACGGTAATTACATGGTTTTGTGCAGCCAGGAAATTTTGAATTATGATATAAAATATCGCAGTTTAAATATCGTTAAAGAGGTTTTTCATAAAAATTTTATTTTTAACTCTGTGAAGATATATTGTGATTATTGTGGCAAAGAAATAAAGGATACTCCCATCGTATTTACTCATAACAATAGAGTATACTATGCATGCTGCCATAATTGTGAGAGGGACTTACAGAGAAGATTTAGGAATATGGAATATGCATAATGCAATGGATATACCCTTATAGTTACTTCTAATTGTTAAATGGTGAATAAAATGGTTAAGGACCCAGTTTGTGGAATGGAAGTTAATGAAAAGAAGGCTCTGTCCTATTCCTTCGAAGGAAAGGAATATTACTTCTGCAATGAATCTTGCCTACATAGTTTCGAGAAAGAACCAAGCAAATACATAAAAACAGGAAACAGGAAAAGATGCTAAGTGAAATCTGATGGCACGTGATCCAATCTGCGGGATGTATGTAGATGAATCATCCTGTACAATTACCAGCATAAAATCGGGGAGAACATATTATTTCTGCAGCGAAAGTTGCAAAAAACAGTTTGAACAACCAATGCTGGAATTTCATAGATTACGTCAGTCACTTCTTATATCTTGGGTGCTAACTTTCTTAATCATAATAATTACTTATTTGATACATTTCCCCTATTATCAGATTGTATTGTTTCTTCTTGCTACTTCTGTCCAGTTCTATCCCGGATTAAGATTCTATAAGGGGACTATTGATGCTATAAGGAACAGATCTGGAAACATGGATACCCTAATATCAATAGGCACTACCTCTGCTTGGCTCTTCAGCACCATTGTTGTTTTCTTTCCTAAATTTTTTCCAGTATCTAACCTGTATTTTGACACGTCTGCTATAATAATATCTTTAGTACTTACTGGTTCATATCTTGAGAATTTGATGAAAAATAAAGCTTCTTCATCCGTATCGAAACTAATGGACCTTCAACCTAAAACGGCTCATTTGATTGTCAATGATGAAGATATGAAGGATGTGAAGATTGAAGATGTCAAGATAGGAGATATCTTACTAGTAAAGCCAGGGGAGAATGTACCAACTGACGGCATAATTATTGAAGGATACTCTTCCCTCAATGAATCCTTGATAACTGGGGAAAGTATTCCACTTGATAAGAAAACCGGAGACAAAGTTATAGGGGGAAGTACAAATTTGATAGGTGCATTCAAGATGAAAGCCCAGGCAACCTGGACTGATAATACAATTTCTGAGATGATATCAGTCGTAGAGAGTGCTAATTCGGAAAAGGTACCCATTCAGAGATTTGCGGATAGAGTAGCATCATATTTTGTGCCTCTTGTTCTGTCGGTAGCATTAGTCTCTTCACTCTACTGGTATTTACTTGCCCATATCGGATTGACTTTTGCAGTCCTGATCTTCGTAACCGTTCTTATAATTGCGTGTCCCTGCGCTCTCGGAATTGCAACTCCAGCGGCCCTTATTGTTTCATCCGGGATGGCAGCAGAAAGAGGGATACTCATAAAAGGGGGAGACAATATTGAACTTCTCGCAAAGGTAAACAAGGTCATATTTGATAAAACAGGAACCATAACTGAGGGGGAAATCACCGTTGACAGAATTATATCTTGTGGTGATTACACAGAAAACCAGCTATTGAAGTGGACAGCAATAGCAGAAAAGAATTCGGAACATCCTATAGCAAAAGCAATCCTCAAACATTTCAATGGGACTGTTCCAGATCCAGAGACATTCAATTATTATCCAGGAGAAGGAATAGTTGCTGTCTATGATGTAAGTATTGCTGTTGGAAATATAGACCTGATGAAGAGGTTAGATGTGCTTGATTGCCAGTCGCTGCTAGAAAATTCAAATAAGGGTGGAAAAAGTGTTTTATATATTTCAATTGATGGGAAATGTGAAGGTGCTCTTATCCTCAGTGATAAACTCAAAGAAAATGTAAGAGCCATGATCAAGGAACTTGACGGGATGGGAATGGAATCATATTTGCTGACAGGTGATAATGGAGAGACCGCAAGACAGATAGCTGTCGAGGCTGGAATAAAAAATTTCAGATATGGAATGAAGCCTGATGATAAGATGGAATTCATAAGTAGATTACAACAAGATGGTAATTATGTTGCAATGGTTGGAGATGGAATAAATGATGCCCCTGCATTAGCCCAGGCTGATGTAGGTGTAGCAATAGGAGCTGGAACTGACGTGGCTAAGGAAACTGGAGGAATTATTCTTATTAGAAACAGGATTGAAGATTTCCTATACGTGGTAAGGCTTGGGAGAGCTACTATGAGAAAGATTAAACAGAATCTTCTATGGGCTTTGATATATAATGCTACTCTTATTCCAGTGGCGGCTGGAGTGTTGATACCATTATTTGGTATCAATATCTATAATGTACTCCCATTTCTCGCTGCAACTGCAATGGCTTTCAGTTCAACGGTAGTGGTGAGCAATTCATTGCTGCTCAGGAGAGCAAGAATATGAGAACTTATACTGTGAAAATTGCTGAAGGTGCAAGGAAATTCATAAAGAAAAAAAATATCCAAGACCTTTATATTGAGATAAATTACATTAAGGGCCCCTGCTCAGATAATCTCTGCAGACTTATTCCTTATCCTGAAATAGTTTATGTGAAACCTAAACAGGAAACATTCTTGTTATCAGAAGGAGATGTAAATGTGTTCTGTACCAGACCTATAATTGACGCACTTAAGAAATTTGGGGGTGAATTAATAATTAAATATTCCAGTGTCAGAAAGAAGCTTATTCTGAAAGACCTGCCTTACAGTTTCTGATACTTTCCCGATGTGTTTTCTATTCCTTTAGAGACAATCATTGGCTTCTTGCTTTTACTTTTCCTGTAAATTTTCCTGAAGTTTGAAACTTCATTAATAAATGAATAAAAAATATCTGG
>JAGDXO010000024.1 GCA_023256615.1 Thermoplasmata archaeon
CTCTTCCTGTTCCACTTGCTTGACAGCCAGTCTCCCCTATCAGTGATCTTGAATACTGATGAATCTATTATGACAGTTATTCCATCCCTTGCATCCTTGTTTATCTCCTCCATTATGCCATAAATATGAATACTCCCAATCCTCTGGAATATGGCAACATAACTTAGAGGGCGGAATTTCCCTGTGAGTTTAGAGAGATTCCTGACGAATGCTTCCAGTTCCCTGAATGGTACGTTCCACAGTGATCTTACCTTGGAAAGGAACACAAAGAATTCCTGTGGATATTCGTAAGGTCTTCCCACCTTCCCCTCATTCTCCCTCTCTAGGTCCTCTTTCCATCTGTCAAGGAAAGAGGTGTCCATGAGCACTTCTGTCCTCCTTACAAGGGAGGGGTTGTACTTTGACCAATTCCTTTTATATTCCTGCTTCACATCTGCCAGTGAGGTGTTTGAGCCTGTCATGGGGCATCAAACACCTCACTCAAATTCAATCTTAAAACTTTTCAGAACTGACTCCGGGATTACTTAACACACTTTTTTGAAGAAACAAATTTTCTTATTATTTCCTGATGATCAAATGCCATTTCAATCTTTAAAGATTCACTAAGTGGTATTAAGAATGCCTTGGCCGCATCATCCCCTGCTATAGGTGGCTGATCTATATGGCCAGAAAATACTATTGATACCGTGTGCCCTCTTGGGTCTCTTCCGGGATCTGAAACAACAGTGAAAAGTTTCATTTCCTTGATGTCCCTTCCTATTTCTTCCTTCATTTCCCTCAGAAATGCATTTTCAACCTTTTCATTATAACTGACATATCCTCCAGGAAGTGCCTTCTTTCCTTTGAAAGGTTCATTTCCCCTTTCTATCAGTACTATATCCTCCCCATAAAATATAATGCCATCAACTGTAACCGCTGGCCTTATATAAGGGTGAACTGCGTAAAATTTAGAAACGCTGGTGATTCTCTTTATCTCCTCAAATAATATAATGCCTTCATCCGTAAGCTGATAATCACCATTACTCTCAATTATTGCTAGCGATTCACCGTTGATTTTCTTGAACATCTTTAATATTTCATGAATTCTCTCAGGTTCAAGACCTTTTAAATCTATTGAATTACCATTTATTTTCAATTCGTCAAGAATTTCAATTTCATCATCATTTAAAATAACGCCTGTCCTTTTCCCTTTCAGTAATGGGGCGAATTTAAAATTAAAGCTGGACATATTTTCACTTCGCAATCAGATAAAACGGGGTGTAATTTATAATCTTTACCCTCCTCTTCTCTCCAAGGTTTCCCTTCTTTACTATAATAGGATGATAATTTTCATCCCTTCCTATGAATGTCCCATCCTTGCCCTCCTCCATGATAGTTATATCAACATCCATCCCCTTAAATCTCGACATGGATTCTTCAGAAATACTCCGATGTGCTTCGTGGAAGATCTGACTCCACTGGGCAGTCTGGTTGGTCGAAGGAACTTTCCATTTAAAAGCTGGAGTTCCAGGTCTCGGTGAATATTTAGTAATATTCAATATTTCCGGTTTAACATTTTTAAGGACCTGGAGAGTCTTTCTTAATCCTTCAATATTCTCTGAGGGGAAACCAACAATGACATCAGTACTGAGCATTCCGAAAGGAAATTTCTGCCTGAATTTTTCTGCTATCTCAGTAAACTCCTGAACATTGTATTTTCTTCCCATCTTTTTTAAAACCAAGTCATCTCCACTCTGGAATGGAATGTGGAGGAATTTGTAAACCTTTGGAGATTTCATTATATCCAGCAGGTCATCTAATATTGAATAAGCGTTTTCAGGTTCCATCATCCCTATTCTTATCCTGAAATCACCATCTATTTCCGAAATCATTGATAAGAGTTCAGGAAGGTTCGTCCCTTTATCCTGCCCGTATGATGCTGTATCAAGCGCTGTTATCCTTATTTCCCTGGCTCCAGATGAAACAAGTCTTTTAACACTTTCAAGAATGTTTACTTCTTCGAAGCTTCTTAACCTACCTCTCGCTATCCTCGAAATACAGAAAGTGCACCCCCCATTGCAGCCTTCAGCTATGGGAAGGCCAACACTGAGATCATCATGCTTTATGATTGGTAAATTTCCAACTGAATAGCGAAAATCCAATTTTTTAACATTATCCAGGGGGAAATGTGTGAGGCATCCTGAAACGATAACATCCTTTCCTTCTCTTTTGATCTCTTCAATCCTCTTTCTCATCTTTTCTTCTGTATGTTTAATAACCACACAGGTGGAAAGAAGAACTGAGTCAGCTTCAGAAGCTTCCTCCACTATCTGATTCCCTTGGGAAATCAGAAAATTGGCTATCATCTCCCCCTGTGCCTGATTGAGTGTACACCCATAGTTTTCAAGGTAGAATTTCAAATCTTTTTTCACCCTTGTTTATTTATACATTATTGGGAGGTTATAGAAAATTCTAACGTTATTTATTAAAATAATTACCATTCTTTCAAAATGTATGTAGCTTATGAAATTTTCAGGTGTTTATTTTAAAAAAAATTACAG
>JAGDXO010000046.1:0-2848 GCA_023256615.1 Thermoplasmata archaeon
GATTTCAGGCTCGTCACGACAAAAACTCCTATCAGGATAACGTTTACAGGAGGAGGAAGTGATTTTCCAGACTTTTACAGAAATAATGGATATGGTGCCGTACTTTCATCCACGATTAATAGATACATTTATGTGACAATTGCAAGAAATTTCTATTCTAATGAATATAGAATAAGTTATTCTAAAACAGAGAATGCCATTAAAAATGTAGATAATATTGAGCATCCAACCGTCAGGGAAGCCCTTAAATTTTTGGGAATCGAGGGAGGTATCCAGATTATAAGCATAACAGAAATTCCATCAAGGGGGACAGGACTGGGTTCGTCTTCAAGCTTCCTTGTTGGTCTTCTGCTGGCCCTACACACCTGGCTTGGTGAGAATGTTACCCCTGAAACATTGGCTCGAGAGGCTTATAAAATTGAGAGGGAAATATTGAGGGAGCCAGGAGGGAAGCAGGACCAGTATATCTCAGCTTATGGAGGAATAAACCTAATGAGATTCAATCATGATGATTCTGTTGAGATGAAACCGTTAATTCTTTCAAGGGAAAAAAGAAAATATCTATCTGAAAATCTTATGATGTATTACACTAATAAGGAAAGGTCATCTGCAACAATTCATAAAGAACAGTTAAATAATATTGAAGATCAAAGTGATTATTACAGGAAGATGAGAGAATTGGCCTACAAAGCATATGATGCTCTCTGCAAAATGGACATAAATGAGCTTGGTGCACTTATGGAGGAAAACTGGCTCCTGAAGAAACAACTTCATAACCAGATCTCAGACGATGGAATCAACCATATGTATAAATTAGCCAGGGATGCAGGTGCTCTTGGTGGAAAACTCATGGGGGCTGGGGGGGGTGGTTTTATGCTTTTTATCGTTCCACCTGAAAGACAAAAAGAAGTATCAAGTGCTCTGTCAGAGTATAGAAGGGAGTATTTTGAAATAGATCCATTTGGTTCAAGGGTTACTCATATCGAGGATTACTGATTTAGGAGATAAGTTTCATCTTGACGAGATCCTTGTCATCAACATACATGCCATAATATGGTGTATAAGGGTTTAGTCCATAAGATATCAATGTATTACCATACCTTTCTACATTCACAACAATGTTGAACAGTTGATTTATTGTTTCTATTCTATTCTTGTCTTGATTCAGGAATACAAGGCTGTCTTTGGTTCCTCGTAATGTTCCAAGTACCTTTGTAAGAGACTCGGAATCAATCTTTGCTCCCTCTAACTTCTCCAGAGCTCTTGAAGATTCAACAAAAAGTATTCCTTCTGTCACATCAGACATTTCCACAATTATCCTCATGTATTCCCTCATTCTGTCTTCCCTGTCAGATTGGCCTAGGCCAACGATATATTTTTTATTAGATATATCATTCTCAAGATCAAGTATCTTGATTCTATTTTCATAGTCATTAAGTGGGAAAGAGGAGTTGATCAGATTGTAAATCTCATTAGGGTCCTTATCAGGATCTGCCATGTAAATTACACCTTTGTTCTCTTGGAGACTTCTTATTACCACAGGGGTAATAAAAGGATAAATTATGTCACTTCTGACATTAATAAAATTTACTGCTGAAATATCTCTGACATTCCCAGAGTTAATTCTTTCATCTATGAATTCTATTCCAGTTATTGCATCCTTAATTTCTTTTGAATATGAATAGGAGAAGCCCACATTATATTTCAGGGGGGATATATACTCAAACCTTCCACCGTTCAACGTATAAAGATATTCAGTAGATTCTATCTGAGTATATCTCATCTTTTCCATCCTCAGAATTCTTAGGATTCTTGAATCCGAAAATTCCTTATGAAGATTAATTACTCCATCAACGAGATAGTCAAGCTTATTGATTTTACCCTCATTCGCGGCCTCACTGACAAAAATTACATTGATGCCTGATGATTCCACGAAGTCCTTCTGTATGGCGAAAACTAATTTTGACTCGTCCACATCGAGTTTTGTAGCTATACCCTCTATACTATCTATAACAAGAACTGGCCTATTTTTTATTATTAAATTCAACGAGTCAATGCTCCTTTCAAGCTCGGGTGAGTTAATACCAAGAGAATCTAGATTATATGTAATGATTTTTTCAGGTGGCTGGTTTGTAAGACTCCTGAGGACTTCCGTCCCGGATATGAGCACCTCATTCTTCTTATTGGTCTCCACCTTAGGATTGATTGTCCTTAAGAATTTCTTACCCGCATCTATAATTCTATTCCTCGCATCAGAATCCCTTACCCATGGAAACTGGTTATAAATTGATTGATCACCCACCCTCGTGGAAAGATAGACAGAGTTCTGTGGTGTGAATATATTTTCCATTATTTCGAGAGCCAGTGTTGTTTTACCTGATCCTGGTTCTCCTCTTATTACAAGTGACTTACCCCATGGGTTCTTTAAAAAGCCTAAAAGTTCTGATGGAAATTTTGATGACACAATGCTATTATGAAGAATGAGTTTAAATATTTTATTAATGAGAAAATTAAAAAATCAAATATATTCATCGTTGTTGTCTTCTTCCTTCTCCTTCTGTTTAATTGCCTTTTTTATTAAAGGATGTGGTTTATCCCCTGGCTCATAGTCAACCACCTTAGGTTCCATTGCACTTTCATCATTATGATTCCTGTGTCTTGGGGGCAATATGCTCTTCTTTTCCTTTTCCTTGTACAATAATTCTGACATACTTCCTCCAAGGAAGCCAAATGCAATTAGTACTGCCCAGTTCTGGGGAACTGCTACAAGAAATTGCGTGAAACTAGTGAATGATATTCCTAAATAGTAAAAGAATGAAGAAAGATATGGGTTAACTGTATGAAGATG
>JAGDXO010000046.1:2948-17445 GCA_023256615.1 Thermoplasmata archaeon
AGTGCAATTATCAGTGATGCTTTAATTGAATATTTTCCTGTTTCCTTATATCTAGACCATCCCTCTAGCGTTACTAATGACATTAGTCAGACAATAGTCATACGTAAATAAATACTTTTCCTATATATATTGGCTTTACCATTTTTTAGAGGTCTTGTCATCAAATTCTTATAATTATCCTTTAATTGTCAATTTTACAACAAACCGGGACAATTGGATAGGTATATATCCGTATTTTTATTATTTTAATCATGAGAAAGGTTGTCATCGCAGCAATGGTAATTGCGGTGGTGGCCATTGTGATAGTTGCTGCCCTTGAATATAATCAATATGTCTATTACTCTAGAGGGGGTTCCTATGGGAATATGGGAACAATAACCATCCAGGGTAATGGCACAGCAACAATTATTCCTGCTGGTAAGACCATAACTATCACTTCGAATGACATGGGTGCAAGGGCAGGGCCAGTTATTACTTCCAGCTCACCTATTTATCATTACGTTTCATACCAGCTTGATGTATTTGGCTATTATATCCTTACTGGGAGCTGGCATTCCACAGTTTCCAGTTTTGTCGAAGTGTACTTTAATGGGGCAATCTCTATGGAACCGCCAACCCCTTATGAAACCCAAGGATCCTTGAAACAGACTCTCGAAACTGGTACCTATTATATTGTAATAGGAGGATGGGTTGGAGATAGTATAACCATGACAAGAAGCATTGAGGCAAGGAGCTACCACCCATATGTGGTGGGGTCCTTCTCTTTGCCCTCTGGAATTGTCATAACTGGACCTAAGACATATTCCTTGTACCTGAATCAATCGGCTTCCCTTAATGGGTCCTTCACTGTTGGAGGAGCTTTCTGGTTTTCCGTAAGTGGCCCTTACAATTCATTTTCATTTGGGTCCTATAACACTTCCGCCGAACCTACCACATATTCATTCAATCCATTCGCCAGGAATTCTCCGTCAATTGGCCCCGGACTTGTAAACGTGACTTTCCTGGAGGGAACTTTCTACATAAACCAGACCCTGGAATTTATTTATTTTGTTAATAATTAAATATAAACTGCAGCCCCTTATTATTTTTAATATATGCCAATATGTAACAGCATGAAAGTATCCTTTCTTAATTCATCGTTGAGAGAATTTACAAAAAATAAATTCATTTTTACCTGTGGACAGCGATCTGTTGGTTTTTGGGATTTTGTTGTTTAATTATCATAACTGTCGTTTTATTGTCAATTTTAAGACCAGGTACCATATATCTTTTTATTAGATATTTCTTACTTCATTTTCTTTAAAATATTCAGAAATTTCCAAGGCGATCAAAATATATGCATGAATTGTATTCTGACGGAGTGATCTGAAATACGATAAGGAAGAATATATATTTAATTTCAGCAGGGTCATCAATAAGAACATTTGGAACCGGAGCAATTTGGACCTTTACAGCGCTATACCTTGACAATATTCTGAAGATGCATCTTATTTTGATAGGTATCATATTTGCCTTGAATGCAATACTGGGCGGAATTATACAGATTTATTCCGGCTATCTTGGTGATAAATACGGATTCAAGAGAGTAGTGGTAATTTTTTCATTCGGTTCAGTTGCAACCCTTCTCTTGCTTTTCTTCACAACGAAGTTTGTTAGTATACCGTATATCTTTGTCCTCCTCTTTTTAATTAATAATATTATGTCGTCGATATTTCAGCCATCAACAAATGCTCTATTGTCATTAAGCAGTGATACTCCGCTTTCAGGATTCTCTTCACTCAGGGTAGCTACTAACCTTGGCTGGGCTTTGGGTCCGGCATTAGGGGGTGTCATAGTATCTATATGGGGATTTCCATATCTTTATCTGATCGCTGCATCCGCATCCGTGGTAGCTTTTGTTCTCTATCTCCTGTTGATAGATGTGAAACCATCACAGATCCTCAAGAGGGAAAGGCTGATAGTTAATGATAGGAATATGCTCTTCTTTGGTATTAGTATTATATTTCTTTTTGTTGTTGTATCACAATTCTCCGTGACATTCTCAATCTATGCAAATAAATTCATAGATATGGGTCTGGAATCCATAGGGTTTGTATATTTTATTAATGGCATAGTGGTGGTTCTATTCCAGTGGCCAGTTTATTTGCTTGTGAGGAAAATGGGAATGTGGAATGGAATGCTTACAGGAACTCTCCTATATGTTATAGGTTATTTTTCAATGGCAATGGACCATTCTTTACTCCAATTTTTCACATCAATGTTCATTGTGACGATGGGTGAGAATTTTGTGACTCCTACGGGGAATGCATTAGTTTCCAAGATTTCGGGTGGAAGAAGGCTTGGATCTTATATGGGTTTGTATAATTTTTTCACTTCCTTCGGGAGGGCTATGGGACCAGCTTACGGTTCATTACTTCTATCAACTTTCAAGGATCCCTATTTTATCTGGGGACTTGCAGTCATTCCGGGTGGCATAGCTATGATGGTATTCATCTTCTTGAAATTTTATCTGAAGAATTATAAATAATAAAAAGTTAATTTGGCTCGGCCATCAGATTCATGAGAAATGCAGATATGATCCATATGAATCCTATAAGGTCAAGAACTATATTATTGATGTATAAACCGACACCTAAGAAAATCAACGGAATAATGTAAAATATAATAAATAAAATAATTTTTCTCAAATTCATTCAAATCATTTATCCGAAGAGAGCTCCGAGACCTGCCACTGCTTCTTCTTCACTCTTGTCTTCTTTCTTCTCTTCCTTCTTCTCCTCTTTCTTCTCTTCCTTCTTGGATGGTTCTGCCTGTGCTACAGGCTGAACTGCTACCATAGATGATTTTATTGCTTCCTCTATATTTACTCCTTCCAGTGATGAAACAAGACTTTTCACTTTGGCAGGATCAGGTGTTACACCTGCGGCTTTCAATATTTCTGTTATTCCTTCTTCGGTTACTGGTTTTCCGACCGAATTCAATATCAGTGCACTATATATGTATTCCATGTTATCACCCTTAATTACAGCAGGATAATAAATTTGATGCTTTAAACATATCCCTCACCTTACATCCTCTGGCAATTTACTTCCTAGAGCTTCGGCCTGTGCCTTTGCCTTTGCAAGCAATTCTCCTATTGTATCTTTTGTAGGATATGCAATACTCAGTGAAAGAGCCTTTGCCCTCTTATAGGCCTCTCCGAGCATCAGTGGAACAGTTTCATTGTTCATATAGGAAATATGCATTGCCAGCGCCAAGGCATTTGAATGCCCGGCTATCATCTGATTAATGAAATCCTGAGCTGATACATTTAAAACATCCTTGTGGAAGACTATACCATCTTCAAACGATGCCCTGAAATCAAGCCCGATTTCAAGTGGAAGTATTTCAAGCTTAGAAAGAGCTACAGCTTTTTCCCTGGAAATTTTTTCGCCTTTTTTGACGACCACTGTTTCCTTCCTAATAACTACTCTTCCCTGATCTATAGATGCTGGTATCCCTGCTTTCTGTAAGTCTCCAACAACAGGACCGGGCTTCAGATTAGTTGGCCTAGCTTCAAGTACTATGTCTTCCTGTGCTATCTCTCCACCTTTTGCTGGGGCTTTTGTTCTGCTGTTCTGAATTTCCCTGAAAAGCTTGAATGAGTTTTCCTTAGAGAAAATAGCAGCAACGGGTCCTTCCGCATGTTCTTCAAGCCCCTTTATATTTGGTATTCCTGATTCATCAAAAGCCCTCATAAGAAGGCTTTTTTTCACTACTTTGATACTTGCCTTACCTCTGAGACTCTTTCTTATCTGCTGGAATTGCTTTGCAGGGACTCTGTCAATACCAACAACTGCAACTGATTTTGATTTCTTAATATCCTCAATGAGCCCATTTATAACCTTTGATTTTGACTCTGAGAACTTATTTTCCTTCATTTCACTTCACCTCTACCTTAACAGCCGGGCCCATCGTGGTTTTAACATAAATAGCTCTTATGTTGTCCTCACCCTTCTCAAGTTTTGATGTGACCCTTTTCAGAACTTCCATTCCATTCTGGACAATCTTGTCTAAATCCATGTCTCTAGTCCCGATAGGAACATGAAGTACTGGTTTTTCCTTGCTTCTTGCCCTTACTGTTTTCCTGAGATTGTTTATTACCGGCACAGGATCTACAGTTGGCGGGAGAGGCCTTGGGACCTTTCCTCTTGGACCCATTACACCTCCAAGTATTTTACCAACCCTGGGCATAAGTGCAGTTTCAGCTATGAAGAAATCTATGCCGTTGACCATTTTCTTTGCACCTTTCTTATCATCCTGAAATTTGTCCAGTTCATCGGCCGTGATTATTCTATCCGCTGCATCTTTAGCCTTAGCTGCCATTTCATTTCCGCCTATTAATCCTACCGATAATTTTTTCCCTCTTCCATTCGGAAGTATTATCTCTTCATTGACCCTATTCTTAGGGTTTGATAGATCTACATCCTTCAAATTTATAGCGAGCTCAACAGATTCCTTGAATTTTCTCTGTGGAGCTTTGGCTATAGCTTCTTCCAAACTCTTCTTAAGATTTTCTGCATCCATTTAAATACACCTCTGTAGTACAAGCGAGCAAAATCTGCTCTCCTACATTCAAATCTTTATTGAACCCTCTTTAATAAGTTTTTGTATCTCCCTCGGATCTTTCTGGTCCACAGTAATACCCAAAGAAACGCAGGTTCCCAACACCTCCATGACAGCGGCTTTCAAACTTGCCGCATTCATGTTGTCAATCTTTGTTTCAGCGATCTTCTTTATCTGGTCCAGTTTTAAATTCCCAGTTACTTTTGTCTTTACTGCTCCAGTTGCCGTTTCTACGCCAACTTCCTTTTTGAGTAAGGCGGAGACAGGGGGTTTACCCACGGCTATCTCAAATTTCTTTGTTTCTGGATCAACAATAACCTTTACCGGTACCTGCATCCCAGAGAATGCTTTTGTTTTTTCATTTATTTCCTTAACAACAAGACCCAGATTTATACCCAAGGGTCCAAGTGCAGGCCCCAGTGGTGGTCCTGCTGTTGCTTTTCCTCCTTCAACCATTATAGAAACTTCTTGTGGCATTTATTTCACCTCTTTATCAAGGACTTTAACAGAATCCGCCTTGACCGTTAATGGAATAGGAACTATTGAGTTCTGAAGTTCTAGGGTAATTTCATCCTTTGCCATATCAACATGTGTTATTCTCGCCTTTTCACCCTTGAATGGCCCTTCAGTAACCTCAACATAATTTCCAATTTCCAATGATTCAACTGCTGGCTTTGATATCAAATATGGTTCAACTTCAGATATATCAACCTCTCCAGCAATCATATTCCTCGCACCTCTGACTGTCCTAAGAAGAGCCATTGTCCTGTCAGGATACAGCGTTTCTATGAAAACATATCCCTTAAGATCAGGAGGTGCAAGTACAGAATAGATATAATCAGCCTTCTCAGTCTGGGCTTTTAAACCTATATCCCTTGCAATCTTTGATTCCTGCCCTATAGTTGTCTTGATAACTATTATGGTCTGCCTTATAGATATCTTGAAAAGATCAATAAAATTGCCATTATCCTTTAGCTCAACTACAGCAAAATCTCCAATCTCTACACCCTTTGGTGTTTCGACCAGGAGCGGAATGGATGTTTTTTCTCCCTTTGAAAGTTTATAGGGAATTTTGAGTACGTCTGGATTCTGAGGGGAGATACTTACAGGTTTTGTTTTCTTCTGGTCAACCATTATGAACCATTCTATCTCTTCCCTGCTTTCAGTTATTTTCAAAGTTAATTCTATTTCACCTGTAATATCCTTTGATTCATCATTCTCAATATTTATTGTGAAAGGTATTTTTTTGCTAGTCCCGGAAACAACGTCCTTTCCGTCACAATTCCATTTTACCATTTCTATGGCACCGTGAAGAAAACGTTCATCAGAAGATATATGATGAACCCTACTAATCCGATTATTATTATTCCTACGCCGGTTATTATGGCAGATTTTCCATACTCATCTCTAGTCGGCTTTCTTGCCATCTTCAGAATCCTGGCATATTTACCCTTACCTATCCTTGATATTCTATCCGTAATGGTATGCTCAACTTCAAGGAATTTATCCTCGACACTCATCTCATTCTACCCCTAAATATATTTATTCTTGGCTCCTACCAGTATAGTTAATACCTTTATATCATTTTTCATTGATTCATCTATTCTGGCACCCCATATTATCCTTGCGTTCGGGTTTATTTTCTTCCTGACTTCCTCAAGGACCAGATGGGCCTCTTCTACAGACATGTTTGAACTTCCAGTTACGGATACTATTGCAGAGGTTGCTGTAGAGATATCCATATCAAGCAGGGGAGAGCTCAGCGCCTTCTTTGCAGCATCAGCAGCCCTGTCCTGTGATCCAGATTGCCCCATCCCAACCATTGCAGTTCCTCCATCCTTCATTACTGTCTTTAGATCATTGAAATCCAGGTTTACCAATCCTGGTTTGGTTATAAGTTCAGTAAGACCTTTAATTGATCTCATCAGAACTTCATCTGCAAATCTGAATGCCTCATTAAGTGGTAATCTTGGAACCAGCTGCAGAAGCTTATCATTCGGGATTACGATTATTGTATCGGATTTCTCCTTCAATTTTGCCAGTCCCCATGCTGCATTTTCCATCCTCATTTTCCCTTCTCCAGAGAATGGAAGTGTTACGACAGAAATCACAAGTGCACCTGAATTCTTTGCAACTTCAGCCACCACCGGTGCCGAACCTGTTCCAGTTCCTCCACCCATACCTGCTGTAACAAATACTATATCAGATCCTTCGACTATAGCCTTGATCTCATCTTCAACTTCTCTTGCCGCCATTTCCCCTACCTGAGGTATTGCACCCGCTCCAAGGCCTCTTGTAGCCCTTCTTCCGAGGAGTATTTTTTTTGTAGCTTGCGTTAGCAGTAGGTGCTGCGCATCCGTATTTGCTGCAACAATTTCGGCTCCCTGTATACCTTCCTCCATTATTCTTGTGATCGTATTTGACCCTGAACCTCCACACCCTACTATCTTTATATTTGTTTTTAAACCTTTGAGTACCTCTATTAATTCAGCATCTGTATCTTCAAAAGTTTGATTATCTGGCATAATTATTACCACTTTGATAAATTAATTGGATATAAATAGATTAGTAAAGTTTAATTCAAATTCCTTCCAGGTTAACTTACATTCATTTCTCGGCATAACCGGTTGCCATGTCACGGTTTGCAAGTACAATTTTGCTGTTCCCATTAAATCCTACTGCACCAAGGGGATAAGGTGAATTTTTTGCTATTTCATTCCATTTCGCCTCTAAATTGTCTCTGTTGCAGTAAAGTGTATGTGCAAGCATCCTTCTTATTATCTCCTCACCTGTACCTGTTGCGGCCAATCCAAAGCCATTTACAACAATTATTCCTGCTCCGGGTATAGGAGTGTCACCTACTCTGCCCCTTAACATGGGGACGGAGCCACCTGTGGATAGGGCAGCTGCTATTATACCATCAAAATTTGCAACTGCGCCTACTGTATCAATTATTTCAAGTCCGGGAATGTTGAATCTGGGATTTTTTGCAGCATCTTTTTTTGCCTCTTTTAATCGATTTATGGACTTCTCAGTGGTTGGATCATAATCTGGATGCCCCATTGCCCTGGCAAATTTTGTGGCTCCGTCCCCGGAGAGAATTACATGGGGGCTTTTTTCCATTACTTCCCTTGCCACCTGAACTGGGTTTCTAACCCTTTCTATATTTATTACGGATCCAAAATTACCGTCTATCATAACAGAAGCATCCATCTGTATGCTTCCATCAAGTCTCATAACTGAGCCCGTCCCTGCATTAAAATTTATGTCATCCTCCATATATTTTACTGCAGCTACCACTGCATCAAGTGATGTTGAATAATTTAAGGCCATGGATGCATATTTATTTAAAATTTCATTAAAAGCTGGACTGCTTCCAACCCCACCATGTAAAATTATCTTTCTCATGCTTCCCTAATGCTTCAAGGATAAATATTTATTACGCGCATTGTTCAATCATGGATGTGGCTTAATAGAGATATAGTTTCGATAGGGGACCTCAATAAAGAGGAGATTTTGCAAGTTATAGAGAAGGCAAATTCTTTCATACCTTATGCAAAAACAGGGCATCCTGATTCCCCACTGAAAGGAAAAATAGTTGCTACATTGTTCTATGAACCCAGTACCAGAACAAGATTGAGCTTCGAGGCAGCAGCTAAAAGGATGGGGGCTGAAGTTCTAGGCTTCGGTTCAATTGAAAGTACTTCGGTGGTTAAGGGAGAGACTCTGATGGACACAATAAGAATTATTGATGGATATTCTGATGCGATAGTAATCAGGCACCCCTCAGAGGGGGCCGCTAGACTTGCCTCTGAATATTCTGAGGTACCCATAATTAATGCGGGCGATGGAGCAGGACAGCATCCAACTCAGACCCTTTTAGACATATTTACGATATGGAAGGAACTCGGAAAAGTAGATGATATAACAATAGGTTTCGTGGGGGATTTGAAGTACGGAAGGACAGTACATTCGCTATCTAAGGCACTTTCTCACTTTAATGTGAACCTGCATTTCATTTCTCCGGAGACGCTCAAGATACCTAAACATATCAGAAAAGAGATAGAGAAGAAGGTTCCCGTTAGGGAACATCTAGATCTTGAAGAAGTTATTGAGAAACTCGATGTTCTTTATGTTACAAGGATTCAGAAAGAGAGATTTCCAGATCCTGAAGAATATAAGAAGGTCGCTGGCACATACATACTTAAACCGTCAACTGTTGCAAGGGGCAAGAAGAGCATGATAATAATGCACCCCCTTCCAAGGGTGGATGAAATTCCCGTAGAGATAGACAATCTCCCACAGGCGAAGTATTTCAAACAGGCCTCATACGGAGTCCCTGTGAGAATGGCACTGCTTGACCTTATTCTGAGGGGTGAGTGAATTGGCTGATGATAAATTATTAAAAATAGAAAAAATTCAGAAGGGTACCGTCATAGATCATATTCCCGTCGGAAGGGCATTGAAAGTCCTAAAAATCCTAAATATTGACGATGATATTGGTCTTACTGTATCCATTGCAATGCATGTCAAGAGCAAAAAGCTTGGACTCAAAGATGTGATCAAAATTGAGGAAAGAATTTTGGATTCTTCTGAATTGAACAAGATAGCACTCGTAGCTGAAGGTGCAACTATTTCTATAGTAGAGGATTATAACGTGATTAAGAAATTTTCAGTAAAAACACCAGATATTATCACAGGAATACTGAAGTGCAGCAATCCGAAGTGCATTACCAATTCTGGAGAACATGTAAAAAGCTCATTCCTTCTAGTTTCTAAGGAGCCTCTTGTTTTAAAATGTCATTACTGTGAAAGGGAGATGGAAACAGAGGACATCATTGAGAATATACAATGAAATTTATTTGAAAATTTTGACCTTTATTTTATCATTATCTTTTATTGAATATCTCTCTCTGAGTTTATTTTCTGATATTATCTCAAGAACACCATTATAATGAGTCCTTTCTGGTATCACGATCCCACATTTTTCACCATTGAATTCTGCCCTTAGTAACTTTATTCCACCAAATTTTCTTCCGCCTTCTTCAAATGATTCTACCCGATATCCGTTGATTGATGGAATAATTGCTGAAAGAAATGAGAATTCTTCATTTATTCTTATATTGAGTGTACCAGGATAGGGTCTAAATCCCAAAAATTTAACTACTCCTTCTATGTACTTATTTCTTGACATATAATAAGAGCCTTCTCCCATTCCAGAAAAAACATTTCCCTCTACTTCAATTGCCCTTTCATTGTTCAATATAAATTCTAGTTCATTCTTTTCTCTATTAAACTCTTGAAATGTTTTTTCCTTCAGTATTATTTCTTCACCATTTTTTATCCTTTTTCTGGCAATGTATCCCTGCTCTTCCAGCATTATCAAATACCTTGAGACAGACTGTTGAGATAATTCTGTTTTCTCAGCTAGTTCCTTGGTGCTGCTTACTATAACACCAGAATTGCTGATGAAACTTATTTTCTTAAGGAAATCAAATAATACTGGGTCCATTATGCCCTTACTCCGTTGATGCCAAATGTCATTGTCATTATTCCCTTCTCTGAAAGCCTCTTTCTGAGGGCATTATCCGATGTAATTACCTTTGAATTGGTTTTCAGAGCAGCCTCTTCCACTCCGTCATCGCCTCTTGAATTAACTTCAATTATTTTGTATCTATACGCTATTAAGAGTGCCATCTTTGCATCTTGATTCTTTCCAGAAAGACCTTTCAATTCAATGATAACTGATGATGGTACCGCAATTTCCTCGTTAATAAAATCCTCTACTTTCTTTTTATTTTGGACTTCGTATATCAAGGTATTGGTATCAAGAACTATCAATATTATTTCACCGGAATACCGAGGGCATAATTTTTCTTTATTCTGTCAATTTTCACCCTTACTTTCTCCCCCTTCTTTACCCCTGGAATCATTATGGTAATATCTCCCTTTATTGCAATTCCATCTCCATCTCTGTTGATGTCAGTGACTGTTATCTCGTAAATTTTCCCTTCCTCCACCTTTTCATCAGAGAATTTAATCTCTTTGTGAGCGTAAAGAGGTCTTTCGGCTCCACAAGCTTTACATTTTACAACTTCATTTCTGTTCTGTCTTATGAGTTCAGTATCGTAGTTTCCACATTCATAGCACTGAACATAAGTTCTTAGATATTCCTGAATAGCTTTATGAATTCCTTCTTCAGGGGGTTTACCTTTAAGAATAAGTCTTCCATCAGAAACTTCACCTGAAAGGCCAAACTGTTTCAATAAATATTTATAAACATGTTCCTGGTCCCTGTTAATAGCATCAACGATTTCTCTGAAATTTTTAATTATAGTTAGCTTTCCTTCATATATAACATCTGGATTTGGGACTTGAAACCTTTTCTTTTCCTCCCTATTTTTGATTGAGGATTTAGCTTTTTTCAGAAGATCTGAATAATCAAAGTTTTCCATATTATATATATTAAAAGGTCCCTTAAAAACATTGAGTGTGTTCATTGTCAAAATAAACAAGACAATTGACACACAAATTTCGACAATTGACACCGGTTGGCAGACTTTCGGATATTTATCGTTTGACATTTAACGTCAATACGTCAAACACTAATCCTAAAAATTTATCTATTGTAGATTAAAGAAATATCTAATAGAATAGGTTTTTTAAATTTATTGATAATATTTTTATTTATGGAAACTAAAAATTAAAAAAATAGATTGAATAAAAACATTTAAATACCTTTATCTTCATATGTATTTCCAGAGGAATGGTAGTACATGGATAAAAGTGGTACAAGGAGGATTGCTCTTCGTCTGACACCACAGGAGGATGATGAGATAAATGATTTCCTGAGTACCACGCTCAAGTACAAAACTAAGTCAGAGTTTATAAGAGCGGCAATTTATGAATTCATAAAAAAGCCTGCACGGAAAGAAGAAATACAAAAAACTGAACCACAGTACAATCTCTCAAGAGCTAGCTTGAAATTGATAGACCAACTGGTTTTGAAGGGAATTGCAAGGGACAGGGATGATGCTATAGAGAAAATAATACAGGCAGCCAATTACGAAAAAGTACTAACACAATGGATAGTAAGGCAAGAACGCGGATATTTTGATTCTTTCAATACTATGGGCATGAACAACCTGTTTGATCCTCAAGAAGAAAAGAAAAAACACGAAGGTGAAGATGATGAATGAATTTACTGAGGAAATTTTTGATGAAATGGCAAACTGTGCCCCTTTCAAGAACTATTTACCAGAGCCCACAATTGCCTGTGTTGGTATAGGTGGAGGGGGCTGCAACATAACAAGCAAACTTGAAAGAAAATTACCTGGAGTGAGAATGATCTGTCTCAATACAGATGATATATCCAATGCTAAAAGGGATGGTGTAACTTCTTACACATTTGGAAAAAATATAACGGTTGGAAATAGAGATTCGGGAGGATATCTAAAGGTAGGAAAGAAGGCAATGAAGGATGATTTTCCAAGTATTTATGAGAATATAGTAGAAAATGCAGACTTACTGATTATAATATCAACTCTTGGTGGTGGAACAGGGTCTGGTGGTACAATAGAAATGATAAGAAAATGCAATGAATTTTCAAAACCTTATCGTCTTTACGCAATAAAACCATTCGAATTCGAGGATAACAGGAAAGAGGTTGCAGATAGAGCTATGGAAGAAATAAAGAAGGATGCAAGAAATCTCATCCTCTTTGATAACAATGAATTTAATGGGATAAATGATGCTAACAATTTTATATCAGAAGAAATAAACAAATTTGTAAAGGAAGCTCATAAAAAACTTGTAAAGATATACTTCGATGGTTTTATAAAGGTGCTTCAATCGGCCGCAGAAAAAGTATTTCCTGACAAGAAATATGAACTCCTACTAACCAGAGAAAAGGAAATTGAACAGCCAAGTGATGATGTAGCTCTGGAACTTTCAATCAGTACTGATGGACCTGTCGGTACAGGTGACTTCATCGGCTGATTTTATATTTCAAATTTAAGGCATACTGAAGATTTATCCAAAGTCTTCAGGAAACTCCTTTCATTTTATACCTTGGTTTTGATAGTGACCAGACCTGTTTTCATAATTTTTCAATGCCTGTTTATCAAGGTTCATGAATATCATCTGAAAGACACCTTTTTCCTTTGTGAGCTTTATTTCTTCCTGCCCGCTGTTATAAACGAAAAATCTTATCTTCCCCCTGAATCCGGCATCCACATAACCGAAGCTTGCAATTAAACCTCTTCTGGAATAAGAAGATCTGAGAAACATCATCGCTCCTATGAAATCTGGCATAAAGACTGCTTCAGATGTCTCTATCTGCTTGCCAGTTCCTGGTGGGATTGATACATCTTCATCAATTCCAAAGTCATATCCATTTGGAGTCAGTCTTTCTATGTTAAATGGTTTTATATCAAGCGTCCCGGCTTGAATAAGGTCAAGAATTGTTCCATCTGATAAAATCATATAATCAAGAAAACTTTTATGTTAAAAATCTTTGTTGAATTGTGTTTGATCAGGAAACAGTAAATTCATTTGAAGGTGGTTTCAGGATAGCAATTCCATCTGTGGCAACTATAATAGGATCGCTACCTATTTCCATTTCAGGTTACTCATTATCATTTCCATTATCACTTCAACAGGATGTATTGGTAAGACGAAATAATAGGATAGAGTGGATTGATAAGGAAATATTTGTTAGTGATTACAAGTTACTATCAACAGATGGTAATTGGTCAGATCCTTTAAAAATCATGGCTAATATTTCAAAGCAGAGAGGATGGGAAAATGGCTTGAAAGCTGTTGTGAATAATGGAATTTCCTTCAATTCTGGCACCGGTTATATGACATCGTTCATATCATCCGTGATTCTTTCCTTCTCCCTTGTCAATGGTATTAAATTACCAAATTCTGAGATTCTTCAGCTCAATACGGAGATACAGGAAAAAGTAATCGGAAATGCATATTATAATGAGGCTCTCACACAGTTGGAAGGCAGGAAGAATAATCTCCTATTTTCTGAGGGAAAGGATAAGAAATTTAGAAATGAAGTCGTCAATTTTGAGCCTTACTCAATATTCCTCATAGAAGAAAATTCTCTGGATGTTAATTCAAACCTGGGAACATTTAAAAGGTACCGGAAAAAATTTGTTGAAGAAAATATGATGAAAAGGGATAAAAATCAACTTAAATATCCTTACAGTTCTATTGCGTCTCATTACGAGAAAGAGATGGAATATTACCTTGATTTGAGGAAAGCAGCTGAAATTAATGACGTCATCTCATTCATGAATACGCTTTCGTCATATTCACAATCCGTGATGTTCAATTTGAATGCTGTGTCTCAATTTCAAAAGATTATGGGAGACCTTTTATTGAAAAATGGAGCTGAGTACTTTTCTTTCAACGTTTCTGAATATTCAGGTTCAATTCTATTATTCGGCGACGCTCCTACCATATCAAAAATCAAAGATAACGTTATCCGTGAATACTATTCGGCTACCAATAAAACAGTGAACTTCAGGGAAGTAAATATTTCTGGTCCACTCTCTTATGAAAAAATAATCATCTGATTTTGAACAACACTATTCTTCAGGTTCAGGGAAGAAAATAACCATCACAAGCGAGACCATCCCGATTAACATAATTATAAGACCGATGATCATTATTATATTCCCTATACCACCGGAATATGTTTGATTAAGGGGGGAATAATAAATATCTGGGACATGCCCGGAAAAAACTATTACCCTATATGTCCCATTCAGGCCATAATAATAATTTTCACCCTCATTTTGTTGAACGGGTTTAACGCTGATTTTTGATATATTCTGCTGGCTGTTTATAAAACTGTAGGAAGAATTTAGAAGGTAGA
>JAGDXO010000046.1:17545-23890 GCA_023256615.1 Thermoplasmata archaeon
ACCAATGGAATAAGGGGAATACTAAATGAAACACTTGATCCGGAGCTTGGATTCAAACTTGGAATGGCTGTTGCAACCTTCTATGATGGGGACAGTGTTGCTGTAGGTTATGATAGCAGGACGAGCTATGATCTTCTATCTAATATAGTATCAGCAGGAATTATGAATTCAGGAAAGAATGTCATAAAACTTGGACTTATTCCAACTCCGGGAATTCAGGTTTACTGCAAAATTAACTTCATTCCTGGAATCATGATAACAGCATCTCACAACCCTCCTGAATTTAACGGCTTGAAGGTTATAGGGACAGACGGAGCACATCCCAGCAAAGAGGAGGAGGCTAAGCTCGAAAACATAATAGCAAATGAACATTTTATGAGGACAACATGGGATTTTGTGGGTAAATCAAGATATGATGATGCTGTTGCACCTTATGTTAGGGCAGTACTTTCAAATGTGTCGCCCAATTCTATTGCAAAGAAAAGGTTTAGAATTGCGGCTGATTGTGCAAATTCAACCACTCTGGCAACGACTCCAGTACTTTTGAGATCACTCCAGACCCATTATCTGACTCTAAACGCGAATGCGGATGGTTTCTTCCCTGGAAGGAATCCTGAACCTACTGAAGAGAATCTTAAAGATCTTATAACAGCCGCAAAGAATGGTGGCTTCGACCTATCTGTGGCTCACGATGGGGATGGTGACAGAGCCGTTTATCTCGATGAGAAGGGAAATTTTATTGATGGGGACAAGGTAGTTGCTCTAATTGCCGATCATATATTGGAAAGGGAAAAGGGGGATATTGTTGTTCCTATTTCATCAAGCTTCCTGATAGATGTAATAGCTGAGAAACACGGTGTTAAAGTTATCAGGACAAGGGTAGGTGCCCCTATTGTTTCAGAAACCCTAACAAAAATGAAAGCACTTTTTGGAGGAGAAGAAAATGGTGGCGTTATTTATCCTAAACATCTTAATGCAAGGGACGGGGCATATTCTCTGGCGATGATGCTTGATATAATGTCATACACAGATGAACCTATTTCTTCGCTCATAAAAAAATTGCCAGATTACAAGATAAGAAGAATCAAGCTTCCTCTCAAAGGAAATTTTGAAACCATCGTTGATAGGGCAAATGATATTTATCATAAGTATAAAATCGATAACATAGATGGTTTCAGGGCGGTTGATAGAGACAATTTCATACTTATAAGAAAATCTGGAACGGAGCCAATAATGAGAATATATATCAGCAGTAAAGATGATGAATGGCTCAATGCTAGAGAAAAGGAGATAAGGTCCATCATTTCTTGAAGGGGGTAATGACAAAAAGATTAAATTATAATTTTTTATTTTTAAATATGGAAATTCCGATTGAAAATGTTATAAAAAAAGCAGGACAGAGAATGAAAGACATAAGGGAGATCTTCTATCCCGCGATGGACATAACTGAGGATGGGGAATTCCTTCATATTTACCTAGATCTGCCAGGATTCAAAAAGGAAGATATCAAGATACTGACCACAAAGACAGGTCTGAAAGTTTCTGGAAGCAGGAAGAAGGATTTTGAAGGGAGATTCATATATGAAGAAAGAGTCACTGATTTTTCAAAGTTCATAAGGATAATGAGTGAATTCGATAATGATTCGGTTAGTGCAAGGATGGAGAATGGTGTTCTTACTATCACGGTAAAAAGAAAGGAAATAAAGAATGTGACTATTTCCTGAATGATATTATTATAAAGATAATTCCTATAACAAACATAGGAGCCGAAAGTGTAGGTCTGTTTATAAGCAAAGCACCTGAGATTATGAATCCTGCGGCGATTATGGGACTTGAAATATTATAATTATTGGTCTTGGCATTTCTCCTGTTAAGATTTCTCAACAATTCTGGAATATCCAGGAAATCCCTTATTGTCTTCTCTACACTCCCTGGAATTCCGAGTATTCTCTTCTTGAGTATTTCCCAGGAACTGTGCTCCTCTTCCATTATTTCCATCACCACAGAAACGAAATTGAACTGTTTATCCAGTGTTTTGCAGACCCCTTCTAGAATAACGGACATTCTTGCGAAGAGGGCAAGATTATAGGGAAGCCTGAATGGGAATCTTATGAGAACAGAGTTTGCCCTGTTCATGAGTTCCTGGAATTCCATCCTATCTAACTCCTTCCCCTGAAAATCCTTAAGCACCATTTCTATTCCCTCTTCCATTACTGTTCTGTCTGCAAGCGGATCTACAATTCCCATTTCCACAAGGGTCCTGAGTAGATTTCTAGCATCAAGTTTGGCAAGATAATAATAGGCCATCACAAGCTTATCTCTCATATCTTCCGGCAGTTCGGAAGTCATTCCAAAATCCATCAATGCTATTTTGCCATCCCTCATCCAGCCGAGATTGCCAGGGTGTGGATCTGCATGGAATCTGCCTTCTCTTAGTGCAAGCCTGATGAACAGCTTATCTAGCACCCTTGCCAGTTTCCTCAGATCAACATTATTTTCCTTGAGGGACTCTATGTCCGTTATCTTGATAAAATCAAGATATTCCATCACGAGTACCTTCTTAGTGGATATTTCCTTGAATACTCCCGGAACTTTAACATCTAATTCCAAATCAAGTTCTTTGATTTTTTCTCTTATTATACTTATGGACTGAGCCTCTCTTTCATAATCAAGTTCCGTATCCAGGGATGCGAGAAATTCTTCTATGAATGGAGCCAGTGCGAATGATCTGCCCGTATTACTTTCCAACAATTTTATGAATTCTGCTACCTTCACTTTATCTTTTCTTATTATGTCCTTAATATGGGGTCTGTTAACTTTTACTGCAACATCCTTCCCCTTATATCTTGCTTTATAAACTAGACCAAGACTTGCTCCTGATATCCCCGCTTTGTCAAATGATTCAAAAACCCCTTCTATTTTTCCTATTTCTGATTCTATTTCCTCCTTGACTTCACCGAAATCAGGCATAGGGACATTATCCTGAAGATCTGAGAGTATCTCAACATATTCCTCTGGTATCACATCCCTTCGGGAAGAGAGCATCTGTCCCAGTTTAATGAATACTGGTCCGGACTTTATGAATGCGTCCCTTAGTTTCTTTGCCTCTTCCTTGCTCCTTTCAATATCTGGAGGTTTCCCAGTTGATTCCAGAACCCTTCTGTAATATCTGAGATATCTGATTCTCGGATAAAAACGGAGACCCGTGAACAGAGCACTTATTTTTCCTTTAATCATTAGTCGAGTATTTTATTTTAAGTAATAAAGATGAATGGTTGCTATAAACTAAAAACTATGAGGCGCATAAATCCATAAAATTATTATTGTCAATAATACTTTAACAAAAGGTCAGAATGGATACCTTAACGATAGTCGGCTGCCAGTTTGGTGATGAAGGGAAAGGAAAAATAATAGATTATCTCTCCTGCAATTATGATCTAAGCGTCAGATTTAATGGCGGGGAAAATGCTGGCCATACTGTCGTTACTGATGGGAATACAATAAAATATCATCTTGTACCTGCAGGTTTCTTGAGAGCAAAAACATCTGTTATAGCAAATGGAGTTGTAATAAATTTAAAGAAGCTTAATGAGGAGATTGATTTTCTTTCTAAATTCAGGGGAAATTTTGACCTAAAGATTTCAAATCTCGCACACATTGTTACAGATCTCCACATAGAGAGAGACAAGTATCTTGAAAACCTAAGGGGGAAGGGATCTATTGGAACCACGCTAAAGGGAATTGGTCCTGCATATGAATCAAAGTTTGGGAGATATGGAATAAGACTGGAGGATTTCAAGGACACTGAGATCCTTAAGGAAAAGATGGAATTCCTCTCCTCCATTTATAACATACCAATAAAACAGGGAATGATTGAAGACCTGATTCAAAACTATGAAAGAATTAGTAAATTCATAACAGATACTTCTGAATATCTGAGGGAGGAGATAGATGGAGGAAGTTCTGCCCTTTTTGAAACTGCTCAGGGAACCTTCATTGATATAGAATTTGGCACATATCCTTTTGTGACTTCTTCCCATACAATAACAGGGGGCGTAACTGTAGGTACAGGGCTTTCACCTAGATATTTTGGTAAGTTCCTTGGAGTGGCAAAAGCATATACCACAAGGGTTGGAGAAGGATATTTTCCAACGGAGATGGGGGGAGAAGATGCAGAAAGATTGAGGAAACTCGGAAATGAGTATGGTGCCACAACAGGAAGGCCAAGGAGAATCGGATATCTTGATATTCCAATGCTTAGGCGATCTGTTAAATTAAATTCGTTGGATTACATTGCATTAACAAAAACTGATGTTCTCGGGAAATTCAAGAATATTAAGGTTGGGGTTTCATATATAAAGGATGGATCTGAGATGAAGGAGTACGATCCTAATATAAAAGTGGATAAGGTGGAATATGTCTCTTTTGAACCGTGGGAAAATAGCCGTGCTAACTTGAATAGATTTATAGAGTTTATTGAGGATGAGATAAGAGTGCCAGTGGCACTTCTTGGTTCAGGAGAAAAAAGAGAAGATATTGAAAGAAGACATTTAATTTAGATCATTAAAATAAAATGGAGGTACTATTTCCCCCTTCTTTTCTCTTAGGTCCACTAATTGCTTCCTTTCTTCTTCCAGCCCCTTAAACACTTCCTCAGGTGTGGTCTTTATATCTTTGTAAATTTTGTAGATTCTCTCATTTTTTTCTATCAGTTGGGGTACCCTCAATGAGAACTGAGCAATATAGTCTTCTTGAGAGTATTCCTTCTTCAAGACTTCCCTGAATAATTTCACGAGGTCCTCATATTTTGGTAACAGACCTATGGGTGTTTTAACAGCTCCAACCTCATTGTGTATTCTCAACTCAATCCATTTTAGCCATACTGCCTTATCAATTTTTTCATTTAGGAATTTCTTTCCATCTGTAAGAAAATAATTGACACCAAAGATCTTTGGATGAACTTTTAGCTTCTTTCCGAATTCAATGTAATTCTTTAGGTACAATCCTAGGTCCACTGAAAGAAATTCCATTATGGACATTGCGTTGAAAGTCCTTACTCCCTCTTTCCCAAGAGATGCTGCTGTTGTTTCTGATTCTATACTTGCACCCTTATTTATTATACCATGATTCCAGTCAAAAGCTTCACATACAGGTGGCCAGGTATCGCTGTCTCTTCCACCATATATTATTCCACCTACTTCTACTCCATCTTTGCTATCTAATGCATCTCTATCAAGATTTTCAAATCCTGATAATGGAACCGTGAATCTCGCATTTTTGTGAGATGGTGGAATTTCTTTCCCATCTTTATCCTTTTTCCCCTTCCACCATAAACCGCTATGATTTTCGCCATTTTCCGGAATTTGCTCACCCATTCCATTCCAATAAGGTTTTCCATTGCTTACCAGAACATTTGAAAAAATGACTTCCTCATCACTGTGTATTACATTCCATATTATTGGATCATCTTTTCCATTTATTCCGTCAATAATCCCAAATACTCCGTTTTCTATGTTAATAGCTAAAGGTTTTCCATCCCTAATTTTCATAAAAACTAAATCATCTCCAACCAGTCTTTCACCAGGGACCATACATGTGGATGTTTTTCCACACATTGATGGAAAAGCTCCAGTTAAATAAGTAACCCTACCTTTAGGTCCATTTACTCCCATTAAAAACATGTGCTCGGATAACCAGCCTTCCCTCAGCGCCTTTCCGATTGTGAGCCTGAAGGCTGGTTTCTTGAGACCTACTGTATTACCGGCGTATTGAGTATTAACTGAATATGCGGTGTAATCTTCCAAGTCAAAAAATATCCTCCTCTTTGGGATGTTTTTACTAGTCATCCTTTCATCCAGCTCACCTTGACTGTGAACAAATTTCATAAATGGTATGTTCTCGTGTTCTAGAAAATAATTGTAGGCTGTTCTGTAGAGTATGGTCTCGCTATGAGCTACGTAGAATGAATCCGTTAATTGAACCGCTTTTAAAGATAATGGGGAATCAGGGTTTCCCAGAGCAAAGAAGCCGATTATCATTGTTCTTCCCTTCATCTGACCTCTCATTATTTCCTTTATTTCCTTCAGCCCTTCATCTCTCTTCACAGTATTTATGAAAGGGAGTTTTTCTCCGTTAGGAGTTAAAATTTTAGTATTTTCTTTGTCCCTCGCCTGATCATAGTAATTATCAAAGTGGTAGGTATGATTTCTATTTGAGAGTAAATTTTCTTCCCTTTCCTTTAATGCCATTTCCTTCAAAAATTTCTTATCTTCGTCAGAATCTGTAAGCACGAATATTTTAGATGGTTGAAATAACTCAGTAAATTCATCAATAAATTTTTCAACT
>JAGDXO010000050.1 GCA_023256615.1 Thermoplasmata archaeon
AATAATTTTTCAAATTGCATGAATTTCTATTTCCATAGAGAAAATGCTCCGGCCGGGATTTGGACCCGGGTCGTCGGCTCGAAAGGCCGATATGCTTGGCCGGACTACACCACCGGAGCTTAACTAAATGGGATATAAGTACTAATTATTAATCCTTGCTCATCTTTAATTGTTATAATATATTTTATTATTTAAATTTATTATTACAATAATAATCTAAACTTCTTTTATCATAATTTAAGTAACAAACTTATTAGTGATATTAAGGTAAAATTAAAGTATTTAATGATTCTACTGATAACAACTCTCGAGTGTGTTGAGCAATGAATTTGACTGTTGAGAATTATATGACCAAGAAACCATATTCAGTAAAGCTACCTGCGCCTGTATCTGAAGCAATGAAGATAATGGCTTCAAAGGATGTAGCCGCGGTTCCAGTACTAAATCCCAAAGGTAATTATGCAGGTATAGTGTCGAGAAGGGATATACTCGAACATCCAAAGGAAGATGAATTATCAATGCTCATGCGAACTGATTTTCCGACTGTTTCGTCAAAGGATGAAATAGAAAAAGCAGTCAAATTGTTTCTTGAAAAAAGACGAAGGCATCTAACCGTGGTGGATAATGGAAAGGTTGTCGGAATATTAACACCTTACGATCTGTTGGATGCAGTAATAGCAAAAAAGATTGATAAACCAGTGTCAGAGCTTGTATCCAGAGTATGTGTTCCTGTACACATAAAATCAACTGCTAAAATGGTAGAAAGAACAATAAGGCTAACACACATAACCGCTTTCCCAGTACTAGATGATGAAGGCACTTTGGCCGGCATCGTAACAGAGAGAGACCTTCTCAATGGTGCAAACCTAGATGTCAAAACAGTTTCTTCACAACTTGGCATAGGTGAAGATGATGACTCATGGAGCTGGGAAAGTCTGAGGGACATATTCACCTTCTATTATACAGTCAGAGATCTTGATATTCCAAATGTTGCAGTAGAAAAAATAATGGTTAAGAATCCTGTATCCATATTTGAAGGTGCCTCTGCAAGTGAGGCAGCCAGGATTATGAAGAAGAATAAATTTACACAATTACCAGTCAGGAACGTTGATGATGAACTCAGTGGAATGGTTTATGATTTCGATATTATTGCCTCTCTGGTAAAATGAATGAAATGGATCAAGAGGAAATAGCAAAACGCAGAGGATTGTATTTCCCCTCGTTTGGAATATATGGCGGTGTCTCTGGGCTTTACGATTATGGCCCATATGGTTCAAGGATCAGGGATAACATAATAAGAATATGGAAGCAGATGATGTTATCAGAAGGAAATATAGCAGAATATGATGGTACAGCAATTACACAAGCATCTGTTTTAAAAGCATCTGGACACTATGACCGTTTCTTTGACTACTCAGTGGAATGCAAGAAGTGCCATACAAAATACAGGGCAGACCATCTTATTGAAGAAGCAGGCTTTGAGGTTAACCTTTCGCAATCTTGGTTGGATGAAAAGATAAGGGAGCTCAACCTAAAATGTAAAAATTGCGGAGGAGAATTAGGTCCTGTTCAGATACACAAATTAATGTTTCATGTTGATCAAGGAAATGATCAGGAAGGATTATTTCTAAGACCAGAAACTGCACAAGGTATATTTATAAATTTTAAAGAATACTATAGATTCTTTAGAGAAAAACTACCTTTTGCAATAATTCAGGTAGGCCGGGGATATAGAAACGAAATCTCTCCAAGGAAAGCACTTTACAGGCTCAGGGAATTCAATATGATGGAGTGCGAATCATTTTTCGACCCTGTCAATGAAAAATGGATAAGAGAACCAAATGATAAAGAAGAAATAAAATTTCTAACAAATTATGGCAAAGAATTAACGATGTCACCAAAAGAAGCATTTGATAAGGGCATAATAAAGAGTCAACCCCTTGCATATTTTATAGGAAAATCATTTCAATTCTTCCTAAGAATAGGAATAGACAAGGAAAAGCTTAGATACAGGCAACATAAGAAAGATGAACTTAGTCATTACTCAAGTGATACTTGGGATGCTGAAGCACTCACTTCAATCGGCTGGATTGAAATAACTGGGATAGCACACAGGGGGAATTATGACTTATCAAGGCATATAGAATTTTCGGGCAGGGATTTATACGCACAAAGAACTATCCCTCAAAAGAAGGTATATGAAGATATCAAGGAGATCGATTTCGCTGGGATTAGAAAAAAATTTGGAAAAGATGCTGCCTCATTAATAATGCAAATAAAGGAAGGAAAAAAAGAAATAGAAATTAATGGAGCAAAAGTGGACATCTCTGAATTTATATCCATCAGAAAGGAAGAAAAAATAGTTGATAGGGAAAATTTTATTCCTGTGGTAATTGAACCATCCTTTGGGCTGGATAGGATAATATATACAGTTATTGACCATAATTTGCATGTGAGAGAAGAGAGCGGTTACAATGTTCTGAGTATTCCTAGGGAAATAAGCCCTTACGATGTGGCTGTTCTTCCTCTGCTTTCAAATGATGATATGGAGAAAATGGCCATTCATATCTTTCAGGATCTTTTATTAAAAAATATCAATGCTATTTATGACGACTCAGGTTCTATTGGAAAGAGGTATGCGAGATATGATGAAGTTGGGATAACATATGATGTTACTATAGATCACGATACTTTAAAGGATAATACGGTTACTTTAAGACATAGGGACACAAAAGAACAGATCAGAATTAAATTTGATGAAATAGAGAATAGAATAAGGTTTTATCCATGGAATGGGAAAATAAATTAAAGGAAGTATTTGAAGATATAATATGGCAGATTCCTGAAAGGGTCGGTGTTATTTTTTCAGGAGGTGTAGACAGCTCATTCCTTGCATATTTAATAAATATGCACGATAAAGATGTTCATCTTTACACTGCGGGATCAAAAGACTCTCATGATAAAAAATGGGCAGAAAAGGCAGCAGTATTACTTGGACTACCTATAAAATTTATTGAACCTGTTGCGGAGGAAATAAGAGATGCAATAAGGGAAATTAAAGATATGGAATCTGGCATAGATGCTCTTTCTATTCTTATAGACCTTCCACTGTATTTTGTGTGCAAATATTCTGTTAATCCCATACTTGTATCGGGACAAGGCAGTGATGAGCTTTTCTTGGGTTATAAGAAATATGAAAACAAAAATACATCTGAAATGGACCTTGAAAAATTATTGCAAAGAGATATAATCAGAGAAAGTAAGATTGCTGAAAGATTTAATAAAAAAATAATTTTTCCGTATCTTGATATTTCATTGATTTCCCTTGCTAATGCGATTCCAGATGAATTTAAGATTAAAGATGGCATCCATAAATATATACTTAGAAATACTGCTTTGGTTCTGGGGCTAAACCCTGAAATAGCTTTGAAGCCTAAAAAAAGTGCTCAATACTCATCTGGTTTCAAGTATATTGTCGATAGAATGGCATTGAATGAAGGTAAAAGAACCTACGAATTCATTAGAGATTTATAGTGTTCGTAAATCTTCATATTTTTTGATATAATTTCATCCGCATTGATGTTATTGAACTCTCCATTATTATATAATAATTTTCCATTTACTATGGTATGAGTAACATCACTACCACTTGTTGAGTAGATCAGAATATTTTCTGCATTTTCAGGGGTTAATGGCACCTGGGAATATTTTCCGCCTACAACCGTTATATCTGCCAGGTATCCTTCAACAATTTTACCGAGTTTCCCCTTTAAAACATTGTAAGGATTTATTGTAAGGGCTTTTACCATTATCGTTGGAGGCATAGAGAGGGGTTCTTCTCTATAATTCTTCTGAAGCAATGATGCAATTTTAGCATTTTCAAGCAAATCAAGCGAATTTTCTGTTGTGGCCGAATCAGTTCCTAACGTATAATTAATCCCGTATTGGATCATCTCTAGAACTGGAGAAAAATTACCATTACCAAGCTTCATATTACTTATCGGATCATTAACAACTGTAATTCCTTTATCACCGGCTCTTCTAATTTCAGCAAGAGTAAGATATAATGCGTGTGCCGCGATAAGCCTGTTGCTAAGAAAACCTATATCATCCAGGAATTCAACAGGTCTCTTTTTCTCTTTTTTTACAAGGTCATAAACTTCCTGTCTCGTCTCTGATAGATGTATTGTATAAGGAAGATCATATCTATCGGCAATTTCTTTTGATGCAATGAGATCATCTCTGTCGCATGAGTAAACGCCATGTGGGGCAGGAAATGGAGTAACTAGTTCATGACCCCTAAATTTATTTATAAAATTTTCAGCATTTTTCAGGGGTTCACCCTTCTGGGTAGTCATATTCTTGTTAACAATGCTCCATCCAAGATAACCGCGGATTCCAAGTTCTTCTACTGCTTTTGCTACAATGTCCTCAGAATAATACATGTCAAGGAAAGAGGTAATTCCCTTGCTTAACATTTCCAGAATCCCTAGCTTTGACCCATAATATATCTCTTCATCATTTCTTATTGCATCCAGCTTAAATCCATTATTGAGGAATTTATCGAAAGGAAGATCATCCAGAAGACTTCTCATATTACTCATAGCGACGTGGGTGTGCATGTTTACGAAGCCGGGTGACACAATTTTCCTTTCACAGTTTATTTTAAAATCGGCCTCCACATGGACACTCTCGGAAATCTGGGATATCAAATTATCATCTATAAAAACATCCTGAATTTTTGGATTGCCCTCATTTGATATTACGATTCCACCTTTCAGAAGAATTTGCATGACTTTGCATGACGATGTTATATTTAATTTAATAGCAGTTTATCATAAAATAAAATCCTATGAATATATGTGAAGAATGAATAAACCAAAAGCTGCAGTTATTGCTAAAAATAAGAATGAATATTTATTGAACTTCAGGAAATTCTTACCTGAAATATTTCTTAGGGCTATCAGATTTGCGAGGGACGCAATAATAGTTCCATTTCCACCAATATCAACACCATATGCTAAAGGAATCCAGTTGCTCACCTTTCCGAATAGAACTGTGGTAGGAACATTGCTTAAAAATTGTGATAGCAGTAGAGAATACAGGTAAAGATATACCGGATTATTTATAACTGGTACTTCCACAAGTGTTTTAAGCGAATTTATGACAAGGAATATAAGAATAAATACTGCAATTAGCGCATAATCTATCCTGACTAACCCTTCAGGTTCTACGAAGAGAAGTATGAGTAAAGAAACAGCTATGAGTAAAATAAAATATAATCCATTTAAATCTAAAAGCATAAATATTATTGCAGAAAATAGAAGAATAAGATTTGAAAGGAAAAGGAAGAAATTAGGAACAGGAGGAGTTGATCTTGCAATTAAATTATCATTCCTGAAAAGAAAGACAAAAAGTAACAGGATTATCATCGAGAAAATATATGGCGGTAACATAATCAATATAAAATGGAAAAATGTAAGATGCTCGGTTCTGAAGATGATTATATTCTGTGGATTTCCGAAGGGTGTCAGCATTGAACCCACGTTGGCAGCTATCGCTTGTATAATTATAATATTCTCAACATTTTTCTTAGTAAATTTTCCAATACTTACAGTAAGGGGAATGAGAATTAAAAGAGTGACGTCGTTTGTAAGAACCATTGCCAGGAAGGATGTGAGTAAAACGGAAAGGAAAAATAATTGCCTCATTGATTTTGTTGTGCCTAGAAGTTTGTATGAGATAAAATCTATGCCTCCGGAAAGCATCATTCCCGTATTTATAACTATGAGAGTTGCGAGGATTTCAATTGTTTTCCAGTCTACTAGTCCTTCGGAGTAAAAACTTCTTCTGAGAAGTGATATCAATATGTAAAGAAGGCCTAGGACAAGTAAAAGCAGCCTATTGATGGTGAGCTTCATTATTATAGAGTATTCTTTAGAATTGCATCTATTTCCGGACCTATAGCCTTGATTATGGTTTTGACCATTTCATCCCTGAATGAATCAGGGAGGGATATCAAGCCTAGTTCAGCGACAATCTTCAACAATTTACCTTGAGCTGCAGCTTCAAGGAGCTTGCCCTGGGTATATTCCTTTATCGCGCCCTTCAACTCCTCCTCCAGTCTTGGGTTCTCCTTGAGTTTCTTCTTGATAATTTCCTTGATTTCATCTTTATAAATATCGACCACTGCATCAATTATCATATTATCATTTATCATAAGTTTCCTTGAGCTGTCAAGAATGAAGTTCTCATCAGGATCCATATATTATGATTGTTTTCACAGTATTAAATGTTATATGTCCAGTGTTATCTCTATAATATTGTTTTTTTCATCAATAGATATCCTATCATAGGTCGCTCCCTTTATTACATAACCCATCTCATGTTTAGAATTATCAAATTTTTCCCCACATGCCTCCCATTTTATAAGTCCTCTATCAATTTTGAGATACCTGACTTTCATGGCCAAATTCCTTGAATCCAGGTAATATAAAACATCAGATAAGAAACGAACTACGCAACTCTCTTTGTCAGTAAATTCTACTGACGATTGAATGATATGGTCACATTCAACGCCTCCTTTAAATATGATTCCAAGCATATAATTGGATAATTCAAGTAATGCCAGAGGAAAGCTCCTGCTACGGACTCTCAATCTTATATCTGCAGTATGATCTATGATATCCACTGGCATGCATGATTATGTTAAGTTAATTAAAAATCATTGTGAAGGTTTTCTCAATTCATCGATAGCGTATTTCAACAATTTTTTAATGTTGAATATATTCATTATATCTCTCATCTCTTCCTTCGTAAGGAGTTTTATTGCTCTTGTTACTAAAATGTACAGTAATCCATATAAAAGAAACACTGCTACAAGAATTAAGAATGGAATTCTCGCATTATCGTCGAAATAAATATAAAATGGAAGAATCAGGACTATTGAAATTAAGGCTGCTTTTAAGGTATCAAATGTTATGAATATTTTTAACCCCCTGTGAACTAAAAAAACGGCAACGACAAATGTTATAATGCTGGAAAGAAGGGAAGAATAAGCTGCTCCTACAACACCCATGTCTAATAATTTAATTCCCAGAAAAGTTCCAGGGATTAGAATTACATCAAATATTATGATGAGCAAGGCTGAAATAATTGAAAGGACAGCAGATATTTTCGTCTGTCCTGTTGCATTGAAATGTGTTTGATATGGATTGAGCATTATGGTGAACCAAGAGGAAATAAGTAGTATTTGCAGTGGGAATGAAAATGGAATCAGCTGATCTGACCATAGATTAAGTATTGGTGCTGAAAATGCTGTGACAAAGGCTACCAGGGGAGAAACAAAAAGAGCAATAAATTTGAGTAGGTAAATAAGCCTTGCTTTGTACTCTTCCTCAGTACCTTTGTGTGAGGCGAGAAGTGGGAGTATAAGGATGGTAAGGGACCCTGTAAAGCTAGTTATAATAGTAATTATCCTTAAATCTCCAGCATAACCTCCAAGTTCATAAGAATGGAAAAATGTTTGAATAAGTATCTGTGCTATATTTGATGACACAGCCATAACAATCGATGCACCCATAAGTGGGTAAGAATACCTTAGATACTCCTCTAGTATCGAAAATTTTGGCCATTTGAATTTCCAGGGTCTTCCTACATAAATATTTAGAATAAAATATGCTACGTATGACAGGGAATAAGAAAGGGCAATCATAGCGGCCATTTCATCTATATTTTTAATATTAAAAATATTAAATTCTATAAACACTACAACGGAAATTAGCCTAACTGTTGTTTCAACTATGCTTGGTATAGCCATTTTGGCTGCTTCAAGAGTTCCTGTTAGGAAACTTCTGATTCCCTGAATAAAGGGAAGGGAAATGAAGTATGGTATAAGAATAAGTATGCTCAGGAGTTCATATCTCGTTTCAAATCCCCTATGCAATATTACCCTCCATACAAATAGTGATAGAAGAACAACTGAAACGTAGATCAAAGTAAGGAATACTTTCATAAGAATGAAAGCGCTGTTGTATTCATTCCTATCACTTCCAGACGAGATCATTTTTGTATGGGCCGTGTTGATTCCCAGGTCAGATATGAAGGAAAAAAGCAATCCGAATGAAAGGGCAAATGAAAATATTCCAAATGCTAGCACCCCAGCATGTCTGAATATCAAATAATAAATCAGATATCCTACTATAAGTCCATATGCATTTTGGATCATAATCCAAGTGGGTCTGGAGGTTTCCATTTATTTTCAGTCATTCACAATTAATACAAATAGATTAGCAAGTTATTTGACATTCTTTTTTAAGCCGAATACTATTATGAAAAGGTGTTGCCTTCATTCATAGTTTCCATAATAATGTTCATCCCAGCATTTGTAGCTAATCCGGCAGCTGTAATTTTTGGTGGGAAATTTATCATTGACAGAGGAAGAACTTTGGGCGGGAAGAGAATTCTCGGAGACCATAAAACATTATCTGGTCTTGTTGGAGGTACATTTTCTGGAATTATAATAGGTATAATTATGAATTATTTGTTTATCCTTATCCATCAATATTATTTAGTATATTCATCAAATATTATTGAGTTAATCTGGATACTCTTCGTATTATCATTCTTTTCAATGGTTGGAGATCTGGTAGGTTCATTCATTAAAAGGAGACTTGACAGAAAGCCTGGTCAGGAGTCATTATTCCTGGATCAGTATCCATTTGCCCTTGTATCACTAGCATTTTCATATCTGCTAATTCCAGATGTATCAGTAAGGTTATTCCCTTGGGAGGGAATAATTGCAATACTGATAATTACACCCTTAATCCATAGAGGCGTGAATATTCTAGGTTATAAGATGAAGATGAAAGATGTTCCCTACTGATTGAGAAAGCTTATAGAATCATCAACAACGTTAGAACTCAGATAAAGGTTGGGCAGGTATTTCTTAAAATGCCTTGCGCGTGAATCTAGTATTATTGCAACACCCCTATCTGACGGCTTCCTGATTAATCTCCCAATTGCCTGCCTCAATCTTGTCGCAGCAACTGCCTCGTATGCATATTCCCATCCCCTTCTGAATTTCATATCATAAAAAAGTTCGAGAGATGATGTTTCAGGTGATGGAGCAGGATAAGGTATTCCTGCTATGACCGCAAGTTCCAGAAGCTTTCCAGGAAGATCTATGCCCTCAGAAATCCTACCGTTGATTACAGCAAAGAGACTGCCACCCTTAACCCTGTACGTATCTATAAGCTTCTTGAACTCTTCATTGCTCATACCTTTTCTCTCAAAGAATATTCTTCCCTCAATATCTGCCTCTAGAAAATAATTCAACTGTTCATATGAGGTGCAGAATATGACTTTATTCCTTTCAATATTTTTAATTATTTTCTGGATATAATCCCTCATTATCTGAATGTTCAGTTCCTTAGAAGTATATTTTGAAGTAACATCATTCACGAATAGAACCTTCAGATTATTTTCAAGATAATCTGTTCTTACAGTTAAATCATCGCTATTCTCAATGCCCATTTCATTTTTGAATTTATAGAAGGGGGATATGGTGCCAGAAATGAAAATTACCTTATGAAAATTCCTTAAAAATTTCAACATCTCATATGTTTCAAGATATAAAATTGATATGAAGCCTGGCTCTTCTGAATGAACTATCCTGACATTGTAATCTTCATCGTCTTCCATCATTTTCAGCAATAGATTTGAGGTATTGTATATATAGCTCCTTGGAAGTCTATTCTCATTTGCCTTGCTTTCCTTTATGGATAGTCCATATTCTGCAACAGCCATTAAAATTCTTTTTATCTCATTGGAATTCATCTGAAAAACAGACATCAGTTCATCCCTTATATCCTCGGGCCTGATTACCCTGTCACCTTCCTTAAGTATGTTTTGGAATGCTTCTTCCAGATATTCAAAAACAAATGATGTGTAAATATTACCAATTCTGTAATCTCCATACTGATCCAGCTCTTTCCTGCAGTTTTTGAAATTGTTGCCGGAAAGTTTTAATGAAAACATCTCCCTTATAAGATCAGGGATATTATGTGCCTCATCTGCGATAATTACTATATCGTCAGGCTCAACTCCAATCCATTCAATGAATCTTTCCCTAATGAATGAATTCAGCAAGAATGAATAGGTAGTAACTATCACCTTAGATGATTCAAGCAGCTTCTTCTGAGCATAGTATGGACAAAAATCCTGGTTTCCAAGTCTCAGAAAATCTGTCTGAGACATTATATTTAGAGGCCATTGACCTTCATAATCAGGAGAATAAGGGCATCCGTCTCCTGACTTTTTCTGTCTTTCAATAAGATTTCTGCAATATTGTGACTGTTCTGCAGGATCTCCTTGAGACATCTCGTTGCCGGAAGACTTAAAGAGGCACATCTCCCCCCTACCCAGGAATGACATCACTTTTGACGTCCCTAATGCCTTAGCTTCCCTGATCAGGTTCTCACCCTGTGAATTAGTTCTTGTAAGATAGATTACAACTTTATCCGGAAATTTTTCAAGTGCATAATATAATGAAACTATTGTCTTTCCCGAACCTGTTGGACTTTCGATGATCACATCCCTGTTGTTGGTAGCATATAGAAAGGAAAGCATCTGCTCCTGCCAAGGATACATTTCATATGGAAATTTCATTATATCTCCTCAGGAATTCATCTATTTTGCCACTTTCAGGTATTCCCATTGCATTTATCTGTCTCCTGACATCTTCTTTATCTATAGAAATAGAAAATTTATATGAATCCAGGCTTTTAAGAATGAGATCATAATCTTCCCCTATAATTTTTGAAAGCAAAAGGGAAGCTTCTTTTCTTCTTGCTTGATCCTCCATGGAGCAAACAGCATTCTTGTACTCCTCCAAGAATTTTTCCAAAGATTTCCACCTATTTCTATATGTAATAAGGGAGCAGCATATCTCTTCAGGTGCTTTTTTTTCACCACCATATTTCGTGAGGTAAGGCTCCCATACTGATGCCGCATCTATTTTCCCTTCCGAATAGCTTCTGATTAGGCTTTCTATGTTGTTGAAATAAGTCAATTTATAATTCTTTCTATCCCTTGATTCCCTCTCCATCTTTGAAAGTGGTGTGGTCCCAAGAACACCCTTGTCATTTCTTTTAAGCATACCTGAGCCGCCACTTGCTATACCTGCCACTGGTTTAACATTTTCATCTATCAAGTTGAAGAAAAAGGCTGAAATTACTGGGCTTGCAACTATATCAAGGCCCCCTATGATAAGGTCCTTCAATGCTTCCAAGCTATTGTCATACACCTTTATATTCCAGAGAATATGCCTTGGCATATTTTCAAGGGCAAGTACTACCGGTGCATATTCTGAACTTCTTAGAATTCCAATTCTTAGCAGATTTTCCTCATTCAGGGAAACAATGACTGTCCTGTCACTTACCCTCTCCCTGGTTATGAGGCGATCCCTCTCCATCTCTCCAAGAATTTCGGAAACCCTGGATCTTGATAATCCTATCCTCGAACACAATTCCCTCTGTGTTATCTTGCCACCGTATAATAAATCAAGAATCTTCTCCTTCACAGTCATAACTATATTTCAAATTCTTCTCCATTTTTTGGAAGTATGACCTTTTTATTTGTTATATCTTTTGCAAGGTCTTCCCTTTTCTCGCCGTGCATGAGGACAACAGTATCTGGTTTGCATCCCTCAATAAATTCAAGCAGTTCTTTGTGTCCAGAATGGGCAGAAAAATCAAAGAATTTAACATTCATGTAAACTTTTGTTGCCACCCCTGCAAGATCAATGCTTCCAGTCTCCAATAACATCCTACCATTCGTATCCTCGACCTGATACCCAGTTAAGAAAAGTCCATTTTTTTCATCATTAAGTTCAGAAATATAGTGGAGTACTGGACCTCCATCAAGCATACCGCTGGTAGTTATAATGACATCTCCCTTAAGTGCCTTTTCCCTGTCAGCATTGTTTCTCACTATCCTTATCCTTCTGAGCATTTTCTTATATCTCTGGAAATTCTTTATGTATCTAGCAAAACTTAAAAGAACATTACTAACAGTTCTTGCCATGCCATCTATCCATATTTCGAAGTCTGTATTTTCCAATACCATAAGGAGTTCCTGAGCTCTGCCAGTGGCAAACGCTGGAACAACAGCAACTCCTCCTCTCTCCACAACTTCCCTTATTGAAGTCACAAAATTCTCTTCAACTGCGTTTCTGGGAGGATGCTCCTTCCCGGCATAAGTACTCTCAACAAAAAGGACCTCTGTATCAACTGGTTTTATACCAAATAGAAGATGGGTGTCAATGCTCTGAATATCTCCTGTGAAAAGGAATTTTCTGTCATTTTGTATAGAATACATCCCGCTGCCTACTAAATGTCCTGTAGAATGGATGGAAACTGAAAGATCTTTGAATTCAATGATCTCTCCATAATTTATTGGTGTAAAGGCCTCTATTATGTTATCGACATCTACCTGTTCATAAGGCAGCGAATTGCTCTCTATATTAGCTATTTTCACTGTATCATAAAGTAGTATTGGTGCTACAGCCAGAGTCGGAGGAGTTGCATATATATTTGCACCTCCATTCTTTGCCAGCCATGGAATCATTCCAATGTGATCGAGATGTGAATGAGTGATAAAGACAGCGTCTACAGGAGGGGCTAGCATCGGGAATTCAGGAGGCTTTGTTGGATTGAGACCATAGTCAAAAAGAAAATTGTACTTGCCTGTAGAAAGTACCATGCCAAGTCTTCCTACCTCATCACCACCTCCAAGAAATCTTGCTTTCAAAGTCCTGCCTCCTTCAAAGAATTTTTGCAGCTACAAGATCTTTCCTCAGGTATTTTTGGAATGGTCTTATTCAATAAGGAAATAATATTCTCTTCATTCTCTTTCATGACCTTTGTAACCTCTTTTGAGCTTACAGGTATTTCTGCCCATACATCATAATCTGTCACAGTAGCAACTGTGAGATAACACATCTCTTTCTCTTTTGCAAGATTTATCTCCGGGACAAGGGTCATTCCAATTATATCACCAACAGTTTTGAAAAACTTGCTCTCAGATCTTGTTGAAAACCTTGGACCCTCAATACAAACATACGTACCCCCTTTTATAGCTTTGAATCCAAGCTCAAGTGATGATCTATGGAAAATATCAGTCATTTCAGGACAGAAAGGATCTGCAACTGATATGTGAACAACCTGAGGGCCATCGTAAAAAGTATAAATTCTTCCCTTTGTATTATCAAAGAATTGATCCGGAAAAACTATTGTCCCAGGTTGTATGTGGCTCTGAAGGGAGCCAACAGCGGATAAGCTTATTATCCTTTCTACTCCTATTTCCTTTAATCCATATATATTAGCCCTGTAATTTATCTTATGGGGCGGAATTTTATGTGGTCTTCCGTGTCTGTATAATACAGCTACTTCCTTACCACCTATCTTACCAATTTCCACAGGAGACGACATCTCTCCATATGGGGTATTGATGTATATTTTATCAGGATTATTCAACAGATTTCCGACTGCTGAACCTCCTATGATTCCAATTTTGGTCATTAGTAAGGTATCTATTATAACCTAAATAAATTTCCTTTTCACTCAAAATTAAATACATGGTTTTTATGTGGTTGCATGGATAGTCACTTGAGGCCCCTCACTGTATTAGGTAGCAGCCTTAGCAAGAACGTCCTTGTTAAGGTAAAGTGGAATAGAGAGTACAGGGGCACTTTGGATGGTTACGATCAACATATGAATCTCGTAATAAAGAATGCGGAAGAGGTTATAGGAGATAAAAGTACTGGAGTGCTACCACTTGTAGTTGTCAGAGGAGATGTAGTAGTGTATATTTCCCCTTCAGAGGTGATATAAATGAGAGGAACCCCATCGATGGGTAAGAGAAATAGAATAAAAGTACATATAAAATGTAGGAGATGCGGTCATCATTCGTACAATGTGACCGATAAGAGGTGTTCCCACTGTGGATATCCCGATTCAAGGATCAGGAAATACAGCTGGGCGAAGCCTAAATGAGGCTTGCGGAGTTATAGCTCTTGCGGAAAGAATACCTGTTAGTTATAGGCTAGTTCAATCCCTGAGAATAATACAGCACAGGGGGCAGGAATCTGCAGGTATAGCTTTATCTGGAAAGAAAGGAGTTGTAGTAGTAAAAGGGATGGGGCTTGCCAATGAAGTTTTTTCAGGAAAGAAACTGGATGAAGAAAGTTTTTCCGGAATTGGTCACATCAGATACAGCACTGCTGGATCTTCCGTTATTGACAACGCTCAACCACTTTATGCAAAGATAAAAAATATAGATATTGCAGTGGGGCATAATGGCGAAATAGCAAATGCTTCTGAAATAAAGGAAGAGCTCGAAAACAAGGGGTATTCATTTATTACGAATTCAGACACGGAAGTAATAATGAAATTAATTTCCATTGAATTATCCAGAGATACAGACCCTATAAGGGCTATGCAGAATACATTTAAAAAATTGATAGGCGCTTATTCACTGGCTCTCATTATCAATGGCAGAATTTTTGCAGTCAGGGATCCAAATGCAATAAGGCCACTCAGTATAGGCAGAACTGGATTTGGCTATGGTGCATCCTCAGAAGATATTGTATTTTATCAGCTTGGAGGAGAACCAATCAGAGACGTAAATCCCGGGGAAATAGTAGAAATTAAGGAAAGCGGTTTTTTATCGTATCATATTGAAGAACCAAGGAAACCAGCTCACTGTATGTTCGAATATGTTTATTTTGCGAGACCGGATAGCACTCTTGATGGAAAAAATGTTTTTCTTGTGAGGAAAAATATAGGAAGGGTACTTGCGAGGGAGAATCCTGTTGAGGCTGATCTTGTCATTCCTGTTCCTGACTCAGGAAGATCACATGCTCTTGGATACGCAGAGGAATCTGGTATACCTTTTGTGGAAGGGTTAATAAAAAACAGGTATGTGGACAGAACATTTATAATGCCAGAACAGAAGGGAAGGGAAAACGAACTGGATATAAAATTAAATCCAATAAAGGAAATAGTTGAAGGCAAAAGGTTAGTTTTAGTGGATGACAGCATAGTAAGAGGCAATACAATGAAAAAGATAGTCAGATTGCTCAGGGAAAGGGGCGCCAAAGAAGTGCACGTAAGAATTGGCTCCCCACCCATTATCGCCCCCTGTTACCTTGGTATAGATATGAAGACCAGAAGTCAATTCATTGCCTCAGGTAAATCCTTGGAAGAAATATCAAGGGATATAGAGGCTGACTCACTTGCCTATCTCTCTCTGAATGGTCTTATCGAATCAATTGGCCTTCCGGAAGATAATTTATGCCTAGGCTGTCTAACAGGAATATATCCAGTTAAAATAAAGAATGAAAAGTATAGAGGTTACTGACCTTTTCTTATTTCTTCCAATCTCTTCTTAAGTTTTAGATCAATATCAGAATGTATATTCGATATGTCTGCCCTTGCTGCTTTAACTATGGAATTCGCATAAGCCCTTGCAATTTTACCTGCCTTGTTTCTAGGTGCCCTGTATATATCTGGAATTTCGTATATTATTCCATGTTTTGGAGGGTCACCCTCACCCTTTTTAAATCTGAAGAATGCCTTTTCTGCCCCTATAATCTGTATTGAACTCGATGAGCTCATAGCTATTTTACGAAGGCCTCCTGTGGCCTTTATAAGTCTTGCTGCTACCTTATACCCTATCAACCTTCCAAGATTAGGTGCATTTCTCTCCACATATTCTCTAAGCGTATTTTCCATCTTTTCCCTCATCTCCTTTATGGTTCTGTTATTTTCATCCATTAATCTTAGAAAATCCTTGTTGACTGACGGTGCGTATTTCATAAATAGCAAAGTTTCTTGATACTTGAGATTAAAAAAGTTTTCAAATTTCTCTATTTCGTCCAGGCTTGTTATCATTTTTTCAATTAAATGATCCTCTGTTAACGAATCAGAAAGAATTTTTTCATTTATATTAACAAGAACCTCTCTTTCTCTATCCACATCAATATTCTTTACAGAGAATTTTTCATCTAATATTACTCTTTCACCCTCGAATTCTGAATATCCATTTTTTATTACGTCAAGATAAATATTTAGGAAGGTATCATCATCTATCACTCTCTCTATTTTGCCATCGCTAATTCTATTAATACCACGAATGTAAAGCATCTTATTCATGTAGATGAGGAAATATTAAAAACTTTATGTTGGAATGTTTCAAAGAACTTTATTATTATATAGTGAAAATTGATGAAGTATTATGGAAAGTGTCAAAAAAGAAGCAATGCTGGAAAAATTCGAAAAAAGCATCCCTCACGGAAGGGAAGAAATTATAAATTATACCGTGAAATTTTTGAATGAAAATGTAAATACATATAATTGGGTTGGTATATATATGGTCCATGGGGATGATCTTATTCTTGAAGGTTGGCAAGGGCCGGAAGCAACTGAACATACAAGAATCAAGATGGGGGACGGGATCTGTGGACTTGCAGCGAAGGAACAATTCACAGTAATAGTTCCTGATGTTGCTAAGGACTCAAGGTATATAGCATGCTTTCCTGAAACAAAATCTGAAATAGTAGTTCCAATTTTCAAGAATGGGAAAGTTATTGGAGAAATAGATATTGACAGTGATTTTATAGACCCATTCAACGACTCAGATAAAAAATTTTTGGAGCAAATAGCAAATTTTATAGGTAGAAGGTTATAAGGAATATCAAGGGAAATGATATCTACGGATTTAAGTATTGACAAATATCCCTTCGGTGATATTATGACCGATAAAAAATATTCAAAATATGAGAAGGCAAGGATTGTTGGAGCGAGAGCTCTTCAGATTTCCATGGGCGCTCCTATATTAATCGACATACCGGAAAATGTTTATGATCCGCTCAGGATAGCACTTATTGAATTTGAAAACGATGCTATTCCTATGACAGTGAAACGGAAAAAGGACCTATTTAAAAGGTGAGAATTTTGAAAAACTGGAGCGGGCACATAATATTTCCCGAAAACTTCGAATGGAAGCAATTAGAGAAGAGTTTCAGGGGTATGATGGAGCTTTTCTTCAGGGAAACTGGCGAAATGGAAGATGAGCCTGACCATAGGGAAGTCATCATCCTGCTAAATATGCAGGACATAAAGAACAACCGAAAACCAGAAGGATATAACAGGGAAGGAAAACTAAGGATGATATTTCCACTTCACAGAAAGGAAATTACAATACTGTCTCAGCTTCCTGAAAATTATGTGAGAGACGTTTCTGAATCAATAAGCAAATATCTGATCGGTAAAAAAATAAGGCATACTTTAGAATTCGACCAGATGAAATATACTGAATTTAGAAAGAAGAGGAAATAACTTTTTCAGATTCAAAGAATTCGATTATCCTTTCTGCCCCTCTCAAGAGGTCTTCCTTCGAAAGCGCAAAAGAAAGCCTGATACTATTTTTTCCACTCGGTCCAAACTGAGAACCGGGAGTCACTAAAATTTTCTTCTCCTTCAGCAGTCTATCAGAAAGCTCTTCTCCAGTAAGCCCATTGAGAATTCTTGGGAACATATAGAATGTCCCTTTAGGTTTTGTTAATTTCAATTGTTCTATTCTCGAAAGTTTATCGTACAAAATATCTCTTCTCTCCTTGAACATTAGGTTCATATGTTTAGGAAAGTCTTCATTTTTCAATGCCCGTAGGGCTGCATACTGAGAAACAGAAGAAGCACACGTTATTGTATGCTGCTGATATGAATCTATGTAACCAGAGAGAGAAGAGGGAGAAATGAGATATCCTATTCTCCACCCCGTCATAGCATGGCTTTTCGAGAATCCATTTACTACAAATGTCCTCTCACTCATACCAGGATATTTAAGAATAGATATATGCTCACCTTCAAAGATTATCTTCTCATAAATTTCATCAGATAGAATGTATAAATCATGATCTGTTGCTATATCTGCGATAGCTCTGAGCTGCTTATCTGTAGCTACCCATCCATTTGGATTTGATGGCGAATTTATAATTATCATCCTTGTCTTCGATGTGACATTTTCCTGAAGCTTTTCAATATTCGGAGAGCCATCCTCTAAAGATGGAAAATATCTTGGGATTCCTCCAGCTATTTTTATCATTTCATGATATGAAACAAAGCTTGGGTCCTGAATAAGAATTTCATCGCCTTCTTCCGTAACAGAACCTATTGCAAGATTCAATGCAAATTTGGCTGGGGTAATAATGACATTTTCCTGTTTTATGTCAGAATTTGTCATTTTAGAATATTTTAAGGAGATCTCCTTCCTCAGCTCAGGAATCCCTGAAGAGGGGGTATAATGAGTACCTCCATTTTTTGCACGTTCAAAAGCATATTCCAGAACATCCATGGGAGTTGTAGGGTCAGGCTCACCCGCAGCAAAGGATATGACATCCTCCCCGGCCTTCTTCATCTGGTTGAATAGGTTGTTTAATGAAACTGTAGAGGATGGAGTGATATTCCTGAATCTTGATGATACCATGAACCCTAATGCAACTTGATTATTTTTAAATTACTAACCAAAACCGCCAAAATTTAATTATTTCATTATTCATGATGATATGTGCCTATAATTATTAAGACACTAAATAAAACATATGGAAATAAACAGGTTCTGAATGATATTAATCTTGAGATTAATGACGGTGACATTTTTGGGATTTTGGGACCTAATGGGTCAGGTAAGTCAACACTCTTACGTATATTGGCTGGAATTTCGCAATATGATTACGGATACGTTAATGTTGAAGGAATAGATGCTAAGAGCAATCCAATAGAATTGAGAAAAATTGTAGGTTATGTTCCAGAAACACCTTACCTTTATGAAAGTCTCACTCCTCTTGAATATTTTGAATTCATAGGTTCTATAAGAGGCATAAAGGAAGATGTTCTGAATAGACGTTCAAGGGACCTCATTAAGGCATTTGGAATGGAAGAATATAGTGATCAGTTCATAGGAAGTTTATCGTTTGGAACAAAGCAAAAAGTTTCTATCATAGCTGCCCTCCTGCACAGCCCAAAAGTTCTAATTCTCGATGAGAGCATGAATGGTCTGGATCCACAATCGGCAAAGATATTCAGGGATCTCCTTAAAGAACTATCCAAGGATGGTACTATTGTAATATTTTCCACACACATCCTGGAAATAGCTTCTAACGTATGCGAGAAAATAGCAATAATGAAAGAGGGGAAAATAATAGCTGAAGGCGTAACATCATCACTAATTTCTGAGAAAAATCTAGAGGACCTTTTTATTCAGTTGACTTCAACGGAAGATATACAGGCTGTTGTAAATGCGTTGAGAGGAAGTTTAAAAGATAGCACTGTATAATATCAACAATTTTTTATAGCAAATAATCGATCTGATGTCATGCTATTCTACAGCAAGGTCTCTCTGCCGCTTATAAAGGAATTCAGGACAAGCTTTGGAACTGAAAAGAACAGAAATGCCTTAATATTCATAATGAGAGAAGGAGAAATAGAAGCTTATGGAGAGGCGGTAACAGAAGAAGATCCTCTATATGGTTATGAGGACAATTATTCCGTAATGTATGTGGTCAGAAAGTATCTTGTAGATATAATCAAAAGTACGAAAGACCCTGAAAAATTCATGGAAAAGGCGGAAAGAATAAAGGGACACCTAATGGCCAAGGCAGCAATTGAGATGATGCTGTGGGATTATGTAGCGAAAGAGGAGGAGAAACCGTTACATAAGTTCATTGGGTATTCCAAGGGAGAAGCAGATGTCGGAATTTCAATAGGTATGTCCAGCATAGAGGATATGTTAAATTCTGTAAGGAGTGCAGTTAGTTCGGGTTACAAGAGGATTAAAGTAAAAATTGAAAAAGGATATGATTTAGAAATTTTGAAGGCAATAAGAGAGAATTTCCCGCATATAAATTTGAGTGTGGACGCCAACCAGGCTTACAGCAGGGACGATTTCAAAATAATTGAAGAAATGGACACATTCAATCTTGCATATATAGAACAACCACTCCAGCTGGATGATTTAAATGGTCATGCCTTTATAAGAAAAAGAATACAAACTCCATTGTGTCTTGATGAAAGCATAACAACGGTAAGAACCCTAAGTAATGCTATAGAACTTGGCGCTGTAGATATAATAAATATAAAGCCGGGAAGGGTTGGAGGTATAGGTCCATCTATCAACTTAATGGAGGATGCGAAGGAGAATGATATAGGGGTATGGATAGGAGGAATGCTTGAAACAGGTATTGGAAGATCATTCAACATATCTCTCGCATCACAAAAATATGTAAATATGCCTGGAGACACTTCTCCAAATTCCAGATATTTTAAAAAAGATATAACAAATGAAATGTTTCAAATGGTAGATGGAAAAATAAAACCTTACGAAAATTCAGGTATAGGGGTCTCACTGGACTATAGATTTGTTAAAATGAGTGAAATGGAAGGGGGGAAATTAATTGATTGATAACAAAATAATAGAGGAGATATATCCCAAGGTAATTGAAATAAGAAGAAAGATTCACGAAAATCCTGAGCTTGGAATGGAAACAAAGGAAACAATGAAACTGGTAAAGAGTCAAGCGGAAAATTTAGATTTTGCTACTAGAGAAATCGGTAACGGATTGATTGTTGATTCGGGCTCATCGCCAATTATAGGACTCAGGGCCGACATGGATGCATTGCCGGTAGAGGAAAAAACTGGTCTTCCATTTTCATCAAAAATTAAGGGAAGAATGCATGCCTGTGGTCATGATGTTCACACCTCAATTCTTATAGGGGTCATGGAATACTGCAAGAGGAAGAAAATAGATGGAATAAGGTTCATTTTTCAGCCTGGGGAGGAAATCGGACAAGGGGCCAGGATGATGATAGATGGAGGGGCGATAGATGGCATCAATTCAATTTTTGGATTACATGTATGGCCAGCTCTTGATGTGGGAGAATATTCAATAGTCAAGGGAACTGCAATGGCTGCGGTTGATGAATTTAAAATAAAAATAAAGGGAAACGGTGGGCATGCAGCATATCCCCATTTAGTTTTCGACACAATTCTAGAATCATCAAGAATCATTCAGAATCTAATCAGCATACCAGCAAGAAAAATAGACCCTATTAATCCAAGTGTTGTAAGCGTAGGATATGTGAATGGAGGAAAAACAACAAACGTCATTCCCGCGGAAGTAGAAATAGGAGGCACGGTTAGAACCCATAACAAGAATGACTCAATCATTATAGAAAGAGAGATAGAAATGATGGCTTCTGAACATGTGGAAGTAGAATATAGGAATGAACTTCCTCCCCTTGTGAACAACAGAAAACTCTCAGAAGAAATAGATAAAAATGCTTCAAAGTACCTTAGGAACGTTGATGCTAAACCATCAATGGGTGGAGAGGATTTTGCACTATATTGTGACAAGGCAACCTGCGCGTTCGCCTTTCTGGGAACAGGAAAAATAAACGGAAGAGAAGTATCGAAACATTCCAATATTTTTACAGTTAATGAGGAATCAATAAAATTCGGAATAATGCTTCATTTATCAGCATTAGAATCTATTAAAAATTAAATTTTCTAAATGGGATGAATTTGTAATGTAATTTTATAAATTAGTTGAAAGGTTATTTTTTACTAATTATAACGTAAGAGTAGTAGTATGGATTTAGTTTTCCAATATATTTAAGATAGAATATTTATATAATGTCAAATTGGCGAATATGCGTAATATATATAAGGACAAAATATTAATATATAAATAACAATTACATTTCATGAGCTCTAAACTCATACCAAAAATTCTAACCATTGGTTTGGCAACAATAATGCTTTTAAGCTTTGTCTTGGTAATGGATAGCTCAGTAACAACAGATATTAAGTCTCTAAATAATCAAGCATTTCCATTATTTGAAATCTTAGGGAAAACATCAAAGGTAAATAATCCATCGTCTTATCCTGCTTATACACCAATACAGATTTGGAAAGCATATAATTATACTTCAAGTGGTATTTATTCAGCCTCTTACGGAAAGGGTGAAACAATAGCAATAATTGACGCTTATGGAAGCCCTACAATAAGTTCTGATGTAAATTATTTTGACAACTATTTTGGTCTTCCGTCTGTAAACTTAACCATCGTTACACCTTTCGGGAAAGTCTCGAAGAATGGTGGATGGGCAATGGAAACTTCTCTGGATGTTGAATGGTCACATGCTATGGCTCCTGCAGCGAATATAGTACTAATTGAAACGCCGTCCGCATCAAATACATACTTGATTAATGATGCAGTTAATTATGCAGTAAATGTAACCCATGCAAATATTATATCTATGTCGTGGGGAGAAGCAGAGTCCTCCTTATCCTCGTCAGATCTATCTACATATGACTCTATTTTTAGCTATGCTGAGCACCATGGAGTCATCCTTGTTGCAGCTTCAGGTGACAATGGAGCAAATGATTCTACAACCTCTCCAACTGTCGATTTTCCTTCTGCGGATCCTAATGTAGTAGGGGCAGGCGGTACAACACTAAATATGAAAGATCTCTCCTCAACTACAGGTTCCTATTCCTCTGAGTATGCTTGGAATTCGTCTGGTGGTGGAATAAGTGCATATTTCCCAGAACCCTCTTATCAAGCTTCTGCTGGCATATCGATTTCTGGAAGAGGTGTACCTGATGTATCTTATGACGCAAATCCTAACACGGGCTTCTGGATATACGATACAACTCCATATCAAGGAATTAATGGATGGGGTGAAGTTGGTGGGACTAGTGCTGCAGCGCCTCAATGGGCGGCAATTTTTGCCGATTCACAATACATAGATGGTTATAACAGTATAAATGGTCAAAATGTTCATAATCTGATCTATTCTATATATTCCAGCAGCAACTATTTATTAGCTTTCCATGATATAACGATAGGTTACAATGGCTATTATTATGCCGGTACTGGCTATGATGAGGTAACAGGAATTGGCTCACCAATAGTTTATGAACTAATTTCTCTTCTTTAATTTTTTATTATTAATTATTTTTAATATAATAAATAAATTTATTTTAATATTTTATTCAGAAATTATTGGCGAATTTAAGGGCTGAATTTCAAGAAAATAGAGATAATTAGTTAAATATGTTTTTATTCAAAAAGAATAGTTTAAAAGGAAATTAAAGATTAATTATTCAAAACTATTTTCTATGCAGACAGTAAGCTATTGAAAATTTTGAATTCTTTTAATATAGATGACCATTTTCTCTAATTTGATACCAAGGCCTTACACTTCTCGTAAGGTACGTGGAATCAAATATATTATTGCATATAGCTTGATACAGTATATCGGTAAAAGTTAACAAATCCTAATATAACAATAAAAATTAATATTGATGCCTTAATAACGGTTAATGGAAGATCCGGCTTC
>JAGDXO010000047.1:0-2354 GCA_023256615.1 Thermoplasmata archaeon
GGTGCCTTTTTAATCACTTTAAGATTATCCATGAATTTCTCGGCGCTTTCATAGGATATTTCAAGATCAAAGGATAAAACACCCCCATAGCCATAGAGATTTTCCCTTGCTATATTGTAATATTTAAATGATTCTGCACCCGGATAATTAACTTTCCCGATGCCTTGATTCTTCAGAAATTCTGATAATATAAGAGCATTTTCATTTTGTTTTCTCACTCTTAAGAACATAGTTTTAAGGCTTCGTGAAATTAGAAATGATTGGATTGGATCAGGTATTCCGCCGAGAACTTTTCTCTTTAATGATATTTCATTTGTCAACTTTTTACTTGATGATACAAATCCAAATGTTATATCATCATGACCTGATATATACTTTGTCGCACTCTGGATAACTATTTTTATTCCAGCCTCATAGGGTCTCTGATTTACAGGTGAAGACATGGTAGAATCCACTGCAGTTATGATATCATAATCATTCAACTCCTTCCCAATTTTCTTAACATCAATAACTTCCATTGTGGGATTCACTATAGATTCAAAAAACAACATCTTGTAATCTTTAGGATTAAAATTGAGGTTATTTAAGTCTTCAACAGTAATAAAATCCACCTGTATTCCATAATTGGTCAATGAATTCTTGATATAATCTAATGTCTGTCCATATAGTTTGTTGAGAGATAGCAGCCTATCACCCTTTCTTAAAAAAGTTAATAGAGTAGACGATATTGCAGCCATTCCTGAAGAGAAAGCCAGAGAATCTTCAGCTGATTCCAACATAGCATATTTTTCCTCTAAGCTCTGGATTGTGGGATTTCCCAATCTCGTATAAATAAAAGGTAAATTTCTATTTTTATCAATAACTGCATCCTTCTTATTATTGGGGAATCTGAAAACAGAGCTCTCAAATATAGGGGTACTTATATTCCCATATTTTCCGTCTTCATATTCTCCGCCGTGAATGGCTATAGTTTCCTTATCCAATTTCCTTTCATCATTCATATCATTCACCCCAGATATCTCTTTTGATATCATCATCCTTTACTCCAGAGTTTATTAAAATATCAACCAAATCCTTTACAAACTTTATGCCTCCGCATATATAAAAAACTCTATTGTTCAGATTGGTTAGATATTTATTTAACATTTCCAAATTTATTCTACCATATTCTCCATCCCACATTCTATCTAAGGGATCTCTTGTAAGGGTAACATGTATTTTCAAACCCAGGTATTCATATGATTTGAGTTCTGTTAAATTCACTATATCTGTTTTATGTTTAACACTGTAAAACAGTGTCATATTTTTCCTCTTATTAAGGTATTTTAAATATCTAAGCATTGAAAAAAATGGTGCAATCCCAACTCCTGCAGCAATGAAAGTTATATCTCTTTCATCATCAGGATCAAAAATAAATGTTCCTTTTGGCTCAGTTAAAAATACTTCATCCCCCTCAGAAAGATTTGCAAGCAGGCTCGTAAATTTGCCATTGATCATTTCAATCATAAACTCAATATAATTCTCACTTGGTGAAGAGGCTATTGAATAAGATCTGAATAATTTATCATCTTTGTGAATATATATGGATGAGAACATCCCTGCCTTAAAATCAAAATTTTTTCCATCGTTTGGAATCATCTTGAAACTATTGATTGGGAAGCTGTCTGAAGTCATTTTGGTTAATTCTTTTATAGATTCTATTTTAAAATCCTTCATCATCAATTTTGCAGTCATTGGTCAGGTAGTGTTTATGGCATTAAATAATTTGTTTATTGAGCTAAATACTTAGGTTACACTTTTTAAATCAAAACAAATATGGTTCTAATGAATGATAACCCAGAATCCTCTCTATACAATAGAATCTTATCGCTAATGAAGGAAAGAGGTTTTGACTCACTCACGGAACCTCAAAGATTGGCAATTCCTGAAATATTGAAGGGGAACAATGTATTATTAACATCCCCAACAGGTAGCGGAAAGACAGAAGCAGCTGTATTACCAGCAATGGTTATGCTGGATGAGATGAAGGATAGCATCACAGGTTTTGGGATAATTTATGTAACACCCCTCAGGGCACTAAATAGGGATGTTATGGGAAGAATTGAATCGTACGGAAGGTCAATTGGACTGGATGTTTCTGTAAGACATGGGGATAGCAGTGAGAGTGAGAGAAGATACCAGGCACTTAATCCACCTGATGTACTGATCACCACCCCAGAAACATTGCAAATAATCCTGAACGGAAAAATTCTCAGAAAACATCTATCCTCATTAAAATTTTTGATAATTGATGAGGTCCATGAATTGCTAAATGATGAAAGAGGCTGGCAACTACTGGTGGCAATATCAAGGAT
>JAGDXO010000047.1:2454-22886 GCA_023256615.1 Thermoplasmata archaeon
ATATCAGCAACCGTTGGAAATCCGGAGGAAGTTGCAAGAGCAATATTTTATGGATATGACTATAAAATAATAAATGCAGGTGTGCTCAAAGAATATGATATAAAGATATCAATGCCAATCGGTGCCCCTGAAAATTTTAAGGAGATTATAGGGGCAGAAGATAATTATTCTGAAGTAATATATTACTTATTAAAATTATATAAGACGGGAAGGCAGTTCATAGCATTCACAAATACCAGGTCTACTGCAGAAGATATTGTAATGAGATTAAGACTATTCGATAAGGACATTTTGGTGGATGTGCACCACGGGTCACTGGGAAAAGAAGTGCGAACTAAGATAGAGGAAGATTTCAAGAAAGGGAAGCTGAAGGGTCTAGTTTGTACATCCAGCATGGAACTAGGAATTGATATTGGAACGGTAGACTTTGTGGTCCAGGTAAATTCACCAAGACAGGTAATAAGACTTGTACAGAGGATTGGAAGAGGGAGGCACAGACTGGGGGAAGTTTCAGAAGGGGAGGTGATATGCGTAAATGAAATTGAAACAGAGGAGGCATCGGTAATTGGTTATTTCGCCCAGAATGGAAAGATAGAAAACATAGAAATCAGAAAAAACCCTACAATTGTTCTTGTAAACCAGATTATATCAATGGTTTATGCAGAGAGAGAGATTAGCATTGACAGGGCTTTCTCAATATTCAGGCGATCATACATTTTCAGGGATTTATCGTTAGACTCCTTTTACTTGTTGCTTGAATTTTTAAATTCTGTAAGGATTATTTATCTTGATCTGGAAGGCAAGATAATAAGAAGAAGTGCACGGACTATGAAATATTTTCTCGAAAATGTCTCGATGATTCCTGATGAGAAAAGATTTGTTGTTAGGGAATCAAGTACAGGTAAAATTATTGGATTTTTGGATGAAGTTTATGTTGCCACCGAACTGGACGTTGGATCAACATTCATACTTAAAGGAAGTACTTGGAGGGTTCTCAGGATTAAGGATGATTTCATCTATGTTGATTATATCCAAGGAATATCAGTTCCTCCAAGTTGGTCTGGGGAGGAGATCCCTGTACCGTATGAAATAGCCATGGAGGTAGGTAGAAGAAGGAGAAAGAGAATCATAGGGAAAAATCTTAGTGAGCATTCATCAGAGTTATTGAGGAAGTTTGTGGAAGATACAGCTTCAGATCAGAAAATAATTGTCGAGAAGGAAGGAAATGTTTCAGTCATTCAGCTAACTGGGGGTACGAAACTTAATTACACTATAGCGCTCATTATTACATTTACCCTTTCGGAAAAATATGGTGAATCATTCCTCTTTGATATATCGCCATATCATATAATGATACAGGGAAATTACAGATACAGTGGAGAAGAAATAGTAGACACTATTTCAAACGCCGGTTTATATTTAGATAACATGGATAGATTTGTTGAAAAAACAAGAATTTTCACATATAATTTCATAAATGTCGCTAAGAAATTTGGCGTAATATCAAGGGACACAGATTTTACGAGGATAAGAATGGACAAGATTATATCTATTTACAAGGATACATCCCTTTACAAAGAGGCGCTTGAAAAATTCAAATGGGATTATCTGCAGTTAGATAAAGCGAAGGATATCATAAAGGCTATAGAGGAAGGAAAAATAGAAATCATTCAGAGGAATAGATTTTCAGATTCTTCCAAAATATACATGACAAATTTAAAGGAAAAAATGATGCCCATTAAACCCACAGGGCCTATCCTGAATGCAATCAAAAAAAGGCTGCAATCTGAGGAAATGGGATTTTATTGCTTGTCATGCAAGAGATCATTCACTTCAAAGATATCAGAAATGAAGGAGAAAAGGTGCATATTCTGCAGCAGTCCCAGGATAGCTCCATTTAAAACGTATGATTATGAGGCTATACAGGAAATGTCTCAGGAAACACAGAGAAAATTAAACGTCTCATATCATCTTCTCAGAATGTATGAGGACAAGGCGCTTCTGGTTATGGCAGCGCACGGGATAGGTCCTGAAACCGCTTCTAGAATTTTACAAATTCCGGTAAAAAACGAAAATGAACTATTAGAAAGAATATTGCAGAACGAAGTTGAATTTGCCAAAAATAGGAGATTTTGGGAATAGTTTAATTGGTGGAGAGTTCTTTTCTGAACTCCCCAAATGTCCCTTTCTTCTCAGCGTATGCGTTATGTTTATGTATGGTCTCATAACTTTCGCTTCTAACTTCTACATAGGTACTATCAGGGACTTCTCTAAGTTCCTTTATTAATAGTTTCACTGCATCCCTTACAACGTCTTCGACAAATTTAGGATTCTGATGCGCTTGAAGTACTAGCATACCTTCTTCCTCTCTCTTAAGTAATTCATAGGTTGGTGCGCTCATAGATGCTTCAGCTATATCTATAAGTTTGTCTACCTCTATATCCATGTTTTCAGGTACTGAAATAATTATTGTCACATCGTTTCTCTGGTTGTGGGATATAAATGGGGGTGCATCTGTCTCTCTCCCTACAAGCGCTGATACAGTCTTCATAGCCGAAGGACAAACTGATATTCCTGTAGCTGTAACCCCGATATATCTTGTGGTTTTCAATCCATTTTTCTTTTTTGCAATTCCCTGAATAACGTATTTTTCAGTTGTTTTCCTCCCCTTTGGGTTTTTTCTTTCAAGAAAATAGTCTGCTGTAAGCTGTGCTTCAGCATAATCCGCATAAGGGTGCCTCTCAAGGAGTCTATCCACTATCAATTCAGCTACATACTCAATTCCCTTGGTTCTACCCTCAACTTCACCTTCAACCACATCTTCCAGAGCCTCAATATCTCTGGACAGATCACTTCCTTTCCTGTAAGGAGGTAGATCTACGAATACCCTGAAAGTAGGTACAAGTGTTATGGTCTTTCCCCTGTGGACTTTTATAGGTCTCACAACATTTGTCAGTCCGACTCTGTCCAGTCTATATGTATTAACTGGATTTTCAGATTGCACGTCTTTAAATTTTTCCATGAATCGGTATGTCCTCTTTATTTAGAAAATTTTCTTAATTTTTTTTATAAATAAAATGAAGATTATATGCTATGCTATAAAAGGAATTTATATCATAATTTCTTTAGAAATTCATATAACAGTTCTCCCAATCTTGCCGGATTAATGGGAGGGTCTTCAGCAATACCGGGATAAGGCGAATAACCGAAATAAAAACCAATAGGATGGAAAAACCATCTTTGAATGTTGCTTACCTCCTTCTCCAGAACAGCTTTAAAATCATTCAGGTCTGGCTTATCAAGTGAAGCTGACCTGGTAACAGATATGTATCCATTTCCTGTTTTAACAACTAAAACACATTTGTATTCCTGAAATACAACATCTTTAGGGAAATCTCCATTTATCACCAAAACCTCATTATTCTTGCTGCTTCTGTAGATTATCCTCTTCTCAAGGTCCTTAAGTAGCCTTATGTCACTATCAAACTTTTTGAGCATTGCATCAAAAATTACTCTGAATAAATCCTCTATCTCATTGATCCCAATACCGTAAACGATAAAACTTCTTAGCACATTATCAAGGAGATTATCCATACCCTCTCTTTCGAGATTTTTCCAGCCCGCATTATCCTGCCAGCAAACTGCTCTGGCAAGTCTTCTCTCGGGTTCTCCCATGCTAAAATATTCAACAACCTTCATCGCAGAGCAAGAATTTCCCTTTTCATCATGATGGTCAAATCTCATTATTCTGGCCCTGCCATGTGGAGAATCAACTATATAATCTGCCTCCGTAAGTTCTATTTCATTATGTTCCAAATATCTTATCTGAAGCTCCTTCCCTCTTAGAGCCTTTCGTATTAGATATACAGATGCGATAGAATCAAGGTCAGGGGGGCTTGCTACAATTTCTAATCTTTCCATCAGAATCTCAACTTTTTCTTGTCTATTTTTTCCCAATCTTCCAGAAACCTTTTCAGTCCCTCATCTGTCTTTGGATGATTGATCAATTTTTTCATAACATCGAATGGCATAGTGGCAATATCTGCGCCTATAAGTGCAGCGTCTCTCACATGAACTGGATGCCTTATGGAAGCGACTATTATTTTAGTTTCAATCGAGTAATTATCATAAACAGTCTTTATATCTTCTATCAAAGACATACCGTCTTCACTGATATCGTCCAATCTACCCACAAAAGGAGACACGTAGGTAGCCCCAGCTTTTGCTACCATTAATGCCTGATTTACAGAGAAAACTAGAGTCGCATTTGTATCTATATTCATTTTCTTGAGTTCCTTAAGTGCCTTAAGACCTTCTATAGTTGTCGGAATCTTTATTACAACATTTTCTCCCAGTTTCTTGAGTTTTTTAGCTTCTTGTATCATTCCTTCATGTTCTGTCGAGGTTACCTCTAATGACACAGGCCCTGGAACGATTCTTAAAATCTCTCCTACAAGGGATTTGAAATCTCCATCCCCTTTCATCTCTTTGGAAATTAATGTTGGGTTAGTGGTCAAACCATCAACACACCCCCACGATATTCCTTCTTTAATCTCGTCCAAGTTCGCAGTATCTAAGAAAAACTTCATGCTCTCACCTTCATAATTTCTTCTACCTTTTTAACTATTCCTAAAGGATTAAGATTATATTTATCCATTAGTTCCCAGGCGTTTCCTGATTCACCGAATTTATCATAAACTCCAAGCCTTAAAACAGGAACAGGATAATTTTCAGAGGTAACTTCTGCAACTCTGCTACCAATCCCATTGTAAATACTGTGTTCTTCTGCAGTAACGATTTTTCCTGTTTCCCTGGCCGCTTTAATTATGCTCTCTTTATCAACAGGTTTTACAGTTGACATATTTAATACTCTTGCGGAAATACCTAAGGATTTCAGCCTCCTCGCGGCTACGGTCGCCGCATAGGTCATAATTCCTGTCGAAATTATAGTTACATCATCCCCTTCTTCTAACAACTCATTTTTACCAAAAGTGAACGAATTTCCGGTATGAATTAATGGTACCTTTTCACGTGATAATCTCACATATGCAGGTCCTTTATTCTCGTAAACATAATTTATTATTTCCTCAGTTTCCGGAGCATCAGATGGTGAAAAAACTTTCATACCAGGAAGACCACTCATCAGCCCTAAATCCTCCAGCATTTGATGTGTGGCTCCGTCTTCCCCAACTGTTAAACCAGCATGTGTTGCAACTATTTTCACATTACTTTCTGCATAGCAGACACTCTGCCTTATAAGATCATATGCCCTCCCAGTTGCAAAAACCGCAAAGGAAGATGCAAATACATTCATTCCACTCTGGGCAAGTCCAGAAGCAACCCCTATCATATTATTTTCAGCAATTCCCATGTTAAAAAATCTATCCGGATAACTCTTCTGGAATAAATTGGTATGAGTAGAGGATGATAAGTCAGCATCTAAAACTACAACATTTTTGTCCTTTCCAAGTAGTGTGATTGTCTTTCCATATGCTTCCCTCTGGCTTCTCTTCTCTACCTTGTTTATGAGTTCTGGCAACCATGTCAACTCTGTATCTACCATTCAGAAACCCTCCTCTATCTGTTTCAATGCCTCATCCAGCTTTTTCTCGTCCTGAACAGGTTTCCCATGATATTCTGGATTATTTTCCATGAAACTTACCCCTTTACCCTTGATAGTTTTTGCAATAATCATTTTGGGGCCTTCATTTTCCTTCGACCACTCCACTGCTTTTTGAATCTCATCAATTGAATGACCATTTATGGTTCTTGTCGCCCAACCAAATGATCTGAATTTATCCTCCATATTTCCTAGACTCAGAATATTTTCAGTGAATCCATCCAATTGAATCATATTTCTGTCAAGAAATACTATAAGATTTGAAAGTTTGAGATGATTTGCGGAAAGTGCTGCTTCCCATACACTTCCTTCATTGCTCTCCCCATCCCCAATCATAGCAAATACCCTGTAAGACTTATTTTTAAGTCTTGCAGCAAGGGCCATCCCTATTGCATTGCTGAATCCCTGACCGAGAGATCCTGCAGTAGCATCAACTCCTGGTACATGATTAGTCACATGCCCCTGCAATTCCGAACCGAGTTTTCTAAATGTGAAAAGTTTTTCTACGGGGAAGAAACCCCTGAGTGCAAGAACCGAGTACAATGCCGGGGAAGCATGACCCTTTGACAGGACAAATCTATCTCTATCCTCCCACATGGGATTTTTAGGATCTATTCTCATCTCCTTAAAATACAGATATGTCAGAACATCTGTTGCACTCAAGGATCCACCCGGATGGCCACTTTTAGCGGCATATGTCATCTGAATTATCAACTTTCTTACTTCCTTGGCCTTTTCCTTTATGTACGGAACATCATTGGTTTCCTGCACCTTTCAGAATATCATTTTACATAATTTACTTTACCTCTTTATATCAACTAATAATTTATTATTATATTATTTTAAGAATAGGAGAAGTTAATATAACCTTAATTATTTAGGTATGTGAAAGGAAGAGAAGACAGAGAAAAATACCTGGAAGCGATAGATTACTTCATAAAATTGCATGGATATGCAAGGCCACTGGAAATTGCAGAATATCTCAAGGTTACACCAGCTTCAGTTTCACAAATGCTGAGAAAGTTGGCCGATGACGGCCTTATAAACTATGAGAAATATAGAGGAATGACTCTATCTGAAAAGGGGAAGAAATTGCTTGAAAAACTTGATGAAAAAGAGGAATCCATTTACCAGCTTTTTGTTCTAATGGGTTGCAATGAGAAAACTGCATATGAGAAAGCCTGTATATTTGAACATTTAATTGACGATGATCTCGCTGCTAGACTAAAAGACTTCGTAACAAAAATTAAGGAAAAAGATATAAAATTAAATATGTAGATAAGCGTTGACCTTGTCTACATTCTCTTTTACATGGCTGGCTGATATATCCCAGAGTTTTCTTTCTTCAGGAAGGAAATTCAATTTGTATATTTCCTCTACACCATTTTTTCCGATTTTAACGGGTACTCCCACAAAGAATCCGTCAACTCCGTAATATTTCCCGAGCTCACCGTGTAGTAAGGCTGGTGCAGTTATGACCCTTTTCCTGTTCTTTATAATGGACTCAACCATCACCGTAACAGATATTCCGGGCGCAAAATAGGCAGATCCGGTTTTAAGGTAGGAAACAATCTCTCCTCCTCCATTTCTTGTCCTTGCTACAATCTGATCGATCTTCTCTTTAGGAAGCAGATCACTCAGTGGAATTCCACCTACAGAACAGTATCTTACAAATGGAATCATATCGTCACCGTGGCCCCCAACCACAAAAGCCGTAACATCCTCTACTGATACTCCAAGCTCTTTTGCAACAAATGTCCTGAATCTGCCACTGTCAAGAGTTCCACCCATTCCCATTATTTTGTTCCCTTCAGGTTTTATGATTTTATATGCTGTATAAGTCATGATATCCATAGGGTTTGTTACGACTATTATCATCGAATTCGGACTATATTTCTTGACATTTTCTGCTGCGCTCTTTACTATATCCACGTTCTTGTAAAGCAAATCATCTCTGCTCATTCCTGGCTTTCTCGCCATCCCTGCCGTTATAACTATTATGTCAGATCCCTTTAGATTTTCGTAATTTTCCCCATTTGGACCCACCGTATATCCTTCCAGTGTAGAGTCAGACTTCCAGTGAGGCATTCCTTCCATTATGTCCAAACTTTTACCTTTTGCCGCTCCATCCACTACATCAAAGAGGTAAACATCCGCTAGTTCTTTTATGGCAATATGTTCTGCAACCATTGAGCCGACTTGCCCGGCTCCTATAACAGAAACCTTTGGTAAAGACATTCTAAATCACATCTCTACATGTTTAAAGAGTGTAAAAACTTTACACTCTTCAATTCTTCAGTGCCGTTAATGAATATTTCCATTATATGGAAGGGGTTGTTAGTAATTAGTATAGAGATATAATAAAAAAGGATATTACAATGGATATAATCAATCATCATGGAAATGGTAACCTGTCCATCTTGTAAAAACGTTTTTCCTTTAGATGAAGCTTTAAGGGCTGAGATCCTGAAGGATTTCCAGGATGACAAAGAAAGGGAAATAAGAGAAAAAGATAAGATCATCAGAGAAATGGAAAACTTAATTAAAAACAAAGAAAAGGAAATAGAGAAAAGGGTTGAAATTCTGTCCAATGAAAAGATAAAGAATCTTGAATCTGAAATGAAAAATAAAATCAAGGAGGAAATGGAAATAGAATTAAAGGCTAAAGAGAAAAGATTAAAGGAACTTGAAAGTAACATTATGGAAATAAAACAAAAGGAAGTGGATGAAAAGATAAATTATGAAAGAAAAATATTTAATCTGGAGCAGGAGAAAAAAGAGAAAGAGCTGGAATTTGAGAGAAAGATGCTGAGTGAAATTCAAAAGATAAGACAGGAACAGGAAAATAAGGTGAAAGAGGAATTCTCAATAAAAGAAAAGGAATATCTGGAAACGATAGAAAGTCTGAAGAGAAAGGTGGAAGATTTGAACAGAGGGCTTTCTTCTGAATCTAATCAGCTTGTGGGAGAAGCCCAGGAAATTGCCATAGAAGAAAAATTAATCAATAATTTTCCAGATGATATAATAGAACCAGTTCCAAAGGGTGTTCAAGGTGCAGATATAATTCAAACTGTAATGATGAATAATCAGGTCGCTGGAAAAATAATATGGGAATCAAAAAGAACCAAACAATGGAAAGAAGAATGGATTGAAAAATTGAAGGACGATAAGATGAAATCAGGTTGCGACATAGGAGTCATAATTACAAAAACAATGCCAAAAGAAAGCAAGGGCATGGTAATAAAAGAGGGAATCATAATTTCTGAATATTCTTATATGGTACCAATAGCAGGATTACTTAGACAAAATTTGATCAACATAAAAAAAGTATCAATATCCCAGAATGATAGAAACAGAAAGGAATCAATGCTTTATGAATATATAATAAGTAACGAGTTCAGAAATAGGGTGCAATCACTATTGGATTCTATAAAATATGCCAAAGAAGATCTTGAAAAAGAAAAGATAACCTTGAATAAGATATGGGCTAAAAGGAATACTGATCTGGAAAGAGCAGTTATAAATCTTGCTCAGATTTATGGGACAATGCAGGGTCTCGCTGGAAATTCAATGCCGGATATACCAAGTTTGGAACAACCTTATGATTCCAGTTATGATGAAAAACAGGATAAAGAGGAATAAATGGATATTTTAAAAAATATTACCGGTTTATGGAAAGAAAATATTTCAATTCATCCTATGGAAAGATATCCTATATTGAAAGGGAGGGTTCAGATCCTATAATATTCCTTCATGGATTAGGTGGAACGGGCAATAGCTGGACAAAACTGTCACCTTATCTGAATGAAGGAATAGGTCTCTATCTAGTAGATCTTTTGGGGCACGGGCACTCTGATAAGCCCAATATTGATTACACCATTGAGGTTCAGGAAAAAGCTATTCATGAATTTATAATTTCAAATAATATAGAAAATTACACTCTGATGGGGAATTCCTACGGAGGGTGGATATCCTTAAGATTTACTGTTGATGTGGCAGAACCTGTTAAACTCATTCTTGAAGATAGTGCGGGAATAAATGTCACATATGGTGAAGTTCCAGAAGAAACAAGAAATGAATTCATAAACAAGATAGTAAAATCAAATGAATATAACTCAAGGCATGTTATAGAGAGTATAATTAAAAATAATGCTAATCCAAAATGGAAGATGAAGGAAGAGGAACTTGCAAGTATTAAAACCGACACTTTAATTCTGTGGGGAACCGATGATCACACGATTGATTTGAAATATGGAGAGAAACTAAGCACACTTATTCCAAATAACAAATTCGTGAAAATTGATAACGGCGGGCATACTCCCCATATCAGAAAACCAAAGGAAGTAGCATATGCAATTAATTCTTTTATAACTTAGATTTCCGGATTACCGAAAATCTAAATAACTGGTTTTCTATAACTATAATTATGAATGATAAGGAAAATATATCTGTGAAAGGAGTTCAATCAAGCATTTACGAAAGGGTTAAGGAACTTGCAAGGGAAACTGGTAAAACCATTGGCGAAATAACCAATGAATCCTATAAAATATTCATCTCAGCTGCCAGCGAAACAAAAGCGGCAGGTCAGGAATTTCTAAAGGGTGTAAAGGAAAGCCAGGGAACAATTATAGAAAATATCTCCACAATAGAAATAACTGGTGAAGACTTGAGAAACAGTGGTAAAAAGGTCATTGTAAGGAACATTAACAATCTAATCCTCAAGGATATTAAAAAGGAGGAATTTGAAAATTATATATCAGCAATTGTGAATGTCAAGCACCTTGAAGTTCCTAAATCCATTCCGAAATTATTATTGCTTGAAAGATCTAAATTTATAGATGAAATTAAATTTATGTAATTTTTAGCGAAATATTATTTTAATTAGGTGTAATTAAGGAGAGTGTATGATCCAGTAATAATTTACCTATTATTAATAATGGTAGCTTCAATAGTCGCTGGAATTATAGGAGCATTGGGGGGCCTAGGTGGTGGTGTCCTCATTGTCCCATTTCTTTCACTTTACTTTAAGGTTCCTATTTCACTGGCTATTGGTGCTTCAATAGTTTCTGTTATTGCAACTTCCAGTGGCTCGGCAGCAGCATATGTCAGAGATAAAATATCAAATATCAGAATTGGAACTTTTCTAGTTCTTTTTACAACTACAGGTGCAATCTTGGGTGCTTTCCTCGAACACATTATTCCTGAAAGAGCCTTGTTTATTATATTTGGTCTTGTACTAGTAATATCAATAATCCCTCTCGTTAAAAAGATAGGAGAAGAAATGCCGTCTGAAGTAAAAAATGCTCCTATAGCAGAAAAGTTATCCCTGAATTCAGAGTACCACGATGGGGTACTGAAGAAAAATATAAAATACAACGTTACAGGCGTTAAATCAGGTTCTGCCATGATGTTTATGGCAGGAGTTATATCCGGCCTTCTTGGAATTGGGTCTGGCGCTTTTAAAGTTCTTGCAATGGATCTCGCAATGAAATTGCCAATAAAAGTCTCTACAACAACTTCAAATTTTATGATCGGTGTTACGGCCGCTGCAAGTGCCGGAATTTATTTTTTCACGGGAGATGTGAATCCATTCATAGCTGCTCCTGTTGCTATTGGTGTTTTACTAGGGGCCATAACTGGAACTAAAATTCTTGTGAGGATAAGAAGTTCTTCAGTAAGGAAAATCTTTGCAATAATTATACTGATTGTAGGTATAGAAATGCTCCTCCGTGGAATGGGGGTGGCAGTATGAGTGAGAAAATCCAAAAAACTAAACAGGAAGAAGAAGCTATAGCATCGAAAATATTAGTAGCTTACCTAATATGGAGTGTAATAATCTCTGTAACAATAATTATTCTAGGTGTTGCGGAATATCTCATCACAGGAAATACAGGTTATGGTCAACACCCTCTATCCCAGCTCATCACAGCGCATGGCAGCAGCGCCAATGCTTTCCCATATTATCTTGGTAACATAATCCAGGGGATAACTCAGTTTAAATCTTTTGCAATAATTCAACTTGGTGTATTGATTTTACTTCTTACCCCATTTGGAAGGATCTTCCTGCAAATCTTCATATTCGCAAAGGAAAAAGATAGAGCATTCGTGGCAATTGCAACAACTGTTTTCATTATACTGCTGATTTCACTCTACATGGTAAGATTTATTGCATGATTATTCTTGGTTCCTGATCAAGTGCTAATGTGGTTTACCTCTTCCTTAATAGCAGTTATAGCATCATTAGCTACAGTTAAAAACGAAACAGGAGATGAAAAATATGATCCTGCATAAAAATAAACCTCAGAAAATGAAATATTTAGTAAAGTTTTTATTTAATTATGAATATTTTTAATTGAATGTTAATCATATCAATCAAAATGAGATAATGAAAAGATTAATAAGCATAATTGATGTATATAAATATGCCTGCAGGGCAAAGAATCTCTTTCTTAATAATTTTCGTTGCAATGGGTGTAGTGCTTATAGGAGTATATTATCTTTTAGGCATAAGCTTAAAAAATTATTTTATAAATGTGGGGGAGCACTTTAATGCATTTATTAAACAATCCATCTCATTTTTCAAGGGAATGTTCTGATTACCATTCTCCCTTAGTAACTATCTCATCATAGAGTTCTTCAAGTTGATTTTTTCTTAATTTTTCGTGATTTACAAGTTTTTCAAAAGTGTTTCTTATCTCAGTGGACCCGTATTCTATTGAAATCAAGGAAAAAACTTTTCTGAGTTCTTCAGATATTCTTATAGCGTCGGAAATAAGTTTCTCCTCTCCATCGTCTAAAATATCCTTCTGAAGATGGTCAAACATAGAATATTCATTCTCAGTCGTTTCAATTTTCAGCTCATTCCCTTTTAGTAACATATAAATTTCTTCTTTATCATTTCTGGCTTCATCTGCAAATTGTTCAATCAACTCCCTCAAACTTGGTTTCATGCAACTGTCCCTCATTTTGAGGAAAGAAGTTTCAAGATCTCCATACATTTTGGCTGTTTTCATTAGAAGTTGCTTATTTACCTCGTAAGTGCTTTTTCCAGATATATTATCAATAGTTTTCCTTTTTGTATTCATTGATGATGAAGATGAATAAATTACTATAAAAATTTTAAGTAATGCTAAAACTAAATACTTTTCAAAATATTTTCAACCATATCAATTGGGACTTCAAGTTCCTGTGATAATTTTGAAGCAGAAATATTACTATTATGTTTTTTAAGCTCAGCAATTATCTCTTTTAGGTACTCCTCACAAACTTGTGCTTCATTCCATCTCTTCTCAAATATTTCTTCAAACATTTCTGCGAGACCGTCAGAAGGTATCAGATAACCTTCTCTTGTTGGTTTATCTTCTCCTTTTTCACTAGGAAATCCCAGAACTACATGCTTTCTATCTATGACCATATACCTAATATCTATAACCAAAAGACCAGGGTGGAATCTAACTTCAGCACCAGAAGATGCATATATGCATGCTACTTTCAGTCTATCTGATGATTTAGGGACCAAATATCTTATATTGACCCCCTTATCTTTTGCTCTGGACAGTTCCTGAGAGATTCTATTTACCTGTTCCATAACCTCATTACTTGGTTTTGATCCTGTTATTGACCCCATTATTTCTGATGAAGCTCCCTGAATCCCAAATATCACAGAATTAAAATATTCCTGCCTGGAAACTATTCTGGCAGTATGGAGCATCTTCTCCACCAGAGTCTCTCTCGCCTTCTCTTCCCTCCTGTGCAGTACTATAACTATAAATGTGGAGATTAGAAGTATAAGTTCGACAACAAGAAGAAGCATATCAATAGTAGAAGAGGTCAGAGTGAATGCCATCCTTCAATTCACAATTTATTATTTTTTCCTTTAATATGTATTTTTCTAAAAATTATCCTTCATTAATATTTTTAATCAAAAATCGTTATAGTGTTGTGAATATGAAGGGGCGGCTATCTTTCCTGTCTTACGCAGTAATACTTCTCCTATCAACAATATCCTTCAGGTCTGTGAACAACCTTATTGGAACAACCGTTCCATTACAGTCCAAGTATTTGTTATCATTCACCAATGAAAATGTTGGTCTGTTAACTTCTCTTATATTTCTCATTAATTTCTTGACCATATTTTTTATAAATACAAGATTAAGAGGGAGGGTCAGGAAAATAGCTTTTGTCATGTCATATTGGATTTTGGCATTCCTGTTGCCAATGTTATTCTATGCAGACAAATTTACAATATTTATTTATGCTGCTGCCTCGGGGTTCATATTTGGAATAATTAATCCCAACATAATAAACGCAGCATCTATGGAGAATGATAGCTATAGACTTGAGAGACTTCTATCTTTATATTCAACAGGTTTGAGCATAAGTTTAATTATAGGGCCACTTATTGAAACATACTACCTGAAATTCTACAGTTATAATACAATGTACCTTATATTTATACCTCTTGGACTGATGGGAGCTATTTCATCGATATTTCTAAATATAGATATTCCAGAAGAAAAGAGGGGAAATGATAGAATCCAGAATAAGAAAGGGTTAGTGGCGTCTATTATTACAAATACAACATACAATATTCCATTTGCCGCTATGGTCAGTTTTCTTCCAATATTTGTAATTGATAGGTTCCATGTCAGTTCCCAACTCGCTTATTTTACATTTATACCTTTTTACACCGTTTCATTTTTGACAAGATTATCAATGACAATAAGACCATTTAAGAATCTTTTGTTTCCTTTACTAACATCTTTTCTTCTAACTGCTATTGGAGTTGCAGGACTATTTATTTCCTCAAACTACCTGATTATGATTTTATTTATAATAATTCTTGGGATACCACACGGTGCCATTTTCCCTATGTCAACCATACTTATAAGTAGGACAACAACGAAAGGGGAAAGAAATAAGGCTAACTCATATTTCCTTGCGATAAATAATGGATTCTTTGTAATTGTTCCAATTGCTATAGGTGTTGAGTCTCTTTACATAGGTTTGAATTATTCTTTTCTTTCATTGTTGGTACCCATAACAATACTTCCAATAATATTCATTAAAATTTATGGAAAAGAACAATTCCTGACTTACAAGTATATGAGCAGGGAATCTTAAGTGTTTTAGCGAGGAGATAAATTGGGAAAGGCATATTGATTAACTTAATATTTGTAACTTTTTATCAGAACCATAAAGGTAAGCGTTTGTATTCCGATGAATATCAGAAAAACACTCTTTTAAAGTACTTAAGTTTCTGCAGATCTGTGTGGAAAAATTTGCTTCAGTGATGAATAATTATTATGCTGAACACAGGAATGATGAAAAGATTTGTCTCTCATCTTTGACAAAATGAATGTGCTTATAGACAAGCTAGAACAGAGATTTTAAGAACTTAGATAGATTGGGAAATTTAAACCATCATCTAAAAAGTGTTCTAATTGCTCTAATATAAATAAAAAATTAGGCTTTCAGAAATAATATACCAATGCAATGTCATTGAACTTACAGTTAATTGGTTATGAATGAGGAAATAAATATTCATAATATCGTAATGATAAAGGTAGGATGGCATTTCAGAATTTATGCTTATGGAAAATGCTACATCATTGGAACTATCAGTAGTAGTTATATAAGTTGCTATTTTGTGAATCAAGAATATTAGGCCCTTCAGAGTATAGAGGAGTTCAGTAATCTTATCTTGGAAATTATTTCAAGAACTCCATTGAAATCTTTCACATTGTAATCGCCTTGTGAAGGAGAATCATCTCTCACCTTTATGCTCCTAATCCCTAAATTCTTGGCCAATCCGATATCCTTATCATCATTTCCTATTACAAAAGATTCTTTTAAGTCAATGTCAAAATCACGCATTGCTTTTTCAACTAGCCCGGTTTTAGGTTTTCTGCAGTTGCAATTGTCTTCTGGAAGGTGAGGACAGTAATAAATTGCATCTATCCTTCCGCCCCTTTCATTTATTTCTCTTTCAATCTTTTCATGCATTCTTTTCAAATCTTCTTCGGTAAAAAAACCTCTTGATATTCCTGACTGATTTGTAATAATTATTATTAAAAAATATTTTGATAATTCCTTCAAAGGTTCAAAAACATCCTCGAAAATATTGATCTGTTCTGGACCATTACAGTAAGGGCAGTCCTTGTTTATAGTTCCATCTCTGTCAATAAAAAGAGCAGGTCTCATTATTCAATCTCCATAAATCTGAAGTTCAACAAGTTTTGATAAAAGGTGGCCTATAGTAATTGTTACTTCCTGAATTATTGAAGTTTTTTCGCTATTCACTCTGAATAAAAAATCCTCCTCGATGAGTTGAGTCATTTTTCCTCCGTTCCTGCCTGTTATACCTACAATAATACACTCCTTTTCCTTGGCCTTTTTTATTCCCTCTATAACATTTCTTGAATTACCACTTGTGCTCAATGCAAATACCACATCACCTTTTTTAGCAAATGCTTCTATCTGTCTTTCAAAAATCTTTTCAAAACCATAATCATTGCCTATTGCCGTTACTGTTGAAGAGTTAGAGTGAAGCGCAAGAGCGGGCAAAGCTTCCCTTTCCTTTTCAAATCTCCCGACAAACTCAGCTGCTATATGTTGAGAATCTGCAGCACTTCCACCATTACCCATGAATAACAATTTATTACCGTTCCTGAAAGAATTTGCAACTAAATCTGCAATCTTTATAACTTTGGACTTATCAATTTCTTTTCTAGCTTTTATTCCCTCTTCAATATAATTATCTATAATCTCACTAGAATCCATATGACATGATAAAATATTCTCGTTCAAATATCTTTCATTTTTAAGGAAATAGCAAAGAATAGATTTACTCTTATGTAATAGGGTTCGGTGAAAACCAGAATACTTTTATATACAGGTAAGGGGGGTGTAGGGAAAACAAGCATAGCTGCCTCTACTGCATCAATAATATCAAGTCAGGGTAAAAAAACTCTAGTAATATCAACAGATCCAGCCCACAGTTTAGGGGACGCATTTGGTGAGGAGATAGGTTCAAGGCCAAAGAAAATGGCAGAGAATCTTTACGCTCAGGAAATAAGTGTGAACGAAGCCATTAATACTCACTGGGGAGAACTTAAGGGTTATCTCACCGGTTTATTCCAATCGCAGGGTCTTGACCCAGTATCCGCTGAAGAAATCGCAACATTGCCAGGATTTGATGAAGCTGCCCAGTTACTCTACCTTTTGGACTATTATAAGAAGGGGGAATATAACAATATAATTATAGATAGTGCCCCAACCGGAGAATCATTGAAATTATTGTCATTTCCAGAAGCTATGACTTGGTATATGGATAAAATATTTCCAGTAGGCAGGCTGGCTGCAAAATTGGTAAGACCCGTAATGAATACAATAGGGCCTATGCCAATGCCAGATGACGATGTTTTTAAGAGCGTGGAAAGACTATATTCTTCCTTGAAAGAAATAAGGGATATATTGACAAATCAGGATATATCAACAATCAGGCTGGTAATGAATCCAGATAGAATGTCTTTCAGCGAGACTAAGAGGGCTTACACTTATTTGCTGTTATATGGATATCCAGTTGACTCCATATTTATAAACAAGATATATGAAGAGAATACTGGCGCATTTTTTAAAGCGTGGCGTAATTCACAGGAGGAAATAATAAAAGGTGTCAGTGAATCTTTTTCAGAAATCAAAATATTCAAAATTCCGTTGCTAAAATCTGAACCAATTGGCTATAACAATCTAATTCTAATGGGAAAGAGCATATATGGAGATATCCCGCCTGATACAATATTCAAAAAGGAGACAAGTATTGAATTTTATAAAGTGGATGACAGATATTTCATAAAATTCAAATTACCATTTGCCGATAAAAAAGACCTTAAAATTTACAATAAGGGGGGAGAACTGATTATTGAACTGGGCAACTGGAAAAGGGTCCTCTATCTCCCTACAATATACGCTGATAAAAATCCAATTGGCGCAGAATTTATTAACGGCTTCCTTAATATAGAGATGAGATAAATGGAAGAGAAAGAAAACAACAAGATAGTTATAGAATTAAAAATAACTCTGCCTGATATGAGCAAATCAATGATTCAATCAATGGATCATATCCTGAACGCTCTTGAAGAAATATTAAAGGCAGGAAGAAACTTAGCTTCTTCATCTGTTCCAGAAGTAAAACAGAAGATAAAGAAAATAGAGGTAAAGTAATCCAGAAGGATTTTGAAGCTGTATGGAAATAATTGGGCATAGGGGCTATCCACATTCATATCCAGAGAATACTTTACTATCATTTAAAAAGGCCATAGAATGTGGAGCAGATGGAGTGGAGATGGATGTTCATCTTGCAAAGGATGGAAGGCCAGTTATTTTCCATGATTTTAATTTAAAGAGATTGACAAATATAGATGATCTCATTTACAATATACCATCTGATTCCTTAAGAAAGATCAAAGTAAACGGGACAGAAGAAACAATTCCATTATTTGATGATGTTATTCACACGATGAATAAATCAAAAATATTCCTTGAACTAAAAACTATTGATGAAAGAGGAAATTTCTATTATCCTTCTATAGAGAAAATAATAGCAGACAAAATTAAGGAATACGATCTATACAACAATCTCACAGTAATTTCTTTCGATCCTTTTGTTCTGGAAAGGTTAAGAAAGTATGATGATAAAATAAAAATAGGACTTGATTTTGATAAAGAAAGTGAAAAAATTTTCAATAGAGAGCGGCTTCCAGAATATGCGGAAAGAATATCACTGGATTATTTCCTGCCACAATGGCAGCTTTTGACGGATGATGAATTTATTTCCAATGAGATACCTAAGGGTTCGGAAATATACTGCTGGACTTTGAATGATGTATCAAAAATTGAAAAGCTGAAAATAAGGGTAAAAGGAATAATAACCGACAGATGTTGTGAAATCAAAAAAGAAGGAATTTAAGAATTTAATTATATGTGTATATAATTCAGATAACATGGAATTTTCCTACCAGACCAGAAAAAAGGATCTACAGACACTAAATGGAAGGTACTTTGATGTCATAATCGTTGGTGGAGGAATAGCCGGAGCCGGAGTAGCTAGTGTTCTCAGCGCTAATGGACTTAGTGTATTGCTTATGGATAAGGGTGATTTTGGCTCAGGAACAAGTAGTAACTCCTCAAAACTTATACATGGGGGAATCAGATATCTAGGGCAGGGTCATGTATTACTGACACGGGAATTATTAAGAGAAAGAAATTATCTGATGAAAAATACAGATATAGTTAAGGGTACAGATTTTGATATTCTTATAGATGAAAAATCATGGAAAAGATCAACAATCTATCTTGGACTATTTTTATACAATATGATGGGTCACGATTACCATCTCCCAAAGTTCAAGAGAGGTAAATATAATTATAAAGGATTTAAAGGATATTTCACGTATATGGATGCGGTTACTGATGATGCTCTCCTAGTCTTATATAACGTGATAACGGCAAAGATGTTGGGGGCGGTCGCTATCAATTACTTAGAAGCAAAGAGCTTCACAGAAGAAAACGGTATGGTTAAAATAGATATGGTGGACACTTTGGAGGGCGGAAATTTTTCAGCCAGGGCTAAAGTTATTGTTAACGCCACTGGCCCATGGATAGGTGAACTATTTTCAAATTACATCGGCAAAAAAATGGAAAATTTTAAACTGAGTAAAGGCGTTCATCTGATACTAAAAGCAGATAAGTTCCCTTATAAAAATGCAATCGCATTTAAATCCGACATAGATGGAAGGCAAATGTTCATTATTCCAAGGGGAGATACTGTGATAGCAGGCACAACAGATGATTTCGTCACAACTCCGGAAGAATGGAGTGTAAAGGAGAGTGAAAAACAATATATTCTCGAATCTGTAAGGAGAGTTTTTAATAATATTTCCGAGGAAGATGTCGTAGGGAGTTATTCAGGTATAAGGCCACTTTATGGAAAAGGAGACGATCCAGGAAGAGTAACAAGGGATTTTCATATAGAGGTATCAGGAAAGATGGTATCAGTTATGGGGGTTAAAATTACAAATTACAGAAATGCATCGAGAAAGGTAGCGAAGCAGGTTGGGGGGCTGTTAGGTAAAAGAATATCAACTAATGAATTACCGCAGATACTTTACAAGAGAGAAAATGGAAATGATATAGAAACTGCGGTAAGGAATGAATGTGCTCTCACGGTTGAAGATGTTATAAGAAGGAGGGTTGGCTATTTTTATTTCAAGGTGGATCAGGGAAACAGTAAAATAAAGGAGATAGAAGAGGCAATTGGAAAAATTAAAAATATTAACAATCATTAGGGATGTTAATTAATATTTAAATTTATTATATAGAAAATTAGTTAAAATTTTTTATCCTGTCTAATAATCAGAAATATTTACATTATCTAAAAATCTGTTTAATTGATCCAAATGATATCTATTGACAATATCATTGGTTTACTCGATTTACAAACAAGTGGATTTTGGTCATCGGCCAATATGGCAGAATATATGACGATAGTTGGTATCTACGTACACGCATTTTTCCTTATTTTTGCAGTTGGTTTTCCGGTTGTAGTATTATCTCTTGAATCTATTGGAATAATAAGGAAAGATGACGATTATATAAAATTGGCCAAGAATGCTTCAAAATTATGGGGAATAACATTTGCTGTGGGTGCAGTAACCGGGACTCTTGTTGAATTCGGGCTCGTTGTTTTATGGTCTGGATCAATTTCCTTGATTGCAAGTATGGCCGCAGCACCCCTGATTATAGAGTTATA
>JAGDXO010000043.1 GCA_023256615.1 Thermoplasmata archaeon
GAAGTAATGAAAAATTCAAGAATAGTAGGATTGTTATTTGTTGTAATGGTCTCAGTAGGAATATTATATTCTGCTCTATACATATTAAGTACTATCTATCATAATTCTATAGTCATAAGTTATCACCTTGTCTTCTATGGTTTGTTACTTGCAATAGGTGGCGTTTTGATAACTAACCTTATTGCTTCCCTTGTAGGGAACAAAGCTAAGCACCTTGCAGGTGAATCAACCGCTGGAATCTTGAATTTCTTCATTAAGACAGTAGGATACATTACGGTCGCAATTCTCTTTTTTGCGTTTGTAAGGATAAATATAGAATCCGCACTAGTTGCAGGAGGTTTTGCAGGAATAGTAATAGGACTTGCCTCTCAGGACGTTCTGGGAAATATATTCGGGGGGATAGCTATCGTGGGTTCTAGACCATTCAAAATAGGGGACAGAATAACCTTATCAACATGGCAGTATGGTATTGTGGCCCCTTCATACCCTCCAAAATTTTACTCAAATGATTTTCTCATTCCAGGATATACGGGAAAGGTGACAGGGATATCTTTGATGTATACAACTATAATAACTGATGATAACATACCATTAAAGATACCAAACAGCGTATTGATACAATCTTCAATTTTCATACACTCCTCAAGTGAGTCAAGAGTAGTAAGAACTAAAATAGAAGTTTCCAAAGAGATAGATCCTGATGATATTATACCCCTCATCTCAAAGAGGATAGGTGAAATACCATCTATAATAGGAACTGCAGATGTTCGCATATATGAAACAACTTTCACATCATATGTATTAGTAATTCAAGGAATGTTTAGGAGTCAATTGGAAGAGCCAATTAGAAGCGAAGTTTTAAAAGAATCAATGAAACTGATCAAGGGAAAGATGGATCAGATCAAGAATATTAAATAGACTAAGATTCGGTTTTATAATTGTTATATTTTTGAAAAATCACTTCTACCTAATGATGGATGGAAAAGTGTAATTATCAAGATTTTGATTTAGATTAAATGACCTATGATAAACAGAAAGAAATACACTATTACAAATCATTTTCAAATATAATCTCGATAGAATTTAATTTAGGCTATCCTGTATATGTCAGCGAATCTCAGGAATTTTCTCCTTCAAATCTTGCATTGTTAGGAAGAGATAACGGTCGTTGGTTCATGTATTCAAATGGTTTTAAAAAAGGTGAGATAGAATTAGAAAGAAAAGGTATGCACAACAATCAAAATCAAAAATTTGAAAATTATAAAAATGATAGGAGGATGATTGAATATTATCCGCCAATGGAACTTGACAGCATTTTGAGTAAGATTTCATCTCTAAGTGGAACTTTGATTCAGCATGAAGCTATATTAAAGCAGGAAGGTTTCATAATATTCATAGAGGCTGTTGATAGGTCCCTGGAACTTACACTGGATCTAGTAAGCAAGATAAGGGGTGATATCAACATAACCGTGAACGTGAATAAAGAGGCTCAAGAAGAAAAGGGAATTCCACAATGCATTGAATTCCTAAAGGAAAATGGGGATTATGATGATCTGGAACTTATAAAAACGGTATGGAAAATGAGACGCGTGGAATTGAGGAATGACATAGCTGGAATTTTCCTCAACGAAGGAACGTTCCGCCCAAAGTACTTCGACAGTATTTCAGCCAATCTCATAGGAAATATAAAGGGAGAAACAGTTAAAGGGAAATCTAATTTTACTCTAAATGATAAAAAAAATAATGAACAATCAGTAGAATTTGAAGTATCATCATATTGGTTCGGCGATTTTTTCAGAAATGTCATAAAAACATACATGGGCTCATTCTACTATTGGTCATATAGCGATGGAAAGGGAATGCTGGAAAACTATTTTATTATAAATGGAAAGATGAAAGGTGAATTCCTCTCTGGGTTGCTTTCTCACTGGAAAGAACCAAGAAGGATAAAACATCATAACTATATAGAATATATAAAAAAATTAAAGAAAATATTGTAAATTTTAGAAGAATCCTTTCTTCTTTGTGTAGAAATTGTTTACCTCGAAAGCGTTTATTTCCCAGGTTGGTCCTAAAGATCCCGCTACCTGCATTAAATGGTCAAGGGAATCAACATTCCAGACACATACTGCATGATTCTTTCCTTTGGCTAGGTCTATTGTTTGAAGCTCTAAGCCCTGAGGGAGCTTCTTAGCCTTTGCCATATCAGTTACTTTTTTTGCAAAGTCCATAACCTGGTTTGCCTGATCATCTTTCCAGGTATGAATAACTACTACCGTTGTCATAAGTAAATATTATTAATAGATATAAAAACTTTAATAAAAAAAATTTTTAATATAATTTTACTTTTGCGCTTTCTTACTGTTTTCCATCATGCAACCGGATAATTCCTTTGCCATTGAAAGCAGAGCACCCATCTCTGGGCTTCTAACTGTATTCATAAGTTCCATTAATCCCACTTTCTTCTTTCTCCTAGATGAAACGCTCATTACTTCTTCTGCCTTTGGAGCGCAGGATGCCACAGCTTCAAGTAAAGGAACCAGTTTATCTATCTCGACTTTATCGAGCAAAGATAATAGTTTCTCAATGTCACCCTTCTTCATCATCTTTGTGAGTGGCTCCAGAACCCTAATTGCCATTGTGATCATATCAAATATTTCCATCTTGGTAGCATAATTGAAAATATTGTCAAATTCTTCAGCAAATCCATCTAGCATTCCTATTATACCGCTTTCCTGAAGTTTCTCAATTGTATTTAGAGTTGGCTCTAGAGCGTCCAGTTTATTCTCTATCTTATTCAATTTTTCATAAACTTCATCTAACGTTGCCATATTTATACCCTCCCTCTCAGTATGGTTGCATAATAATACTTCTCATAAACGGAATGGAGCATCTTATAAATTCTTCCCCTTCCCATTACGCTGCAGTCATTGAATGCATAGTTAGGATCTCTGAGTTTTTTACCGAAATTACAATAAGCTACCCAACCGTAAGATCCACCTTCCATGGCGCACATAGCTACTGGATTGAATGGGAGCGTCAGGTAACTTCCTATTACGTCGTCAGCAATAAATGTAGCAACTGTATCAGCTTCAAAGTGTGTAAATGCACCGGCCATTCCCATTCCCAAGGTAGGAGAAATCACATCGCCGATGGAATATATATCATCATATTTAGAATTCCTGAAATTTTTATAGTTAGCATCAGCCCAACCCACTTTTGATTTAAGGTCATCATTACTCGTTACGAAATCCGGGGCAGTCTGGATTGGAGAAACTATTGCCAAGTCATATTTTATACTCTCGTTATTTTGACCAACAAGCTCGTGCTTTACCGGGTCCGCATAAGCTGGCATAAATTTGTAGTGACCGTTTATTTTCATATCACTCATCCAGTTTCCCAGTGGGTCTGCAATATTGGGTCCAAACATTTCAAACTGTCTGCCCATAGGATGAGCAACAGTAATATCAACATCATTCCTTATGCCCTTATTGGTGAAGTATTCATGAAGAAGCATTGACATTTCCCACGGTACTGGAGGGCATTTATAAATTGGACTTGCTACTGAAATAACTATCTTTCCCTTTTTGAATTTCGATAGTGCAGATCTTAATCTCAATGATGATTGCATGTCCCAGAAATGGTAGGTATCCTCATGGCCCTTGAATTTCGAGTCATTGAGCTGAACACCTGGAGAGAGAACAAGTATATCATATTTATACTGCCCGTTGTTTGTATATACAGTTCTGTTTGCTGCATCCACCTTTGTAACCTCAGCCTTTATAGGCTTAACATTCTCCCTTGCCATTGGTGTAAAATCCTTTGAAACCTGTTCCTCAGTTCTATTACCAAGGGCAACATAGGTGAAAGAAGGCTGAAACTCAACTTTCCCAAGTTTGTCCAAAACAGTAATATTCACTTGATCCTTTGGTAACATCCTGGCGAGACGCCCAGCCATAAGTCCTCCACCAGCGTTTCCTCCAACTATAACTATATTTTTAGAGGTCATATATCTCGATCTCAAATTTCAAATGGATATTAATACATTCACAATTATAAGATATGCTAAATTATCTTTACCGCTGCTTAAAAACAGAAAATTATTTTGAACTTAATTTCATTGATAATTCATGGAAAAAATATTGGATAATAATATAGTAGTTGTAACAGGGGGATCAGGTGGCATAGGATATGCAACAGTGAAGAAGATCAAAGAAAATGGAGGAATTCCTGTTATTTTGGACAAGGAAACTCCAGAATTATCCGATGGTAATAATTATGAATACATAAGAACAGACATTTCAAATGAGGAAGAGGTCAAGGAGGCTTTTAAAAAGATTGAAGATAGATTTGGTCTAACTTACGGCCTTGTAAATAATGCAGCAATATCACCCAAACCATCTCCTTCAGAAAACATATCCGATGAAATTCTCAGGAGAACATTTTCCATAAATGTCTTTGGTACTTTTTACTGCAATAAGTACGCTATTATGCAAATGCTAAAACTGGGCAAAGGATCAGTAGTAAATGTATCTTCTGTAATAGGAAAAGTGGGATCTAAAAATACTTCCATATATGCAGCAAGCAAATCTGCACTCATAGGAATGACAAAATCAGATGCCATCACCTATTCCTCAAAAAATATAAGATTCAATGTACTTCTTCCAGGATTTGTGGATACACCTCTGATAGAGAATAATGCAAGGAATTCTGGAAATCCGGTATTATATTACGAAAATCTGAAATCGCTCCATCCTATTGGAAGGTTGGCTAGGGCAGAGGAAATTGCAGAGATAATAGTTTTCCTTATATCAGAAAGATCATCCTTTGTAACAGGAAGTGAAATAGTGATAGATGGTGGTTATACTTCCATATGATCAATAAAAAATAGTTCGCAGGCTCATCATAGCAATGAAATATCATCTCCATTAATTTGGTAAAAGCGCACACGTAAAATAGATATTGTAAATTCACATTTGAAGTAGATGCCGGTTCTGAACATCCTTCTTGAGCAGCTCAACTCAATCAAGGGACCTGATGCCAACAAAAAAATAATAGAGGATACTCTATCGAAGGAATTTGATATAGCCATTTTCCCTGAATTATTTTATTCCGGTTATTTATGGCGTGATTACATAAGATTTCTTGATGTTGATATTGATTTCATGGACAGAATAAAATCAGCGGTTGGAAACAGGATGCTTATTTTTGGGGCTCCGGTATACGATGATTTTCTCAGAAATTCTGCAGTGATTATTCACGAAAACAATATTTCATTCTATCACAAGATGCATCTTCCAACTTTTGGCCCTTTTGAAGAAGAAAGGTTCTTTAAAAAAGGTTCAAAACCAGCAGTAATTAATTTCAGGAATCTTAAGATAAATGTAGAGATTTGTTATGACTTATTTTTTGAGGACCCCATTATTTTAGGTTCTGATTTAATCATCAATATATCTGCATCTCCTTTTACCTCAAGACAGCATTTTGAGAGAATTTTTTCATCGGTTGCAATAAAAAATCAGGCCTATTTAATATATGTAAATACAGCTGGCCTTCAGAGAAATCTTGTATTCTGGGGCGGAAGCAGAATAATAGATCCAGATGGAACAGAAGTCAAGAAACTAAACTATATGAAAGAAGAAAGCTCATCTGTTTCCATAGATACTAACAAAATCAAGATTTCACGTATAAAAAGACCAATACTTAAAGAGGTACAAAATGAATCTGAAGAATAGGGTATTTCTCGCTAAAGTACTGAATACAGAACTAAAATATCAGTATCTAAAAAATACACCAAGATTTCAGAAGAATGATAAATTTTCTATGCAAATTGCAAGGAAATTTCTGATAAACAATGTAAGATCATCCATTTTTGTAAACACATTCTTCTATGGAATAATATCGATGATGTTCGGACTGGCTATGATCAGGGAAAAGAATCTTATTTCAACAGGAAGCTTCACTCTCTTCATTCTTCTTCTAATTTTATCGGTGATGAATGATTCGCAATTTTACCGTGGTTTATGGGACATGAAATTACTATCCCCACTAACATCTCTGCCCATAAAAGTTGAAAAGACAGTTGTTCCTCTCGCACTCTTCCTCTATAATGAAAGCTACCTGCCATTTGTAACTATTCCCGCTGGAATCATAATCTCACTTTACCTGAAAAATCCAATTCCTGTGGTGTTATATGCACTATTCACGGTTCTATTTCTCTATATTGGTAGAACAATCTCCCTGATACTCGGTGTTTCCTTCACAAAGACAAATACAAATAAGAGAAGTAAAAGACTGTATTTGGGACAAATATTTCAGGTGCTAATTTTCGTAATATTCATATTTGCCATCCAACTCTCAACCGATCCCCGGTTTCTGAATGCAATTCATGTACCTCCATACGCTTTCCTTTTCATCCCGCTGACTTACTCAAATATAACATCTATAAATTACTACCCTTACGCCGCATTCGCATTAATGTTTTCTTTTATATATCTCCTCTATACTTTTCTCCAGAAGAGGAATTTTACAGAAAGCATCGATATATACAATGCAATTAAAAGCAAGGAAAGCTATAAAGAAATCAAAGCAAGAAATCCAATGATTTCATGGATAATGAAGGACTTCAAGATAATACTTAGAAGAAGGGGGTCTATCATGATACTTGTCATCCCTATCACATTCATTATACCGATGGTGATGAGCATGGGCACATTAAGCTCAGGTAGTTCCCAGTATGAATTCTCCTTCCCGTATCTATCATCTATATTTTTGGTAGATTTCATACTTCTTTTAGGTTTAGAAGGAAAATCAGCATGGCATCTGTCGGCCCTTCCAATCTCAAGAAGGGATTTTTTCATCTCAAAATTGATATTAATACTAATTGTAGGTATGTTCTATTATTTAATAATACTGATAGTTATGGCATTTTACAACAGGTCATCGCTCAATTTCATAGCTCTTAATTTCCCTTATTTTATGCTAATACTTCTGACCGTCCTGATGGCAGGAGGAGCTTACATTATATCTGCAATTCCTAAGGAGGTTTATACGCTTTCGCAGGAGGGTATAGGCGGAAGATGGGTTTTACTAAAAACATTTGCAATATCGCTTCCTCTGATAATAATAAATGCGATAATTTTTGGTTTCTCAGGGCGTTTTTTTGAAAGAATTCCAGCTGTGCTCAGCGGATATCCTCTCACTGTTCTCTTTGACATTATAGTTTCAGTACTATTCCTTAGGTTATTCCTTAAAAAGGGCGATTATTTTTGAAATCAATTTAATAATAGAAGAGCATATTTGAACAATGAATAATGTTGTAAAAGTAAATCCGCTGAATCCCGATAAGGATGTGATGGAAAGAGCAGCCAATATAATTAAGCGAGGCGGTCTTGTCGCTTTTCCTACAGAAACTGTATACGGTCTGGGCGCAAATGCAAAGAGTGACGACTCCTGCGGTAAAATATACATTGCAAAAGGTAGGCCATCAGACAATCCACTAATAGTTCATATCTCATCAATGGAACAGCTTTATGATGTAGCGTCACGAATTCCAGATTTTATTGCAGAAAAACTACATACAATATGGCCAGGGCCATTAACGGTTGTTCTTCCAAAGGGGAATATCGGTAAGGTTGCCACCGGTGGGCTGGATACTGTAGCTGTCCGGATGCCTGCCCATAAAGTTCCCCTGGACTTAATCAGGAGGAGTGGCCTTCCAATAGCCGCTCCCAGTGCAAATAGGTCAGGTAAACCAAGCCCTGTATACGCTTCTGAGGTGAGGGAAGACCTTGACGAAAGGGTTGATATGATTATAGATGGAGGCCCAGCCTTCTTTGGGGTTGAATCTACGGTAATTATGTTCAAGGAAGAAGAGATTTTAATTCTGAGGCCGGGGGCGTTCTCAGCGGAAGATATTAAAGAAATATTTGGAATGAAGGTTACAGTTTCTTCAAATTTGGAAGGGGCTCCAAGGGCACCTGGTATGAAGTACAGACACTATGCCCCTTCAAAGAAAATGTTTCTTGCAGACTCAGAAGAATATATTCAGCAAAAATGCAGGCAAAGAGGTAATTTTGTTGTGTTATGCAGTTATGAACTGTCCAGAAAAATTGACTGCCCGACCATATTACTGGGATCAAGAAAAGATCTTTACGAAGTGGCTAGGAATCTCTTTCCTTCCTTCAGAAAACTGGATAAAAGCGAATATGAGTATGGCATAATAGAACCATTCGAGGAAAAAGGTATAGGATTGGCAATAATGAACAGAATAAAGAAGGCGACCGAAGGGAAATAATCATATAAAATATCAAGAATTAATTAAATCTATTTCCTCTTCCTCGAATTTCCCATCTAAGAATCCTCTATTTCTAAGGTGAGAGAGAATCATTCTCACACTCTCTTCTATCGAGAGTTTATCGGTATCTATAACTATATCCGGATTAACTGGTTCTTCATAAGTGTCCTGAAGCCCCGTAAGGTTCTTTATTTCACCTGCAAGGGCCTTCTTGTAAAGTCCCTTAGTATCCCTCTTGATTAGAACATCCAGGGGACATCTGACGTAGACTTCGATGAAATTATCTATTTCCTCCCTTGCCTTTTCCCTTATTTCCCTGTAAGGTGAAATTAGAGGGACAAGTGTTACAACTCCATTTCTCGAGAGAAGCTTGGCAACGTACATAACTCTTTCATTGTGTTTTTCCCTGTCCTCCTTAGAGAATCCAAGGTCTTTAGATAGACCTTTTCTGATTTCGTCCCCATCCAGTATTTCCACATTGTATCCTTTTTTTCTCATCAATTCACTTATATGAGTTGCAAGCGTAGTTTTCCCTGAACCTGAAAGTCCAGTGAACCAGAGAACAAACCCTTTATTATTTGACATACTCTATCCCCTCCATGGGTTCTCCCTTTATTCCATATCTTTTCCTAACGTTATAAAGTTCAAGAATTGTTGGAGCTACTCTGTATATGGAAGAATCAATCTTCTTTCCTATTCTTTTATTTTTTCTGTATATTATGTATATACCATCATAATCGTGAACTGCATCATCAGGTCCCGTGTCATTCTCAAGAAGGTAATCAGTTTCATATCCAAGCGTTCCAGCAGCCCTCCAGTTAAGATCATCTAGATAAACGAAAAGATCAGACCTGTCACCATTAACAACATCATATTTCTCTTCCGGTTCGAAAACTATTGTTTTCCACTCTTCTCCATTTGGTCCTTTTATGTTCTTAAGTTTTTCTTTAAGGACAGATATTTCCTCCTTCACCTTTGAGGGATCTATGAGTCCTTGACTTTCTCTTCCTTTAATATTCAGGAATATCCTGGCATAATAGCCACCCCAGGCCCACGCTTTAGTGTTTGCCCAGTCAACATCAATTTCATCCAGAGATGAGCCAGGTGAAACTTTTTCATTCTTCAGTTTAAGATAACCTTCCTTTATAAGCCATTGATTTATTGCAAATGCACCCTTCATTCCCTTTGCACCATGGTCAGAAACAATCATCATCACAGTATCATCATCCATCATTTCTATCATTTTACCTATATGATGATCAACCATCTCAAAATATGAGATGAACTTGTTTCTCATCATATCATTTTTCTCATACAGATGATGGTCCTCATCTATATATCTCCAGAATGCGTGGTGCAACCTGTCTATACCTATTTCAACCATGAAGAAGAAATCCCAGGGCTTTTCCTTCAGGAGTTTTTCAACAAGCTTGAATCTTGTGTCGCTCATCTGATATATTTCGTTAATTATTTTCTCCTTTTCTGGTTTTCTGAATTTCACATCAAATTGGTAATCGGGAAAATCCCTAAGTATTTCATTTTTCAAACCGGGGGGATAAGTGAATTCTTTATCCTTGTCAGGTGTCATAAAATCAGATATCATCAGACCGGGCAATGGCTTTGGTGGATATGTTGGGGGAACAGCCACAACTATGCTCCTGTTATTTCTTTTCCCTAGGATATCCCAGACTGTATCAAATTTTATATCCTTGGATGATGGAATCTTGATCTGGGTATATGAATTACCGACACGTGACCTGAAACCATACAGCCCTATCTCTCCCGGAGATCTTCCAGTCGCCATTACCATCCAAGCTGGAATTGTTATAGGTGGATCAGTACTCCTCAATTTTCCATATATTCCATTTTCTGTCATTTTTGTTATATTAGGTAAATGATCCTTCAATTTATCAAACATTAGAGCTGGAGCTGCACAATCAAGACCTACGACCATAACCTTCATTTTTATCGCCTCAGTCCAGATACCCCAGTGACTTCAATCTCTCCTTTACCTTTTTCTCATCTTCCTCACTGAATGCTTCATTGTCATTCGAATGTGCAAGAATTTCCCTCAGTACAAAGGTAACATAATCGCTCACCGAAGTAAAGCCCGTATCCTTAATCTTCTGCTGTATTTTTTCAAAAAGAGGCGTTGGAATTGATACTGTCGTATATTTCTTATCTTCAGCCATATTTGTATAATGAAGATAATTACTTATAATTTATTATAATTAAATGTAATTAGAACGTTCTTTTATGGAATAACTATTTATAGAAATTGATTATCTCACAACGCTGGTGATAAACGTGGCAGATAACAACACTATTTTCATCGGGAAAAAACCGACAGAAAACTATGTTTTCAGCACTATAATGCTCTTTACAAACGGAGCAAGTGAAGTATCAATAAAGGCAAGAGGAATGGCCATAAAGAGAGCAGTAGACGTTGCTGAAATAGTAAAGAGCAGAATGGAATCAATGATGAAAACCCCAATAAAATACGGGGACATTAAAATAAGCACGGAAAAGGTTCAGAGAGAAGACGGAGAAAGCAACGTTTCTTCTATTGAGATTGTGCTGAAGAAGTAGATGGTATAACCATCTACAAATTTTTTAAAATACATTATCTTTTAAGAAAGAAATTTATTATGCCCAGATGATTACACCCTGGGAAATGCAAAATGTTTCAGTTGGTACACAGAGATGGATTAGCAAGGATAGGGGAATTAACTGTTGGAAAAAGAAAACTTAAGACACCAACAATACTCCCAGTTATACATCCTTTCAAGCCTGAACCGTGGTTATCTGAAGTTAAAAAACTGAAAATTGACGGGATAATCACAAATTCATACATTTTGAAAAAAGGTGATTATAGAAAAGATAGAAATCTTCACGATTACCTTAATTTTGATGGAATCATAATGACAGATTCCGGAACATTCCAGGAACATATGTATGGGGATATAGAAACAGGCAATAGAGAAATGATAGAATTCCAGACAAGCATAGGTTCTGATATAGTTACTATCAGGGATGTATTTTCTGAGATTGATCATAGCAGGGAGGAAGTCCAGAGGGGAATGGAAACAACATATGAAAGAGGCAAGGAGGCAAGCCTGATAAGTCAGAGCTACCTTGCACTTCCTGTTCAGGGAGGTCTATTTCCAGATTTGAGAGTTAAGAGTGCTGAACTAATGCAGTCTATAGGTGGTGAATACTACCCTATAGGGGGTATAGTTCCGTTGATGGAGAGGTACAGGTATTCTGATGTGATCGAAATAATCTTGAGATCGAAACAGGGTTTGAGGTCTTCCTCCGTTGTTCATGCCTTCGGAGCAGGTCATCCAATGTTCTTTCCTCTGCTCTTTTTAGCTGGAGTGGATGTTGTGGATTCATCAGCATATATCAAGTATGCCAGAGAAGATAGGATCATAGTAGATACAGGAACAATTGAATTAAAGGAAATAGCAGAGGAATTACCTCCGTCACCTTATTTTGATGGCATATCGTTAGGAGAGTTAAAGCAGATGAAGGATGATGAGAGGAGGGATATCATAGCCAAACATAATCTGTATTTCACGGTCAAGGAAATATCAAAGGTAAGGGAGGAGATAAGACAGGAAAACCTTTGGAATTACGCCGAATACAGATCAAGATCTCATCCACTATTGCTTGAAGCTTATCGCAGACTATTAACGTTTTATGACTTCATAGAGAAATATGAGTCAAAATCCAAGAAATCCCCTGTATTTTATACTGGGCCAGAAACATTAGAGAGACCTCTTATAAAAAGATTTATTGCGAAAGAATCGGTTTCTGGTAACTTTAAAAAGGAAATCAGGAAACCATACTCTTACTTTCTGGATAAACCGGAGGAAGCAGTAGAAACTCCTTTTGGAAATATTTCCCTGTTTTTGGATGAAACGTATCCGGTAGCCCAATCATTGTTCCCTGGGGAATATTATGAGAAGGATTTCGATATAGAGAAATTCACAAGGCCTGAATGGGACAGATATCTGAAATTGAAAATAGATTACATTTTTAAATACCAATTTGGCAAAGGATTATTTGAAATAATTCCTATGGAAAATATAGAATTGCTCAGAAGCAAGAATACAGGTAAAATAAGGAATGTATTGACCAATGGCCAGATAATTCTTTCACTCAGAGCATCAGACGGCTTATTCAGTATAAATCTTAACAGCTCCAGATTATTGCACGATAATTTCCCATATCCATCGCATAGAGTGGTAATAGATGGTGAGGTTACTGAATTTGTTAAGGAGGGAAGGAATGTTTTCAGTAAGTTCATAAGAGATGCGGATGATGGCATCAGGCCAGGTGACGAGGTTATAATTGTAGATGAGAACGATATCCTTATAGCGTACGGAAGGACCCTTATGAACAAGAAAGAAATGCTCGAATTTAAGCAGGGAATGGCAATTAAGAACAGGATAAAAAGTAAGGAATAAATCAGAAATTTATTAATTCTTATTAGATATCCGATGGCGTGGAGATCAGAAGGGTAAGATCAATTGAGGAATACAAAAGAGTAGAGAATATGCAGAAGGAGATATGGGGAATGGAAGGAGAATATCCAGTTCCAGTGACTATTCTTGTTGCTATAAACAATAACGGTGGTCTGGTAGAAATTGCAATGGAAGGGGAAAGGGCGGTAGGATTCAGTCTTGCATTTCCAGGCAAGAAGGGCGATTATGAATATCTTTATTCGCACATGGCAGGGGTAATAGAAGAATATAGAAATTCAAATGTAGGGTACGAAATAAAAATGCATCAGTTCAAGGTTGCAAAGGAATTGGGATATAATGAAGTTAGATGGACATTCGATCCTCTCAAGGTAAGAAATTCTTATTTCAATACCCATAAACTTAAGGCATTCGCTTTTGATTACAAGATAAATTATTACGGCCATATGGACAGCAGGGAGAATAGGGGGGTAGAATCAGACAGGATTGAAGCTCATAAATTTTTGGACAGGACGCCAGTAAGTAACAGCCAATTTACAATTTTGGGAAGAATTAAGGAAGGGAGAATACCATTCGATGAATTTTTAGAACCTGTGGATGATTTCATTGCTCTGGAGGTACTGGAAGAAATACCTAGAAGCGATATAGAAATTCTTCGCAGATGGAGAGAAAGGACTCGGGAAGCCTTTTTAAAATTGGAAGAAAAAGGATATGTTATGGTGGATGTTAAAAGGGAAAGCCCATACGCATATTTGATATTTGCAAAAAGAGAAAAATCTGGATTATAAATCACATGGTGAAGTCTTCTGCTTCAGGTTCCTTTCTTTTCTTTGGCATTTTCTTGTTTTTCCAATATGTTGTCACATAACCCGCAACAAGGTTCCTCAGCTTCTTTGAAGCGTCTGGAAGTACCTTATCTATAACTTCCTTATTATGATTGAAATCTTTATCTAAATAAGGCTCATATTTCTCGTAAACTGTCCTAGCAACTGTCTTAACTAATGTCGGCCTAATGGCTCCCATACCATCGGTATAAATATTAACTAATTAAATATTTCACTGCTTTTCCATGAATTCGCCGTTTCCCTTTAGGACGGTGAATAGTGCATTATATAGTGGCATTGAATAATTACCCTCTTTGAATTCAAAATAATTCCCCATAAGCTCTAGTTTCGTGTTTTTTGTGACTCTTATCTCCACCATAGCATCCTTGAATTCGTCAGGGATAGCCTCTACGAGGGGATCAAAACTATCAATCTTCTCAGGATTTATGTGAACAACCTTGAGACCAGATTTCCCGTGGAGGCTATTGGGTGTTCTTATAAGCCTATGGATATCAATAGTTACTGGTTCATCTATCAATGAAGCATATTCCTTTTTTGCTCTTTTGCCTGCTTCTTTATACAGTATTTCCTTGAGTTTCTGATCCTTTTTTGATCTTATACCTCCAAGGTCAACACCTATCTCCCTTTCCAGTTTCTCTTTCCATTTTTTATCAGAATCAATTATTTCCTTAAATTGATTAAATTTCTCCTGAATCCTGATGCTCCATTTATTCTTTGGATTTAAGGGGAATTCACCTGAGGTACATCTTCCAGTTATGTAATCAACTATTTCTCTCCTCTCCTGACTCTCTATGTCATTGAAAATATCATACACATGAACGTGATACCCCCTGCTCCCTGAGAAAACCACTTCCATATCATTCCATTTTACATTGAAATCATCTCTTAGCAGTAAAAGAAGTTTATTTAGCTCTTTTTTTACCTCTAAAAGCATCTCAGAATATCTCATCCCCTCTGCTCCCTCAATGTGATCTCCATCAATATCGAATATCAGATCCGCACCTTTCCATTTTTTTGCATCCATGTCCTCTGAAGGATTTTCATAATATGCACTCGAATAATAGAAATGCTGTGGTATATTTTCTCTTATGAAGGTAATCATACTTTCATTACTGGTGAAGGAGGTGTGCCTAGTCATTCCAGCCTTGTCAAAGAATGAGAATGCAAGTTCCCTATTTTCCAATTTTCTAATTCCAAAAATATCAGGATTTTTTATATTGGAATAATATAAATGAAAAAATTCTTTAACTTTTGATATTGAAAAATCATTCATCTTTTTTCCTATTGAAGACGAAATATAGGATAATGACGGATGCTATAACTCCACCTGCAAAAATAAATCCATATGTGGATCTAGTTGTAGGGATAGAGAAACTTCCCGGGGTCGAATTGTAAAAACCAGGAAGAGCCCCTGCGTTCAGTTTTTCTTGATTTGTATATCCGTCACCGGTTGCATCCAGATTTGCTATCTGTTTGAACGCAATCGTCACATTGAATATGGTGAAATTACCTATAGTCTCCATAGCCTCTATGAATTCAGCACCATAGGGATTAAGACCTGTAAGTGAGTAATCGAACAGTAAATATTCTTTGAGGGGGCTGTTCTTCCAGTTGTATGTTGAGAAATTTGTACTGTAAATAATTGGATAGACTACATTCAGCCACTGAGTATCTGTTATGGTTATATTGTAACCGGTAAATGTATGGTAACTTATTGTGGGGTATATGACAGTGCTCTGTGCGTGAGCCCCAGTATTAACATAGCTCACAGAAAGCATCAGGATCAATATTGCTACTATCAGGTATTTCCAATTCACGGGGGTGGATAAGATTAAGAGTTTTAAAATTTTTCCTTCATATGTTCAACAGCTGATAGGAAAAACCTGTAACCCATCCCCTCACCTGTTCCATTTCTTGTCCAGTCTGATTCCGTTACCTTATAAAATACCCTCTCAGGGTGAGGCATAAGCCCAAGAACATTTCCCTTCTCATTGCACAATCCTGCTATATTCATCATGGAGCCATTTGGATTCCAGGGGTATCCAGATTCCTTTCCTTCTCTGTTTACATAACTCAATACATTCATCCTTCTTGTCAATATTTCATTCAAGACCCTTTCATCTCTGGTTATGAATCTTCCTTCCATATGAGCTATCGGCAATTTTAATATCTCCCCCTCTCTGAATTTTTTAAGAAAAACGCATTTATTGTTATTGACTTTCACATAAATTGTTCTTGCTTCAAATCTATTTGATATGTTCTGTGCCAGAGCTGCCTCCGTTTCCCATTTTCCTTCTGTATTAGGAAGGAGGCCAAGTTCTATAAGAATCTGGAATCCGTTGCATGGTCCCATTACCAGTCGGCCATCATCAACAAAACTCTCGATATCCCGGATAAGTTTTGCCTTTATCCTTGCTGCCATTATTGCGCCAGCTCTTATGTAGTCACCGGCAGAAAACCCTCCGGGCAGAAATAAAAGATCGTAATCCCCTAATTTCTTTTCGGAATTCTCAAATTTTTTTATGTGGACTATTTCTGCGTTTGCTCCTGCGTGGATCAGAGAAAGATATGCCTCCATCTCATTGTTTGTACCTTCCATCGTCATTACAGCTGCTCTCGGATTTTTCAAATATATCCCTCCTTCCACTTTTTTCTTATTCTCTCAAGCTCAATATTGAACAGATTTTCCTCACCATTAATCCCTTTGAATGACTCAGATGTATAACCGATGATGAATGCATCATTGCCGAATATCTCCCTTATCCTTTCTTCGCTTCCCTTCCTTCCCTCTATTACAAATCTTGACTGTGATTCTGAAAAGAGGAACATATCGCTCCTCATCCCGAATGAAGATATATCAACATCTACGCCAATACCTGAGCCTATGGTCATCTCAGCGAGAGCGACGGCCAAACCGCCATCAGAAATATCATGGGAAGAAAGTATAAGATCATCATCAAATGCCTTTAAGAATTTGGTTATTCTCGATTTAAGAATTGTGGGTTCTGAATTTGGAACATTGTTATCATTGAACTTCAGTATCCTGGAGTAAAGACTGCCCCCCATTTCAACATAAGGTAAACCAATCATATAAACTGGATTTCCAAAATTCTTAAAATCAGGAGTCAGTGCCTTTTCTATTCTGTCAATTTTTCCAACTGCCAGGATTGTAGGAAGAGTAGGTATCCTGCTCTTTCCCGTTTGATTGTAGAATGATACATTGCCGGAAACATAGGGTATTTCAAGGGATGACGCAGAGTCCCTGAGCCCTGAAAGCATCGAAATGAATTCTCCCATTATTTCAGGAATTTCGGGATTACCTGCATTAAGGCAATCTGAAAATGCAATGGGTTTTGCTCCAGAAGACACAATATTTCTGACCGCTTCATCTACTGCTGCCTTAGCCCCCCTGAATGGATCAATCTTTGAATAAAATGGGTTTGAACCATGTGAAATTGCTATTCCCTCACTTCTGTCCCAGGAAGGTCTTATTATGGATGCATCGGTAGGCCCCTCAGAGCCAACATTTCCTGAAAATGGCCCAATAACTGTACTCCCTCTAACTGTGTGGTCATACTGTCTAACAGCATATTCCCTGGTTCTCACGTTAATGTTCCCGACCATTTTAAGCATTATTCTTTCAATATCCTTAGGATAACTGGGAAGAAAACTCTCCTTTGGTTGTTTAATATGCCTGTAAGATCTGTAATATAAAGGTGAAGATGTGAGAAATTCAAGATCCATGTCCAATACCTTTTGACCATTGTAATAAATTCTGAGATCCTTACCTGATCTGCTATGCCCAATTATTGAAGCTGTGATATCCCATGAATTGAAAATATCCATGACTTCATTAATATTCTCCTCTTTCACGGCAAGCATCATCCTTTCCTGGCTTTCTGAAATCCATATCTCCCATGGTTTCATGTTGGACTCCTTAAGTGGGACCATTTCGAGATATATGTCCCCGCCCATTCCTCCACTCAGGAGCATCTCACCTATAACACTGCTCAAACCTCCCCCTCCAAGGTCCTTGAGCGCATATATCAGTTTTCTCTCATTGGCTTCTAGGACAGCGTGGATCAGGGGCTCCTTAATAATAGGATTTCCCAGCTGGACAGTGGTTGTATCCTCCTCACCCTTTTCAAGTGTTTTAGATGCCATGTTGACTCCGTGAATTCCATCCCTTCCTGTTTTCCCACCCGCTATAATAAGTTTCAGTCCGGGCTTATCGACAGAAGCCTTCATAATGTTGCTCTTTTTTACTACACCAACACACCCAACATTGACCAGAACGTTAGGAACAAAGTCATTTGAATAGAATATACCTCCTGATACAGTCGGTATTCCTACTCTATTACCATAATCTCTGATACCCGATATAACTCCGCTTTCTATGAATTTTGGAGATGGAAAACCCTTCTTGCTCCTTTCTCCGAAATAGAGAACATCAGTTACAGCGATTGGCTGTCCACCCATGCTGAGAACATCTCTCAATATCCCCCCAACCCCTGTCGCAGCACCTCCATATGGTTCTATTGCTGACGGATGATTATGGCTTTCCATCTTCAATGCTATGGCGATATCATCATTAAAATCAACAAGACCTGCATCCCCCTGCGATAGAATCTTGTTAGGGGCTATACCGAAAATAAACTTCTTAAGATAAACTTTTGAGCTCTTGTATCCACAGTGTTCACTCCAAGCCTGACCAATTGCCTGCAATTCGACATCCGTGGGATTTCTTCCCTGAGATGAGAAATAGCTTTTGATCCTTAGCATTTCCTCTGTTGAAAGACCCAGATTGTAGTTTTTGGATATTTTATTAAGTTCCTTAACACCTGAATTCAAAATTTCAACAGTCTCTAAAAATTCAGTTCCCATCAAGTTCCACCTTGCATTCATTTATTACCGGGTTTGATAAAAGCTTAGAACAGAATTCCCTTCCCTCTTCTATACTCCCATTTTCCAACTCGATAAAATAAACTTTTCCAGTTCTAACATCCTTAATGTTTTCATAACCGAGCAATTTCAGAGCCTTAACTACTGACTGTCCTTCAGCATCTTCTACACTTTTCTTTAAAGTAACAGTAATTTTAAGAAAAGGCATGATGGTAAATTAACTATTAGTAAATAATCTTTTGAATGCTACTATCCTTAAATGTAATCAACTATACTTGACAACCATGTCTCTGAAGATATCAGATACGTCCTCACATTTATCAGTGACTATTTCCATGTACTCATAGAGTTCCTTGTATTTTATTATTTCAACTGGATTTTTATAATTGAATACCTGCTCAAGTGAATTCGCCAATAAATCATCTGCCTCATTCTCAAGTTCATTAATCCTGACACACTCCTTTATTATTGAATCAAAATCGCCTTCATCGAAATCACCAAAATATTTCAATGCTTTGTTGACCTCTTCAACTGATGCAAGTATTACATCTGCAAAACTTACCATTTCTTGCGTTTTCTGGACTCTGAAGAGAATTATCCTCTTTGAAACTGCATTTATGAAATCAAGGATATCATCGTATTTTGTCGCAAGCATCCCAACATCAACAGATTCAAGCGGTTTGTTCATGTAATTTACCCTTGTATAGATTTTATGCACAATGGAATCAGCTTCATGTTCAATTTCCTTTATTTTCTGGGCTCTTTGATCAAGATTATCGTATTTTTCAACCATTTCTTTCAATTCTTTTGCAGCTTCCATTACTTTAGTACTGAGCTCATCGAGGAACTTTGAAAATTCTAGGAAAAGTTTTGATGATTCTTCAAGGGTAAGCCCCTTAGCCTCTATTCCTAGAATCAGTGTAAATAAGAATCCGAGGAACATGACAACAGCTATCAGGAAGAAAGTGAAGCTCCATCCGTATGCAAACACAAGGACGGGGAAGAAGAATGTTCCAATGATTGCACCTAGCCTGCTGACAGCTGATGACGTACCCTGAGCAGTAGCCCTCAGTCTGGTAGGGAATATCTCTGTGGGTATGACCCAGGTGGTAACATTTGGTCCAGCATTTTCATAAAGAAGGTACATTGCAAGTGCAGCCATAACTATGGCCAATCCATTGTAATAATAGAGACCCAAAGCAATGAGCGAAATTCCCATTCCAATGAATCCTATCTCCTGAAGCTTGAGTCTCCCTATTTTCTCTATTATGAAAATTGCAAAAACAAATCCTATCAATATGAATATGTCTAGTATGACAGTTCCAAATATGGAATTTACCTTATCTATAATGGTGGTACCTTTGAATCCAATGTTTTCAAGAATATATGGAATGGAAATTCCAACTCCATAAACTCCAATATCCATGAAAAACCAAGGAATCCAGGCAAACAATGTCCTTCTTCTGTACTTTGGACCCAGAAGTTCAGAAACCTTGCCCTTTCTTTCAGGTTCGACCAAAGATAAATCCTGAGAATAATCAAGCCCATATTTTTCCCTGATATCATTTATAATTTTATCTGCTTCTTCCTTCCTGCTATTACTAAGAAGCCATCTAGGCGATTCTGGCATAGTATGCCTTAAAAGTAGGACTATGAAAGCAGGGATTATTCCTGAAGCGAGCATCAATCTCCAAGAATCAACGTGATATCCCAATATATCTATATACTCGAATCTTCCAAAGCTGAATCCAATGATGGCCGCAAGAATAGATCCAATGCCCCAGAACATGAATGTAGTTGTAACCAACTTCCCTCTTGTCTTCTTTGGTGAAAACTCTGCCACATAGGTAGAAGAGACAGGGTAATCAGCACCTATACCAATACCCAAGAAAAATCTGAATAATATAAGTTCTGTAATATTAGTCGCCAAAGCAGTTAAGAGTCCAAAAAATACAAAAAAAACAAGATCTATAACATACAATGCTCTCCTGCCTATCTTATCAGCATAATTCCCGACTATTAGGGCACCAACGAACATTCCAACGAGAGCTGAAGAATTCAGAAGACCCATCTGTATGCTTTTCATTGAAGAATTAGTTGCCAGCCATCCCTGGGACTCAATGAAAATGAGTGCAACAGAAATTATGAAAAGATCGTATCCATCCAGAAATACTCCGGCGGATGATAATGCAACGACCTTTCTAATGAATTTATTCTGCCTTCTTGATAGGTCATCCATCAATACCAGATGTAATGATGATTTAATTATGTTTTCTAAATGATTGATAAAGGCAGTGTTATGAATTTATATTTATTATGATGGCCCGGAAATATCAGTGGAAAAGTGGTACCAGTGAATTCAAGATTATTAACTATCAATATAATGAAAATACCACAAGTATGGATTTAAAATTAAATATTTTATTAGAAATGTCACAATCTATAAATAGTAATAATGAATATATATTCATAATAAAAGAGGTGAAAAAAATGCCATATGGAGATGGAACAGGTCCTATGGGTTACGGCCCTAGGGGAGGAAGAAGAGGTGGATTCTGCGGTGGTTATCATATGCCTGGATATATGAACAATTTGATTCCTAGGAGAGGAATGGGGTATGGTATGGGGGGTCCTTACTGGGGAAGGTTTTACGGTCCGCATACTTCCTATGAATATAACGCTAATGCAGAACCAAGGGAATTTACAAAGGAGGAGCAGAAGAAAATTCTGGAGGCAGAACTCAAGGACATAGAAATGGAAAAGGAAAATATAGAAAAAAGACTTAAAGAACTTGAGTGATCTTAATTGCCTAGACCAAGAATGATGCGGAGGGTTAGACGGATGCCCTCCGTAAATTATTTTATGCCAGTTACTGATGATAAGACCAATCTAGATGAAATCGTGATAACGGTTGACGAATATGAATCTTTGAGATTGAAGGATCTAATTGGCCTGGAACAAACAGAAGCAGCAATTATGATGGGCATATCTCAAGCAACATTCAATAGACTTCTTACCTCAGCTAGAAAGAAAGTATCAGAAGCAATAATTAATGGTAAGGCGTTAAGAATCGAGGGCGGCAATTTTAAAACTTTTGATCAGTTCATAGGTTATCGACACGGGCACCATGGAATGGAAAGTGTAACGGCGTCAGAAGGTGGAGATATATGCATATGCAATGAATGTGGTTATTCATTTGAGAATAAGAGAGATAAGGAATGCAATTCTCTGAAATGTCCTGTATGTGGCCACCAAATGGAAAAATTAAAGAAAATTTAAATGGTAGAAATTATTATTTTTCCATACATGCCTTCCTGTGCATGGCCGGGATAGGTACATAGGTACCAGAATTCTCCTGTATTTCCAGCTATATATGTGAATGTTTCGGAAGGATATCTGCTTCCACCGTTATAAGGCTGAAGATATGGAGTATCAAATGTAAAACTAACGCCATTGTTCATCATGTTGCCACCCATAATCATATATGGGTAAGGCGGAGGAAATGTAGTTATGGCAAAATTATGCTCCATGTCATCCATATTAACTATTATGAATTTAATAGAAATTCCCTCCTTCATCACTATGGTAGGATTTACCAGTCCATCTATAACAAAATATTCTTGTGGAGACGAATTCA
>JAGDXO010000022.1 GCA_023256615.1 Thermoplasmata archaeon
TAGGGCAACGGCCTCCTAAGCCGTAGGTCAGGGGTTCAAATCCCCTTGCGCCCGTAAAAATTCAATAAAATCTCCTTTCAGAGGTTATATTTCTTGATACCCTTTTTGAGGAATATCTTCTATTATTCTTTCTGTCTGATCTATATCTGTCCTTATTTTTGGTTCCATTGTATAATCTACTCTTATAATTCTCATTATTTGCTTTTTCTTTAGGTTTATTGGACATACTTTTAATGGTTTTGACCTGTGATGAAATCTCATCTGATAGATTACTATCCAGACCTATGCGCTTAATTCTTATCCTTACAGATTTTTCTATATCTTTTAGGAACCTAATTTCATCTTCACTGACTATTGTAAAGGCAGACCCATCTGCGCCCATTCTTGCTGATCTTCCAACCCTGTGAACATATACATAAGGTTCTGAGGGTATGTCGTAATTTATAATGTCGGATATGCCCTTTATGTCCAGCCCTCTAGCTGCAACATTTGTTGCAACAAGAAACTGTGCATTTTTTCTAAATTCTTGAAGGGCTCTTTCTCTCTGGGGTTGTTTGAGATCGCCGTGCATCACTTCCGCTTTATACCCACTGCTTATTAGGGCATTGTAAATAAAGTCAGCATTTCTCTTAGTCCCTGAGAATATAATGGATTTCTTAGGATTGTATTCTGTAATGAATGTAAGAAGAGTTTCCAGTTTTTTGGAATGATTTGATAATGCATATTTATGAGAGATTGTATCTACAGTCAGTTCTTCGTCATTTAGATTTACATAATAGGCATCATTCATATACTTCTGAGAGAGCTTCATAATTCTTTCAGGCATCGTTGCACTGAATAACATAACCTGTTTCCTTTTTGGCATAGTTGATATTATATATTCTATATCATCCATAAATCCAAGATCTAACATCATATCTGCTTCATCCAAAACCATTATTCTGATATTTCTTATTATAAGCTCCTTTCTTTGCATCAAATCTATAATTCTTCCAGGCGTCCCTATAATTATGTTAGGTGATTTCCTCAAGGATTCTATTTGCATACCTATTGATGACCCCCCATATACCAGGGCAGCTGTTAATTTCGTCCCCGCAGATAAGTCTTTAAATACATTGTAAACCTGAATTGCCAGTTCTCTAGTTGGAACTATAATGATTCCAGCGCTCCTGTCGCTTATCTTTAACATTTGTATCATTGGAATCAGGAAAGCAGCCGTCTTTCCAGTCCCTGTTTTTGCCTTAATTATTATATCTTTTGTCTCCAGAGCTAGAGGTATGGTTTTTTCCTGGACTTCAGTAGGATTAATAAAATTAATCCTTTTGATCGCATCTATCAATTCCTTTTTCAAATTATATTCTTCGAAATTTGTCATGTTAATACACTTGTCAATAAAAATCAGAACATTGTAAAATGACCCGGCTTTTATTCATGGATAATGGCTACTTACTATTTAATTAATGTTATCTCGTGGATTTTAAAAATTCATATAGAAAAGGTAAACATTCATATTACACCCGAATTTAGTCATTTTTATCCCATTTATTCCTGATAATCTAGAAAGCTTTCAATGATATATTTTCCTTGGATGCAGTTTTCAATTAAGAATAAATATTTAAAAAAATTAAGATAAAATTAAACTTCATCTCTTAAATCAAACATCTCCAGACCGGATATGAGTTTTGGATAAAAATCCGTTGATTTCTGGGGCATTATTTCTCCTTTTACGGCTACTTCCCATACTTTTGAAGGAGTTACCGGCTTAACCAAAAATGCAAACTTTGCTTTTCCTTCATCAATAAGGGGTAATACTTCTTCAGGCCACCTTGCATATTTTATATTTTCTTTAGATTCAAGGTTCAGGATATTTGAAATAATGTATTTGTTAAGTATGGAAACATTCAGCCCTTCACTTATGGATAAACCATTTTTAAATTCCTTTTTCAATTTCAGTGAGTAGGCTTGATCCCCAAAGACAAAAATCAACTCTTCATTTATAAAACCCTTTATTGATTCTCTTTTAACCTCAGATATCTCAAAATATTTTTTAATTTCTTGAAGCAACTCATCTGGTTTTATATCACTTGCCTCTATTATTCTATGTGAGGGTAAAATAATAAGCCCGGGATCGTACCTGTTAACAAGAACCGCCATTATGTAGCCTGTCCCATTAACTCTATTCATTTCTTCCGCGTATGCAAGTGCAGTCTCATACCTGTGATGACCATCCGCAATAACAAGCTTCTTGTCTCTGAAAAAATGCTCTATCTCTGGAGAATAAGCACTCAAGAGAATATGTGTTATACCATTATCATCAATGATTTCCGCAATCTTTTGCTCATTTGAATTTCTGAAAATATTCATAATTTGAAGCTCTGGATCATCATAAAGGAAGAAGACAGGCTCCAGGTCTACATTCGTACTTCTAAGCATTTTCATTCTGTCTTCTTTTGGCCCAGAGAATGTTCTCTCATGAGGTAGAATGTTCTTTGATTCGTATCTCTCCAATTTTACTACCGCAAAAAATCCATTTCTTTCATAGACCTTTCCATTCAATTCAAATCTCTGAATGTAATGATAAAAACTTTGTTTTTCAGATTTCTTTAGAATTCCTGCATCTAACCATTGCTTGAGTGTATTTTTTGATGAGGTATAAGGATCTTTATCTTTCGGAAGGTTTAATCTTATAAAATTATACTCGTCCATACCATAATATCTTTCCTGCATTTCCTTTGTAATCTTATCATAGGGTTCAGTTATTTTTGTCCTTAAATCCTGTGTATTATACATTATACCCTTGAATGGCTTCACTTCGACCAACTTTATTCACCTCTTCATTTTATTCAGTTGTTCCAGAACTTTCTTCGCTACCTCTATTCCTGCCCTCTTCTGGGCTTCCTCAGTTTGAGCTCCAGTATGGGGAGTTCCTACAAAGTTATCATAGGCTGTCAATACACTTCTAAATGGCTTTTCAGATTCAAACACATCGAGTGCGATGCCGCCTATAGTTTCATCTTCAAGCCCTTTCTTTACTGCTTCTTCGTCTATAATTCCTCCTCTTGCAGCATTGACGAGAATAACGCCTTTCTTCATTTTTTTTATTTCGTCATTTGAAATCATGTGCCTCGTTATATCAGTTAATGGAACATGTACTGTTATCACATCTGATTCTTTCAGCAGAGTTTCAAAATCTACCATTTTTATTGTATCTGAATATTTGACATAGGGATCATATCCTATCACGTTCATTTCAAAACACTTTGCCCTCTTTGCAACCGCTGTACCTATTCTGCCAGTCCCTATTATCCCTATAGTTTTACCTGCTAGTTCGATTCCAGAAAATTTTTCTTTTTCAAATTCACCCTTTTTCAAAGATTCTGTAGCCTGAGGAATATGTCTTGCTATGGATATTATATATCCCATCACAAGCTCGGCAACTGAGGTGGTACTTACATCTGGTGTATTTATAACCTTTATGCCTTTAGTTTCTGCAAACTCCTTGTCAACATTATCTAGACCTACCCCTGCACGCCCAATGACCTTGAGATTAATACCTGCCTCAATGATCTCCTTGGTCATTTTAGTTTTACTTCTAATTATTATGGCATCATAATCCTTAATAATGTTCTTCAGCTGATCCTTACTTAAATCGAAGTTTTCATGAACTTCATATCCCGCTTTTCTAAGTATTTCTATTCCTTCTGTATGAATGGGATCGGATACCAGTATCTTCATCATTTCACCTTTGAAAGTATTTCATCCATATTTTCCAGCAGTTCCTTTATTTCCTCAGGGGTCAAATCTCCCATATGGGCTATTCTGAATGTTTTATCCTTCAATTTGCCGTATCCATTTGATATCTCCATCCCTCTCTGTCTTAACTCCTTTCTCATGGCATCTACATTTATATTCCTGTTATTTTCTATGGTGGTAACAGTTACGGACTCATATCCTGGTTCCGCAAAAAGCTTGAAATTATCCTTCCCCCATTTCTGGACCATATTTGCCATTTCTTTATGTCTTCTGTATCTGTTCTCCATTCCTTCCTTCATCATTTTATCAAGCTGATAATCCAAAGCGTAGAAAAGGGAAACAGCAGGTGTTGCTGGGATCTGTTTCTTTTCCACATAATAATCGTGCATAGCGATGAAATCGAAGAAATACCCCCTGTTGGATACTTTCTTGGCCTTTTCCATCGCTTCATCACTTATGAATACTATGGCAAGCCCTGGTGGAAGTGCAAATGATTTCTGCGTGGGTGCAAAAATTACGTCTGCCTTATTTACATCTATCATGTCGCCAGCCAGGGAACTTACTGCGTCGACAACCAATAGAGCATTGTTATCATGCGCAGCCTTATAAAAATCATCTATTGGAGTCCTCACACCAGTACTTGTTTCATTATGGGTGAGTGCTATTCCTTCATATTTCCCTGTTTCAAGTTTGGCCCTAACATCCTCTATCTTTACCGATTTGCCCCATTCATATGCCATTTTTTCCGCATTTTTCCCATTTGCCAGGGCTATCTGATACCATCTCTCGCTGAATGAACCATTAGTGCAGTTCAAAACATTGGACTGGATCACATTCCTGATACTGCCTTCCATCAATCCAGTACCGGATGTTGTGAATACCATGACCTCATTTTTTGTATTGAAAAATTTTTGTAGATTATTGTGTATCCTTTCATATAAATCTGTCATTTCCTTTGATCTATGTCCTATAATTGGTCTGGACATAATTTGTAAAACATCCTCCCTAACTTCCGTGGGTCCCGGTATGAATAATTTTGTGTGCATTTAATTCATCCCGATGGGTAATTGCATCTCAATGTAAAATCTTTATTGAGTTATTCGCAGCTAAACTTGATTATATTAACACTCTCCTTTGAACCTCTAAAATTAGCTTACATTATACTTAGAAGTTCGTCCGACTTAATTACTGGCATAAGTTTCGCCATGTTCTTCAGACTTCTCTCATGCGCATCTTTATCTCCAGAAGATACTGCGTCCTCTATTATTATGGGGAAATAACTCAGTGTTTGTGCGTGCCTTGCAGAAGTCTCGACACCGATTTCTGTTGCGATACCTGTGAATGCGAGTGTATTGATGCCTGCATTTCTTGTCATAATTTCAAAGTTTGTTCCCGTAAAAATAGATGCAGTATTCTTATTCAACACTATATCTCCTTCCTCAGGATAAACTTCTCTCACTATATCGCCAGGATTAAATCTTCCAAACCCCGATAATTTCCTAACGGGCGATTCAAATTTTTCTGGCAATGGAGTTATTTTTGTGTAAAAAATAGGAATATGTTTTTCCCTGGCCTTCCTTATAAGCTTCTGTAAATTTTTTATAAATTCTTCCTTATTAAAAATTCTTGAGACGAGAGCTTCCTGCACATCCCAAACAATAAGGGCCATCTTTCCATTTTTTATTATTCTCTCCATGTTTTCATCCATGATTCTTCATTTGGTGTTCGTTTAAATATATTTCTATTATTTTAGTTGTAAATTAATTCAATAAATTTAATACAGATTTCATATTTGTAGGTATTAATGAGCTCTAACTTCACCTACCCACCAATTGAAAACCACGGAGTTCTTCTTAATAATAGAACTGCAACGCTTATATCCTCTGAAGGAAGTGTTGATTTCGCTTGTTTCCCAAATTTTGATTCTTCTCCAGTGTTCTTTTCACTGCTCGATTCAAAAGATGGAGGTTACTTCAAAATAGAACCCTTGGTAGACAATTTCCAGACAAGCCAAGAATATGAAACAGATACCAATATACTGAAAACTAATTTTTTTAAAGATAAACAAAGGGTTCTCAGCATACTTGACTTCTTACCTATGACAAGGGAGAATTCCGTTTATTTCTCAGAAATACATAGAAGGATAGAAGCTCTTTCTGATTTAGAAATAAAAATAACATTTGCTCCCTTTGCCACAAAAGAACGAAAGAATTTCATTAAATTTGATGAAAAGGGCTATCTTGTTAAGACTCCTGAAAGAAGTCAGTTTCTTTCCGGTCATATAAATTTGGATAATATAGATGGTAAATTTCAGGGAAATATAAAAATGAAGACTGGGAAGGTTATCTGGTTAGTAAGCGCATACAATTTAACAAGAGCTTATTCTGTAGAGTTCTTCAACAGTGAAAAAAGATTATGGGAAACCAGGAAATTCTGGAAGGAGTGGATTATAAGATCAAAATACCAGGGTGTATTTTATGAAACCGTGAATAGATCCTTGCTAATTTTGAAAGGCTTATTTTTTGAGCCAACCGGATTCATGGTAGCAGCTGCTACTACTTCTTTGCCTGAATCAATTGGTGGTGAAAGGAATTGGGATTATAGATATATGTGGATCAGGGACACCGCTTACGTAATTGAGGCTATGGCCAAGGCTGGATTTGTTGATGAAGCAATGAAATTTTACTTGTCCATAATTGATAGGTATGAAAAAGACGGTAGATTGTATTCACTTTATCCTATAAGTGAAGATGGTATCCTCAAGGAAGAAATAGCTGAACTTCCTGGCTACGAAAACACTGCACCTGTAAGATTTGGAAATGATGCCCACAATCAGCTTCAGATTGATCAGTATGCTTCCTTTATAAGCGGGCTCAGAATTTTGATAGAAAATGGGGGTTATCTAAGTATTCATACATTGGAGAAGGTACTTTCTGTAGGTGAAAAATTGGAGGAAATATGGAATCAGCCAGATTCTTCGATATGGGAGATCCGTGGCGAGAAGCGCAATTTTGTCTATTCAAAATTGATGGCCTGGAAAGCTTTCGTGGATCTTGGTTGGTTATCTTCTTCCCTTGGGATGGATGAGCTCAAGAATAGATATGAAAATATTGCTTCTCAGATTAGACTGGATATTCTTAATAATGGAATAAGCAAGCGTGGTTACTATTCGCAAAGTTACGGATCAGATGAGTTAGACGCTTCTCTTCTTAGGATGCCCTTGGTCGGATTTTGCGATTTTAGCGACCCCATTTATGTAAACACATTTAATGCTATTGAGAAATATCTGATGAAAGAAAATTTTCTATTCAAAAGGTATACTCTGGATGATGGATTGAAGGGAGAGGATAATGCCTTTCTTATGCTTACATACTGGTATATTAGAAATCTGATGATAGCAGGAAATCTGGATAAAGCATCCAATATACTGATAGGCATAATTAATAAGATGAATTCACTTGGGATTTTACCTGAAGAATTAGAATTTCGAACTGGAAGATATCTTGGCAACTATCCGCAGGCTCTTAGCCATTTATCATTAGTTCTTACAATATTCGATTATAATGAAAAGATAAAGAAAATTAATATCTGATTCAACACCTTACCAAAATGGATGGATATACTTTCTTAAGATTCTTTTAAAATCATTCCATTTATCCAATTATTTATGTCGTATTTTCTTATGAATTCCCTCATTTTTGATGCTCTATCTACTTTTATCTCATCGGATATTTCCAGTATATTCCTGATTGCTGTTGAGAATTCCTCGAGATTAAAAGGGTTAACTTTTTCCGTTGCTTCTATGTAATGTGAAATACCAGCAAATTTTGATAAAATGAGTAAACCGTTTCTATTGCTTGATATGTATTCTTCAGCTACAAGATTTAGCCCGTCCATTATTGGGGTCACCAAAAAAGCGTCAGAATTCCTGTACAAAGAAAATACTTCAGATTGTGTTATTTTACGGTAAATGTAGATAACAGGTGTCCATTCTGGAGTTCTTAACATTGAGTTCATATTTCCTACAAGCTTGTCTATGCTTTCTTTATACCATTTGTACTCGTTTACTTCCTCCCTTGAGGGGCTGACAACAAGAACAAGAACAACCTTCCCATTAAATTTTGGATTATTAATCAAAAAATGTCTGAAGGCTTCAAGCTTTTGTAGTATACCTTTTGTATAATCTAGTCTTGATAGCGAGCTTATTATCTTAATACCTTTTAGTTTAATTCTTTTGAGTTCTTCATCAAATTTATTCTTTCTTATCTCTACATTCTCGTATTCAGAATAATCAATTCCAAGCGGTATGGCAACAACTCTTCTTTCGAGAGTTTGATATGAATACTTTTGGCTTATCATTCCCTTAGATGTTTCAAGAAAATTATTCTTGTAGGATGGTAAATGGAATCCAATTTTCTGGGCACCTGAGATCCCGCTAACGATTTCTTTTATCCAAGGGAACATTTGTAGATATTCAGGAGATACCCATGGTATATGCCAGAAAAAACTTATTTTTTCAAAGCCTTTTTCATTTAGCTCCCCTGGGACCAAGGATAAATGGTAATCATTAACAAGAATACTCTCTCTGCTTTCTATCTCATTAGATATTTTATTTACCATCTTGATATTTGATTCCCTGTATGATAGCCAGGGTTCAACCCTAAAAATATCGGCCTTTCTCAAATAATGAAAAATTGGCCATAAATAGTTATTGCAGAATTCTCCATAATACAATTTATTTTTTTCTCTATCGATACTAATTCTGTGTATCGTCATATTCGTTATCTCATCTACACCTTCTTCACTGTCAAAACAGAACCAATTTATTCGGTGATTTTTTCTTAATGAAGAAAGGCCTCCGACTAGGCCTCCTGTGTTCAATTCAGAAAATTTATCCTTGTTAGCCTTAAATGGACATCTGTACGAAGCTATATTTATTCTCTCAGGGAAATTTTTCATTGTCAATTCATGCGTGAATCTCTTATAATATTTGCCTTGTGTTCATATATAAAATTAATTATTTTTAATTTAAATTTTCAAAATTAAAAAAGTTTAAATATTCGATTTTAATTGCTAAGCAACAATAGGTTGATAACCAGAGGTGGTAATCATGGTGATTAGAAAAATAAGGAAGAAGGATGATGATGAATTCTGGGATGATATATATGAATTCCTGGAAAATGCTGATAGGGAATATAGAAAAATGTTCGAAAGATGGTTCGATACATTCGATGAAATAGAGAATATGAAAGATCAGCCGGGCACTTATGTCTATGGATTTACATACAAGGTAGGTCCAGATGGTAAACCAGTATTCCAAGAATTCGGAAATGTGCCAAAGGAATATTCAGAACTTCCAAGTCCGGAATATAGGGAACCGGCAACAGACATTCAAGAAAGGGAAAATGAGATATATGTTACTCTAGAGATGCCAGGGGTCAATAAGGAGGATATATCACTAGACGTGCAGGATAACACTCTAATTATAAAAGTTGACAGAGAAGGGAGAAAGTATTACAAAGAGATAGAATTGGAAGATAAAATAGACCCAGATAAAATCAAGGCAACCTATTCAAATGGAGTCTTAGACATAGTCATTAAGAAAATTGAGCCGAAGAAAAAATCTGGAAAGAAAATTCCTATACAGTAAGTATGACAGATATATTGGACCTGATAGATAATGAGATAAGAAGGAAAATACTCAGTATATTATCTATCAGGCCTTCTTATATTTTTGAACTTGCTAAAACACTTGGTACATCACAGCAGTTGATTTCTAAGCATTTAAAGATACTCGAAGATAGTGGTTTGGTTTACAAAATAGGAAAATTCGATTCTGAAGAAGGTCCTCAGAGAATTCTATATAAAGCAAATGCCCCTCTTCTTTCCTTATTGCAGTTCATTGAAAAAATTTCTCTTATGAACTTTGATAATGAAGATGAGGTTGATGAAAGAGATGTTGATATTGATAAACTTATTTCTGATCTCAAGTCCATAGATTCCGAGATTTCAGTTCTGGAGAGCAAAATAAAAGAACTAATTATAAGACAGCAGAGCATTCTCCTGAAGATCAATGAAATATTGAATGAAATGGATACTTCATCCTTGTTTAATCTTATGGATGATGCTCTTAAGCGTGGGAATTTTGAAATTATTCTGGATGCTTTAAATAAGGTTCTTTAATCAGTTTTATTAGGAGCAGATCAGACTGCCTGTCACTCATCATCCATCAGTTAAGGCTGATGTCATCATCCTGCTCAGTATGATAATTAAAACATAAATACATACTTAACTAATCTTTTTTTACATATACTCATTTTCTATATTGATGAAAGAAACAGGCGGATTTATTATATCATCGGATAGGAGTGATTCTGGTAAAACGACAATAACACTGGGGATGATGAGATTATTCTCAAAAAAGTACAAAGTAGCTCCATTTAAGGTTGGTCCTGATTTTATTGATCCTATGTATCATAGGTTAGCTTCTGGAAATTATTCAGTTAATCTTGATCTATGGATTATGGGCAAAAAAGGAGTTAAGGATATCTATGGCAAGTATTCTAAATTTCATGATATATCTATAATAGAAGGAGTAATGGGTTTTTATGATGGTTTAAATGGGAGATACAGCACATGGGAATTGTCTGATGTTTTAAATAAACCTGTTATAATTGTAATTGATTGCTCTAGAAATTCAACAACCGCTTCAGCTATTGTAAATGGTTTGAAAAATTATAAGAGGAATCACATCAGGGGTGTAATTTTCAACAAAGTTGCATCTCACTCTCATTATAATGACTGCAGAATGAAGTTACCTAGAGGTATAAAATCACTAGGATGGATACCTTATAATGATTATCTTAAAATTGGATCCAGACATCTTGGCCTTCTGACTCCAGATGATAAATCTGAAGATTTTATAAATAATGCAGCGGAATCAGTTGAAAATAATATAGATATTGACAGTTTAGCTGAAATAATAAGAATTGATGGTGAATATGAAACTCATAATCCTGGATTGGCTAACGAAAAGAAAGAAAAGGCTGCTGTTGCTTATGATAACGCTTTTTCCTTCTATTATTATGATAATATTGAAACTCTCAGAAATAATTATGAGTTGGAATTTTTTAGCCCCATTAAGAATCAAGTTGTAAAAGACCCTTCGTTTATTTATTTGGGAGGTGGATACCCAGAATTATTTGCGGAAGACCTTCAGAATAGTACTTTAACTAAGGGTTGGTTAAAAAAGGAAACGGACAAAGGAACTAAAATTTTAGCAGAATGTGGAGGAATGATGTATCTTTCAAGGAGTCTGAAAGTGGAAAAAAATTACAATATGACAGGTATTTTTGACGTTGAGGTTGTTATGGGAAAAAGAATTACGATTGGTTATACTGAACTTAAGGCAAGGGATAATAACATTCTTTCAAAAAAAGGATCAAAGATAAGGGGACATGAATTCCATAAGTCTCAAATTTCAGATATTCGGGAAAAAAGGGTCTTTGACAACATTAGGGGGAGAGGTGTAGGTGACGGTACGGATGGTTTCCAATATCAGAATACTCTTGCCCTTTACTCACACAGCATTTTCTCATTTACCAGAGGAAAATTGTTTTAGCTAAGTCAGAAAAAGCAAAACAAAATATACGGAATTGCTATGAACAAAGGTGTATACTGGAAAGGGGGATAAGGGGGTAACTGACACCGCTACCGGAGAGCGAGTTATAAAAAGCAATCCGATTATTGAGTGGGAAGGTACATTGGATGAACTTATCTCACAGCTCGGGGTTAGTTGGGCAGAGTGTGAATATGATGATATAAAGAATGATATTTATCAGGTTCAGAGGGATCTTTTTGCCATAGGAGAGCAAATACTTACAAATGGAGAAGGAAGAAAATTAAGGGATGATGGGGTTAAATGGTTAGAAGATAAGATTCATGAATACATGAAAGAAATTGGAGAGATTCGTTTATTCGTAATACCTGGCGGGAAAAAATCTGCGGCTAGTCTCCAATTAAGTAGGGCAGTAACCAGAAGAGCAGAAAGGAGGCTTGCAGACCTTTCTCTTCAAAAGAAGATAGAACCTCTTATCTTGCAATATATGAACAGACTATCGTCTTTCCTTTTCTTCTTATCACTTGCCGCAAATAGGCGTGCAGATTTCAAAGAGAGATTGTTTGAGTGGCCAAATCCAGAAAAGCTGCAGAAGAAATAGGACTTTTCCTGAAAATTATTTATTGACAGTAATGTTACAGTATCATGGATGTTCAAGGTTTTGCTAAAAAATATGATGAAGTAAGGGCGATGCCTCTTGAAGGGGGAGGAATTATAAGATGGCTTATAACTCACAGAGATGGTGCCCCTAACTTTTCAATGAGGTTAATCAACGTTGAAGGCGGAAAAAGTACTCCCGCCCATAGTCATGATTACGAACATGAGATTTTCATTATAGAGGGTAACGGTGTTGCCACAATTGGTGATAAAAATTTCAAGGTCGGGAGGGATAGTTTCATATTCATACCTGGTAATAAGTATCATACTATAAAGGCTGAAACAGACATGAAAATGATATGTGTTGTACCGATAAAGGCTGCAATAGAAATTCTGGGAAAATAAAATAATAATTAATATAAATCAGGAAGTTGCATATTTTTCGTTTAATTTTACTGGGTTCGTGAAGTCGAAATAGAAATCGAATATTGGATCAGCATAGCCTCTTAATGTCATCCAGTAAATCCTTGCCATGCTCATCTTCATGAAATGTTTCATTCTCGTTGGCGGATAGGGTGCTACAGGATTATCGTAATCTGCTATAACAAAAGTAGCCTTTCCATAGGCAGTATCAAATGGACAGTTTATTCTCCCCGTGAACTTGTCATACTTCCCTTGAATGATGTTTGCAACGACTTTTGCTTCAAGGTGAGCTGTTACTCCTGTCTTGGACGTGGGTAGATTATTCGCATCACCGACTGCAAATGCATTATCAAATCCCTTTATTTTCATTGTGTATTTATCCGAAATTATGAATCTGTCCTCATTCTGCAATCCTTCGGGCAGTATTTTGATCTTAGTTCCTTTACAAGGTGGGACTATTATTGGTAGGTCATAATTTATAGTGTCTCCCTCAATGGACGTCAAAATTTTTTTCTCGTTATCAACTGTGTCCAGATCGAAAAAAGGCATTACTTCTATTCCTCTCTCCTCTACCATCGGTTCAACTACCTTATTCATTGGTTCAGCTGGATAAGCCCTTGGAAATGGCGTAAAGAATTTTATTTTCGTTTTGCTCTTCAATCCCTTTTTGTTGAGATATTCTTCGAGTTGGAAAGCACCTTCCAATAGTGAAGGCGGACATTTGCAAGTTGGAGAGGCTTGTCCAATTGCAATTGTTCCTCCTTTGAAATTTTTGATATGATTCCATAATTTCAGTGAGTTTTGAACGCTTGTATGATAATCCCCATATTCGTTGAAAACTTCTCTAAGTCCGGGGATAGGATCTGGATCAGGTGATGTTCCGGTTGCTATAATTATATAGTCATAATCATATGTGATCCTCAGAGACCCGTAAGCCTTCCTTTCATTAAGATTTATCTCAGTTATCTCATCTTTAACATACCTTATTCCCGGTTTCAACAATGAGGCTATGGGCTTACCTATTTTTCTTTTAGAACCTTTGAATGCCACGTATAGATACCAAGGCTGGTAATAATGATATTCATCCTTGTCAACAACTGTAACGTTATAATCCTTTGGGTCCAGTGAATTCGCGAGGATTATCCCGCCAGCTCCTCCGCCTATTATCAGCACCTTTTCCATATGTTCCACTTATCACTTTATCTCTTAAGAATTTTTATTTTAACAATTATCTTGTCTGGCTCTTCCTTTATTTCTACTATTTCATTCCCGGTTTTTTTTGCCCATGCCTCAGTGTCCGCTTTGACCCCTTTATCTGTTGCCCATAGTTCAAGCATATCTCCTACCTTAGAATTCCTGTATGCCCTGGCCAAGTCTGTAATAGGACCTGGACAGGCTGCGCCTCTAGAGTCAATTAATTTTACATCTGTCATTTCATCACCTCATATAAATAGAACCTGTCCACCTTCTGAATCTGCCAGGAATTTGGCTGCTCCAACCATGTCGTCTACTATGGGGTCCAGATCTTCTCTCTTTATATTCATCACGCCGCAAGCCATTGAACACGCATAAATCTTTGCGCCCATTTCCTTGGCTTCCTGAAGCATTTCATACCAGGATTTAACGTGTTCTCTCTTCATGCCTTCCATTAAAGCTGGCCCCATATTTTCAAATTCCTTTGGCATTATCATCTTTTTCTCCCCCTTTGTAAAACTCAGAAGCCCCCAGAAAGTTACAAAAACGTTGACCTCATTCCCCATTGCTGCTCCTGCTTGGGAAAGAACACCGGCTGATAGCAATTTATCCACAGTTCCACTAAAAATTATAATAGATAGTTTGTTGGCCATATTTCCATCGCCGTTCCTTAATCACTTAAGTAAATTTAAATTTATCTAAAAGTATTCACCTTTAACTATAATTATTTAGATGACCTTAACTATTTTAATAAAATAAAGTCAGCCATTTTACGGGCTTTTTTTACATGCTTAAAAAAATAAATAATTAGGATAATTAAAATATATAGAAATGCTATAAAAATAGCGTAGTTAAATGGGTATATTGAATTCAAAAATACTGAAGAATAGATTGCAACAATTAGAAAAATGGAGACAATTAATGGTATCACCAATTGTTTTATTAATGAAAATGATGAATTCCTGATATTCTTGAAAATTAGGGATAACGAAACCATGATGTGAACCACATAGCTGAAAATAGCGGCCATAATCAGCAGGAAAATACTTGCTGTTAATGGTGAAAGAACTCTTCCTGTAAATATTGCAATAAAAGTACCAATAATTATTCCTATATAAAGTGAAGCATATGGGATACCATTGTCATTTATTTTCGTTTTAATTATGCTTGGAATATTAGAGTTCTCTGAAATTCCAAAGAGCATCCTTGTAAAATTATTAGATGTGGCTAAAAGCGAAGAGTTGAAACTGTTAATTACGAGCAAAATCAGAATTACATAAAATGAAAAGCCGATATAATGTAAATATATGAAAAGCCCAGGATCTGGGATGTCCGGGTAATTATTGATCATGGATGGCCCCATAGCTGCAGTTTGTCCCATGGCCCCTAGAATTATTACACTCCCAACTAGAAATAGACCGGAAATTAGGGCTGAAGGTATTTCCCTTTTATAGTTCTTGGTTTCCCGGGTCAGAGGAGTAAGTCCACTAATACCTCCAAAGGCCCCTATGCCTAATATAATCGATGTGTATGATATTCTACCAAAGTTGAAATTGAACATATAGGTCAGATTATAACTAAATTTTATGATAAGATAAAATGAAGTTGACAGAAGAAAAATTATTTCAAAGATTCCGGCATATAGAAAGTATTTCGTTGATATCTCGATTTTTTTAAGTGATATTATCATTGCTTCTATGCCCATTATTATGATCAATATCATCCATAACCAGCCATTATCACGAAATAACTGGAAATAATCCAGAAACGATGATAAACCAAGCAATGCAAATCCTGCGTATCCTATCACATAATAAAACCAGTATATCCATCCTGCAGCAAATCCAGCCCCTTTTCCGAGACCCTTCTGGACATAATCCATCCATGGTGCTGTTGAGTCACTCTCTGATGACAACTGGTATACTACATATGTCATCATTGCATATATGATAAACGAGATAATTAGAATAAGAACCATATTGTAACCAACCATCCCAGCTATAGCAACTAGGTATAGGGATATTGTAGCGGCTGGACCATTCATTGCTATGGATTGCCCCGTGGCTCCCCACTTAGTTAAAACTCCTCTCCTTACCTCGCCTTTCAAAATACGCGTCATTGTATCATTTTTCTATAAATTCTGTCTATTTCGGATACAATCTCCTCATTTGTAAATCCTTTAATTCTTGAGAGATAGTATGCTCCTCCTGCACCAACTCCCTCCTTAACTATTCCATTTTCGTAATCTCTAATTCCCTTAAATTGGGAAACAGATAGGTCTAATTCAGATCCAATATATTTAACTCCTATTTCCTTGGAAGTTTCTCTGAAAGTCGCGGAGTTGTCATTGATGACGTATTTCGTAGTTATAATCGATTCCACATTTTTTTTCAAATGCTTGAGATATGCTGCTACTGCAAGCATTTGTGTACCGCCTGCAAGATATACTTTTCCTTTAAAATGATACGAGATATAGGATATTGATGCAAGGACTGGATCTCCCAGTTCTTCCATTACCTCTATTTCGCTTTCCTTTTCAATTCTCTTCATCGCCTCATCTATAACCGTTTCCTTCAGTATTAATGGGTTTTCTTTCAATGATGATGAAGATCTTGCTTCAAATCCCAGCGACCTCAGTACGGCCATTGCAGTAGTTGTACCTCCAGGAATACTTTCAGCTATCATTATTTCACTTTCGAAAGAATTCAAAAAATCCGCAAGTTTTGAGCTTTTTTCCTTTATTTCCTCGAAATCAGAAACACCCTTTTCCTTCCTTATATCCCCACCTTCTTTGGAGCTTAAATTTATGTAGGGAATTTTAGGTTCTATGATTGAACCGGCCCTGACGACTAATATCGGCAGATTAATCAAGTTCTTTGAAGCTTTTGTTATTATTCCTGGGGTAGGATTCCCCTCTGGTGTAACAGGTATTGCATTTATACATTTTGGCGTATCATAAAAGAGGAATTCGGCATCAGCTGGCGGTGTGTATTTTATGAGGGTATCATTTTCTCCTGCTGCTGTTATTCCCTTTATCCTTGAAACTTCTGTATTTCCAATTACCAATAATAATAACATGTAAAGCAAACTTGATATTATTAAAATTTATTTAACGGTTACCATGAGAAGCCTTATTTCATTCTTCACTCGTATTCCAGCAAAAGGAGATGTATACAGGGCTTCCCAATCGCTTTATCTCATTACCATTGTTGCAATCATAATAGCCTTATTCCCTCTAATTCTATACATAATCATTTACAGATTTGTTCCCAGAATTTTACTGACAATCATTCTCCTTCTTTCTATTTATGGTGTAACAGGATTATTGCATCTTGATGGTTTAGCTGATTTTTCTGATGGAATTATGAAGAAGGGAACAAGGGATGAAAAGATCAGAGTTCTTAAGGATGTTAATACTGGGATAGGTGGAACTTTTTCAGTAATAATGATTCTATTAATAGAATTCTATGCCATATACAGTCTCAGGACAAATCTTATTGATGTCGCTGCTTTTTTTATAGTCTCTGAAATTTCAGCGAAGCTTTCCATGCTAACTGGATTGATAATATTTAAAGCGCCTGAACAAGGCCTTGCAAACGAGTTTAAAAAGAGTGCCAGGGGGAGCTATTTGATTATTGCAATATTATTAACTATCCCCCTTATAATAATTTTTAAAATAACTTATCTTAACATTTTTGCCGGTATAGTTATATCATTAATAATTGGAAATTTATCCAGCAAAAATTTTGGATTTGTTAATGGAGATGCTTTGGGTGCTATGAATGAAATTTCCAGAGCTGCAACAATGTGGTTATTATGCTTGGGATTGTAATGGCTGGTGGGAAAAGTTCGCGTTTCGGAAACGAAAAGCTAATTCAGGACATTCATGGTAGGAAGATTATAGATATAACAATAGAAAATATTTCAAGATCTAATGTTGAAAATTATTTGATAGCTGTATCAAAAAATGCTCCGAGAACTATGAATTATTGTGAAAAATATAGTATTATAGAGACTCCGGGTAAAAGCTATCCTGAAGATGTTGCATATCTTTTGAAACTTTTTAATAAGCCACTTTTATTGCTGAATGGGGATTCTATATTTGTGAATACCGGCATTATCAATGATTTTCTAAGTAGATACCGTGGAAGGAGCATGACGGCAGTTATATCAGATAATGGCTACAAATACATAGGACTAAATATAGCCGTTCCTGGAGATGAACGAGATATTGTTGTTGAATACGGGCAACCTTTATTGGCTTTAAATATAAATACGAAAGAAGACCTGAAGGAGGCATTGAATCTTGTTGGTAAATGAGAGACTTCTCTGGGTTATAACATTATTGACGGCAGCTATTATAGACTATTTTATTGAATACCCCAATCAGATCCATCCCGTAGTATTCACAGGAAAGCTTATATCGTTCTTTGATAAGCACAGAATCTCCAAGAAACCATCATATGAGTTCTTATATGGAATGTTGTCAATTATTTTAATAATATTTTTATGGATTTTTATAATCTATTCAATTGGTTTCATACCGATTTACGTCCGGTTTATTATTTATGTATATATTCTCAAGTCAACCTTTTCTGTTGGGGCGCTTTCAAAGGCAATAAAGAAGTGCCAGATAGATGATACTGAAATTCTTAGAAATAATGTTGCGCAAATTGTCTCCCGAGATGTAAAGACCCTAGACAGGGAACATCTTTTATCGGCAGCCTTTGAATCAGGGTCTGAAAATATTGTTGATTCCGTCATTTCACCAATATTCTATTTCATGTTTTTTGGTATATTTGGAGCGGTTATCTACAGGGTTATAAATACTGCAGATGCAATGATCGGCTACCACAGTGAAAATTATGAATACTTCGGTAAATTTGCAGCCAGAGCTGACGATGTCCTGAATTTCATTCCTTCAAGAATATTTGGGCTCTTAGTACTTCTACTTAGCCCGACTAGGGTATCAAATAACCTGAAGAGATACAGGAAATTGAAAATAAATGGGATGTATTCAATGGCCACAGTGGCAGGATTATTCAATGTAATGATAGAAAAGATAGACCACTATAGAATAGATGGGCCTAGATTTCCTGACATAGGAGATCTGAAAAGATTAGAGAAGTTCATTTATGCCATTTCCTACTTCTTCATCTTGATAGCTATTACGGAGGTGATTATAATTGGACCATGGTGGAGCTAGAAAATCTGAGATGAATCTATTGGATTTTTCCTACTCTTCCAATCCATATAAACCTCCATTTTTAGGAAAAGCACTTAAATCGGCCAAGATTGATAGATATCCATACTGCGAAGAAGACTTAGAGTTAAAAATTAAGGAAAAATTCAAGATAAAGGGGGAGGTATCTGTAGCTGCTGGAATAACGGAGCAACTGTATATAATTTTTAATATTTTCAAACATCATAGGTTTGTAATTCCAGCTTACACATACAGCGAATATGAGAGGGTCGCCAATATTATAGGGGTAAAATACAGAAATATTAAGGTTAAGGATTTAACAATTGATGACTTAAACATCAAGAGAGAGGAGGTTTTACTTATAAGCAACCCCAATAACCCTACAGGTAAATATTATGATTTCATTGGAGATTTAGTGGAGAATTCAGTTTATAGGAATTTTTATGTAGTTATAGATGAGGCCTTCATTGACTTTGTAGGCCCCAAGGTCAAAAAAATTGATATCAATGATAATACCATAATCATGAGAAGCTTCAGCAAATCTTACAATATATCTGGAGTAAGAACAGGTTATTCAATAGCCACTGATAAGTTTGCTAAATTAATAAGAAATACAAGAATGCCATGGGGGATAGGATCTCTTGGATGTTCCCTTATTGAGGGCATAATTCGAGATAAAATTTTTCTTAATTATTCATTGGCTAAAATATTCAGCGAAAGGGAGAGAATAATGGCCAAAACTGGATTAAAAACAGATGCCAATTATTTCCTTGCAAAAGTAGGAAACGGTACCGCAGTCAAGAATGAATTAAGGAAGAAAGGAATATTGGTGAGGGATTGTACTTCCTTCCAATTCCCTGATTCAATAAGATTTTCAATTAGGAAAATCTATGAAAATAATAGACTTTTGGAAGCACTTGATGAATTTGAGGTGAACCAGCCTGATGGAATCAACTTCTAGCAAATTAAGACCGCTTATGGTCATGGGCACTTCATCAGGTGCTGGAAAATCTTTGATAGTTGCTGCTCTCTGCAGGATTTTTAATGACATGGGAATCAGGGTAGCTCCATTCAAAGTACAGAATATGTCACTCAATGCTGGTGTCGGAAAGGGAGGAGAGATGGCATATGCTCAGATAATACAGGCCAGAGCAGCAAGAATAAAACCAACTGTCGACATGAATCCCATACTTCTCAAGCCTGAAGGGGAAAAAACACACATAGTAATTCAGGGGAAGTATTACGGGACATATGAAGCTGGAAAATATTTTACCCAGGATAATGATTTTTTCCTTCAAAAGGCTCTGGAATCTTTTAAAAAAATTCAGAAAGAAAACGATCTTGTTATCATTGAAGGCGCAGGATCCCCGGCAGAAATTAACATTAAAAATGATATTGCCAATACTAAATTTTCAACTCTTGTAAACGCCAAAAATATCTTAGTGGCTGATATAGAGAGGGGGGGCGTTTTTGCAAGTATAGTGGGAACAATAGAATTGTCCAACATGGAAAATCTAATAGGTATTATCGTTAACAAATTCAGGGGTGATACTTCTCTACTCAAGGAAGGTTATGATTTTATAGAGAAAAGATTCAAGGTACCAGTAATAGGAACAGTCCCCTTCATATCAAACAATATCCCACAGGAAGATTCTTTGTTTGATAATTTTGGCAGGCGGGGGGATATTAATGTTGGAATCATAAGAACCCCTCATATGTCAAATGAAACCGATTATGAAATTCTAAAGATGGAAAAATCAATCGGTTTATTCTATGCAAGGAAACCCGAAGAACTAGATAAAATTGATATTATAATTATACCTGGATCTAAACTAACGGTTGAAGACCTTCGTTTTATAGAAAAAGAGGGATTCAAAGATAAAATTGGTCAACTTAAGAAAGAAGCATGGATTGCTGGTATATGTGGCGGATTTCAGATGATGGGAAAGTATATAATGGATGTAGATGAGACAGGATCCGGCAAAGTTGATGGACTAAACCTGCTTGATTCAAGAACAATGATAAAAGGAGATAAGATTACCAGGATTAGCCGTGCAGAAATTTTTCATCCTGTGTTCAAGGGAATAAAAGTTGAAGGATATGAAATTCACAGAGGTGTCAGTTACAGCCGCAGGCATTTCTCATTCATAGAAGAAATTGATGGAAAACATTCTCATATACCTGATGGCTCATATAATGATAAAATGTTTGGAACTTACATTCACGGAATATTTGATAATATTAACTTTACTGAAAGAATAGTTAACATTATTAGGATAGAAAAAGGTTTAGACGAGATTAGCCTTCGAAAAATTGACCGTGATTACGAAATTCAGAACTTTGCTGATTCTGTAAAAAAGAGTATTGATTATAAGTTCATATTGGAATCCTTAATCTGAATCATTTGTTGTCTTAATATTATCTCCCCGGTTTTTATATGTTAAAACTTCCGCAAAAGCCTTGGCTTGTGATCTAACGCTCATGTAAAGTATTTTTCTCTCATAGCATGCCCTTCGCAATGTTTTGCCATCTGACTCAGATCTGTAGTTCTCATTCAAAATATTAATTACCGCACTAATATTTCCCTGCTTAATAATGTCCATTCCATTAGGGCTTCCTTCAAAAATTTTCTTTATCTTTATTGAAGGAATCCCATATCCCTTCAAATAATTGTGTGTGCCCTCTGTGCTATATATTGTTTTGCCTGAGTCGTATATCATCTTGATAATCCCTAAGAATTCATTTCTCCTATTCCTGGGTATTGAAACTATTACGCCTTCCCTTTTAATGTCGAACCCTGCTGCTAAATATCCATTTATAATGGCTTCCTGAATATTGTCACCTACTCCTATTACTTCCCCTGTACTTTTCATCTCTGGCCCAAGGACAACATCTGCTTCTGTTAATTTTTCAAATGGGAAAATTGGAAATTTTACCCCATATTTTGATATTTTTATGGAGGATTTTGACAATTTATTTCCCATGATTATCTTGGCAGATATTTCCGCAAGATTAATTCCTGAAATTTTTGAAACAAATGGGAATGTTCTAGATGATCTGGGGTTTATTTCTATTATGTAAACTGTATCATTTTTTACAGCAAATTGGATGTTAAAAGGGCCTATAATTTTCAATTTTCTGCAGATACTCACTGTGTATTCCTTCATTGTTTCTTGAACATGTGCCGGAATATTTGTGCTTGGAAATATACTTGTAGAATCTCCTGAATGTATGCCTGCCTCCTCTATATGTTCAATTATTCCTGGAATCAAAACCGATTCTCCATCAGATACTCCGTCAATTTCTGCTTCCAGAGAATTATCAAGGTACTTCTCTACAAGGAAATTATCTATATATTTCCCCTGGTATGAAACAAAATCATTGAGCTCATTTGTATTTCTTAAAATGCCCATATGGGCACCTGATATTGTATACGAAGGCCTAACTATGACCGGGAAACCTATTCTCTCTACGGATTCTTTGAGATTTTCCTTTGTTGAGAAAATAAATTCAGGATATGGTATATTCATTTCATTCATTAGATTGGCAAACTTTTCTCTATCTTCCAATAAATCAACAACCTCTACCGATGTTCCTGGTATTTCAATCTTGTCACCAAAATTTTCCTTTAATTTCCTTAAAATATTGATAGGCCTCTGCCCACCAAACCATGGAACTATTGTTCTGATATTTGAATTATTTATTATAGTTGCAACGCTCTTGTAATCCACAGGATCGAATATGAGTACATCACTCTCATCAAAATCTGTCGATACTGTCTCAGGATTATCATTCAGTATGACCACTTTCTTTCCTAGTTCTCTTATTACCTTTGAGGCATGAACACAACTGTAATCAAATTCTATCCCCTGTCCTATAGTGATAGGCCCACTTCCTACCAAGAGAACGTTAGCCATTATTTTGCTTCCATTCGGGCTGCTATAATAATAGGGAGTTTTTACATCAAATTCGCCCGCACATGTATCCACAACAGAAAACACCTCTCCTTCATTTTCCTCCATCTCGAATGCCCTTATTATCTCATCAACAAAAAGCAGATTCCATCCCGTTAATTTAGATATTTTTGCCGTATCATATCCCCTCTTGTATGCGAGATATATCTGCAGTGCCCGTTCAGGATTTGGAACTGTTAATAATTTTTCATTGAATTCTCCTTTTTTTGTTAATAATCCAGTCGATCTTAAAGCCTTTCTGAAAGCTTCACTCAGCGATTTTCCTATGCTCATCACTTCTCCAGTACTCTTCATCTGAGTTCCAAGGGTGAAATCGGCGTCAAAGAATTTCTCTGTTGGCCATATGGGAAATTTCGCTACTATATAATCAATGGCTGGCTCCCTTGCTGAATTTTTCTCTCCTGTCACCCTGTTCTCTATGAACTCAATTGTCTTTCCTAGTGCTATGAGCGCAGCCACCCTTGCTATTGGATATCCCGTTGCCTTAGAAGCAAGTGCGGAGGATCTTGACAATCTTGGGTTAACCTCTATCACATAATACTTTCCTGAGTTGTTATCAAAGGCAAATTGAACATTGCAGGCGCCAATAACTCCTATACCCTCCGCTATCTTCAATGCTGCAGATCTTATTTTCTGGTAGTTTTCGTCATTGAGTGTTAGGAAGGGAGTTACTACAATACTGTCTCCAGTATGCACACCCATTGGATCGACATTTTCCATCGTACATACTGCAATTTTATTTCCCATTCCATCCCTGACAACCTCCACCTCCAACTCGGTCCAACCAATAATGGATTTTTCGATAAGTACTCCGCCTACCTGTGATAAGTTCAACCCTCTTTCCGCAATTGATCTTAATTCATCGATGTCATTTGCAATTCCTCCCCCAGAACCACCAAGCGTGAATGAAGGCCTCACTACAACTGGAAAACCCATTTGTTTTGCATATTTTATGACATCGTTCAGATTTGTACAATAATAAGATTCAAGGACCGGTTCTCCTATTTCTTCCATTTTTTTCTTGAAAAGAAGCCTGTCTTCGCTTATTTCTATGGCATCTACTGGTGTGCCTAGTACTTTTATTCCATATTTGCTTATAATCCCTGATTTCCAAAGTTCCATTAAAAGATTAAGACCTGTTTGACCGCCAAAAGTTCCCATTATAGAATCCGGTCTCTCTTTTTTTATAATTTCCAAAATATTTTCTTTCTTTAGTGGTATCATGAAAGGTTTTATTCCTTCTCTATTATCTGTCTGTATTGTTGCCGGATTTGAATTAACTACAAGAACCTCCTTCCCCTCTGAGATTAGAGCTTTGATAGCTTGATTTCCAGAATAATCGAATTCTGCTGATTGACCTATAATTATTGGCCCTGATCCTATTAACAGCACTCTTTTGATATCATCAGTCATTTATAATCATCCTCCTGAACTCATCAAAAACGCCTAGCTCATCCCTTGGACCAGGACCGCCCTCTGGATGGAATTGCGTCGTAAGCAGATTTTCACCTTGCATTCCTTCGTTTGATCCGTCATTGAGGGATTTATATCTCATCTTCAGGCCCTTCCCCTCTTCAAATAGCACAGTAAAACCATGATTATGGGTGGTAATACCTATTTTTCCTGTTATTACATCCTTAACCGGATGATTTATACTTCTGTGACCAAATTTCATCTTTTCTGTCTTCATTCCTGACGCCAGCCCTATCAATTGATGACCTAGGCATATTCCAAGCATAGGAATATTTAACATTGATTTCCTTAGCTCCTCTCTAAATTGAATGAAATCTGGATGTGATGGATCTCCTGGGCCATTGGATATAACTATCCCATCGTAGTCCCCTATCTTGTTGAATGAAAAATCTGAGTACGGTATTATTGTTATATCGTATTCATTAAGGAATTTCAATATATTCCCCTTGAGGCCTAGATCAACTAGTAAAATTTTACTAGCGCCTTCTTTTTTGAGATGAGTTTGATTTACTTGAATTTCATTAACAAGATTGTTCTCATACGGGTTGTCCATTCTTGCATTTCCTATCGTGCCAATTTTATTTCCATTCTTTCTAGTAAAATCTACTATTTTTCTAGTGTCGTTTAATATTATTCCTGGAACACCATTATCTTCCAAATATTTTGAAAACTTTTCCTTAAATATTGAAGGTATTCTATTTAATACTACCCCTCTTACCTGTACATCCTTACTTTCACCTTCCTCTTCTATCCCGTAGGAACCTATGTATGGGAAGGAAAAGACTAGTATCTGACCACGGTAACTTGGATCTGTTATAGATTTCAAATAACCTGAAGGAGATGTTGTAAAAACAATCTCTCCAGATACTTCAGTTTCTTTTCCAAAAAATTCACCCTCAAATTCTCCCAATCCATCAACTTTTAGGATTCCTTTTTTCAATTCTACCTTTACCCAATTCCATTCTTAGATATATATTTGAAGGTATAAAATATTCTATTTAAATTATATAAAAACTTCTAATTTTCAGCATTTATTTATAATACCTCAATATCCTTCAATATTTTACTTGATATCAAGATATTTCTGTGATCTCTTCTCTTTTCCATTTCAAATAATTCCTTGAGGCCGAGGAGAAAATTCATTGAGGATCTATCGTAGACAATGTAATTATTCTGTAGAATCCTAGATCCATCACTTTCCCACCACATTGTGACCGGCCCGATCCTTCTGGAGACAATATTATGAAAGAAATCGTTGAACCAATCACTATTTTCTTTGCATTCAAGTATTCTTATTCCATTTTCCTCTACTATTAAGTTACAATTCCCCTTCCTTATTTTTTCATCTCTTTTCTGTATTAAATATAAGTCTACTTTTTCTTTCCCGTAAAATTTTGGATAAAAGATCCCTTTGTTAGTGAAAAGTCCATCAACCTTTTCCTCTATCTCATTATCCTTGAATTCCCATATAGTTCTGATTAATCTAAAATTTGATAAATCAATACCTTTTGTAGCTAGAAAATTATAGTAAAAAGGTATTTTATTTACATGATTCATAGGCCCAAAATAAATTATTTCTCCAATTCCGTTCAGTGCAAAGAGTAACTCGAGAGTAATCTTACTTATAAATTCATAATTGTTATTTGTGAAATAAAATATAAAATAGGCTGAGTCAAGTTCTCTGAGAACGGTTTGTTCTATGACAATTCCCTCGTGCTTGATCATTTTATCCAGATATTGCTCCAGTAATGTGGGCATTTTAGAATCTATTATGTCATTGTTCATCACTACCTCGGCATCGAGATTCACATTATCATATGCCCTCTGTATATTTCTTGCGAATTCTGAAGCTACACCCCTTCCATAAGATATTAAAGAATTATTATAAGTGTGCCAGTGATCTCCAACCTTTGATAGCATTATGATATAACTTTCCACATTCTTAAAATCGTCCTTAACTCTTGGAGTACTTAGTTTAACAGGAAAACCAACTGTGAATTTAATAATGAGAACATTTTCCAATGGTAATTTCAAATTTTGCTCTCCTATTTGAAGAGTCATTTTGTAAATTACCATTTTATAGAATTTAATTTTTTCTATTAATTTTAAAAAAAATTCTTTTTGTTTTATATATATACAAAATTGTAAAAATGAGTGATAAAATTATTAACTTTTTTTCAATACAGGTATATGCCGTTTGATAATGAGAACACCTATATTAAAATGGTAGAAAAACATCAGGAGACTGAATTCCACAAGAAATATGAAGAAGCTTTGAAATTAGTAACAAAATATTTTGAGATGGAATACCCAAACCTAGTTGTAGAAAAAATTTATGAAAAGGACAAATTAGAGCACGTATCTCCATTAGATGGTAAAACAAAGGTAGGAACATTCCAGATGTCCTCAAAGGAGACTTCAGAGAAGGCAGCAAAAATTGCCTCTGAAAATTATAGGAAATGGTTCAATATTGGATATGTTGAGAGATCTAGAATTTTCCTTAAGGCGGCGGATATTCTGTCACAAAGAAAATTTGAATTTTCTGCAATTCTGAGCTACGAAAATGGAAAAAATAGATATGAGGCGATGGGAGACGTAGATGAAGCAATTGATTTTATGAGGTACTATGCACTCCAATTAATAGAGAACGAAGGTTTCATAAAATTTACCGGAACAGCATACTATGGAGAAGATTCAAAAAGTGTTATGAAGCCTTATGGACTTTTCCTTGTTGTTGCTCCTTTCAATTTCTTCTCTATAACGGTTGGGATGACCAGCGGCCCCCTAATAGTAGGAAACAGCGTGATTCTTAAACCCTCTTCTGACATACCACTTTCTTCCTACAAATTTGTTGAACTCATGCATGAAGCTGGAGTTCCAAAGGAGAATCTTATCTACCTGTCTGGGTCTGGAGGGAGAGTTGGAAGAACATTGTATACAAATGAGCTAGTGGAAGGTGTTGTGTTCACTGGGAGCAGAGAAATTGGTATGAAAATTTTCCGTGAAGCTCAAGAGAAGAGACCAAAGGTAATGGTAACAGAGATGGGCGGCAAGGATACTATAATTGTCACATCAAAATGCGATATTGATAAAGCTGCTGAGGGGGTTGCAAGATCTGCCTTTGGATATTCCGGACAGAAATGTTCTGCATGCAGCCTGGCACTGATTGATGAAAAAATTTATGATGAATTCAAAGAAAAGCTTGTCGCATTTTCAAAGAAACTATCGGTAGATGACCCCCGTAAGAAGGATACATTCACCGGTCCGGTAATTAATAAGGAAGCTTATGATAAATTCATAAACATTATGAGTACAGTGAAGAAGGAAAAAATATTGCTCGGTGGAGATGTTAAAAAAATGGATGGTTTTTATGCAGAGAATACAATACTTGATAATGTTGAAGATCCAAATATTGAAAGAGTGGAACTTTTCCTTCCAATACTCGCAATTAAACCTATGAAATCTCTCGAAGAATCTGTGAAATTCGTTAACTCTATGGATTATGGACTTACAGGCGGAATATTCAGCGAGGACAAAAACGAAATTGACTATTACTTCGAAAATATAGATGTTGGTGTCATATATGCAAACAGAAGAAGGGGAGGATCAACTGGCGCCATGGTTGGTTCACAGCCTTTTGTTGGCTGGAAAATGAGCGGTACCACAGGAAAGGGAACAGGCTCATTCTATTATCTACAACAATTCTTAAGGGAACAGGCACAAACTATTGTGAGGGCTTGATTATACCTTCAATTATTTTATTTACATTTTTTATAAAATCATATTCTTTTCCATTGGGTATCATGGCCCCAGCCGCATTTCTGTGACCTCCGCCAGATCCACCCACAAGTTCAGCCGCATCCCTGAATATTAATGATAGGTCAAGTTTTTCAGAGAGATCTAAAGATATCCTTCCTGAGATCTTCTTGCTTCCCTCAATATCCGCCATTACTATAACTACAGATTCCTTTGGAATTTTTTTATGTGTAATTATTCTTGTTGCTATGGTGCCTGTTATGTTGTTTTCAAGATTTGATCCAAAATCATAATAATGAATAATCCCCATAACCTTCCCCTGCATTTCATCTAGGAATCTTGATGCTTTTCTCAGGGTTTCTGTGTGATCTGAATACAGCTTCATAGCTTCTTCTAATACGGGGCCTCTCTCAAATAAACAAAGCTTTACTCCCACTTCTGGATTGCCCTTTCGTGAAGTAGCATTTATTATTGACGAAAAATCTCTTGCGTCCTTTAGGACAGAGCTTATTGGTTCAGTTTTCAATTCATATACTTCCCCTGTAAGCCTATTTTTTTCACCGCCCTCCTTTTCTAATAAGTATAGAAGTTCATTTATGATATTTTTTCTTTTTTCTTCTGAAATATCTACCCATCTTGTGCTATTTGCCATTTTCCTTGGAATTCCCATTCTTTCAAGGAGTCCGTATACAGCATCAGGCCTATCATATAGGGAGTTTATCTTGGGATCGTTTCCGAATCTCAACATGTATGATACGGGCTTGGAACTTCTGCCAAAATATCGTATATCATTTTTAGGTTCTATTATACCTACCTCTTTTGATAAATTCATCACTTCTCTGTCAGTTTCCACAAGCCTCCCGAATTTTTTGTCATGAAGGTCGCCTACAGACCCTATAACAGAAAGATGAGAAACTGCTATAACCTCCTGAATTATATTCATTGAAAAAAGGAAAGTAGTCGTTGAACCAGATTGAGAGATACTACCATCAAGTCCTTCAAGATGAGGATTGAACTGGTATATCTTATTACCATTATCCTGAATAAAATTATCCATTATCGCTGGATTATGGTGATCAGTGATTATTCCCTTAATATTTTTCATTTCATTAACTTTGGATGAACCCATATCATTGAACCAATAAATTTCTTCTTCCTTTCCAGTTATGTCCTCTATTGATAGTTGATTTCTTATCCTTATTTCATAATTCAATCCAAGCCTCTTTATGACGAAGAGTGCAATTCCTGCTGATGCTATTCCGTCCGAGTCATGATGCGAATATATTATGAGCTTCTTCGAGTTCTGGATTAAATCCACTGCTTCAGAAATCATTGTAAACTGCCTCATTTATCTGAATTGGTAGTGAATTTTCTTCCGTTTTAAAAGATTCCCACTTTTCCCTGCATTCACAGCTTAAATTCTCTAGATAGGCAAAGTCTCCAGTTTCACTGTATTTCCTTATGGACTCGGAAAATATTCTATCACAAGAGTGACCGTTATGTGGGCCCCTACTTTTGCCCGATCCTGTTATAAGGGAGACGACTGGAATATGAATATCTCTCAGTGATAATAGAACTTCAACCACACTCCATAACCATGGAGGCCTGTAATTTCCTTCCTTGTATAGAGACTCTACCAGAGTTCCTTTCTGTATATTCATCGGATTTATAGAAATGAAATCCGCAAATGATGAAATATCCCTTGCAGATTTTATTGTATCATCTATTGCCTCCTGTTCCTTCATAAACGGTGGCTTCATTAAAAGATATGCCCTAACTGATATTCCATTCCTATGAAGCGTCTCTGAAGCTCTTTTAAAATCTTCAAAATTATAATTCTTGTTAATAAGGTATTTAAGAACGTCCGGATCGGTAGATTCCATACCCATAGCTACCTGAAGTTTCCCGGCGAATTGCTTTAATCTCTCTGCTTTGTTTATTATGTATTCTGGCCTGCTTTCGACTATTAGAAAATTATAATGATTAAGTAATTTTTCTATTATTGGTACTTGTATTTCTTCACTTACCTCTAAAGGATCAAAAAAAGAGCCAGATGTGAATACTTTTAGCACATCTCCTTTATTGTGATCCTTCAAAAAATCTTCAACCTGTTTCATTATATCATTCGCATTTATTTCTGGGTTAGTGTCTTCCCAAAATCCACACATTGAACATCCTGAATGATAACTCCAACTGCATCCCCTTGTTCTTAAAATTAAAACTCTTTCGTCCCTTGTTCTTCCATTCAGGAACTCCTTTTCATTGTAAGTGGTCACATAGTCTTTCCTTTCACTTCTACCTATCCTATTTCTAATTTCCCTAATCTCTCCAGCGAATTGGAGATCAATACTGTTCATTAATCCCTTATTAGAATTTGATTAATAACTTGTTCCTTCGTAATACTTTTAAATGTGTATTTAATATAAAAATATGTGTAGAATGATACTTTCAATTGGAAAATTCACTGATTTGACTCCATATTTTAGTTTTCTAAATGAAATGGCCAGAAATGGCTATAATGCTCCTCACAATGATGGATTTGGTTATGCAATTTATAACAAGGGGGAAGTGACAGTAAAGAAGAGCATCAAAGAAATCAGTCAAGAAAAGGATCTTTTCGGAACTGCTATACTCGCTCATGCCAGGAAGATAAGCTCCTCAAGCAAGAGTATCAATAACACCCAACCCTTTGTAAATGGAATGATAAGTTTTGCACATAACGGTACAATCAAGGAATTAGGTGAAAAAAATAGAAGTGACAGTTATTTTTATTTCAAAAAAATATTGAAGAGTTTTCCAGCTGCTATTGAGAACATTAGGCAGATGAATTTTACGAGCATAAATTTCATTATTACCGATGGGAATTATGCTGCAGCCTACAGGGAGGCAAGGGAGGATAAGGGCTATTATTCACTGTTCTATAAATTGGATGATGATAGATTTACCGTTTCTACAGAAGTGATGAATGGTAAATGGTATGAAATTGAGAATCAGACTCTTGTGGTTTACAGGGATGGAAGAATCAAAGAATATAATTCCAAGGATGTTGTTCCTTCTGTAATTTAATATTTTAATGGAATCATTTCTGAAATTCTAGAAATGAAAGCAGACATAATTGATTCATAAACTAGTTCCCACCTTTCCTTCCTTCCGCCTGAAAAATAGTAAATTGCACCTTTGTTTTCACCAGATTTTCGAGTACCTACAAGATTGTCTGTGACCTCTTCAAGGTTCTTCCCCTCTTTTAAAAATTGAATGGTTTGCTCCTTAATAGGGAGGCCTGATGACATACCGGATAACTTATTTCCCATTCCATCCCTGATAAGCGAATAATGAATATCATAGTACCTGCTACCGATCTTAATTATTCCAGCTTCTATTCCAATTGCATAATCAACATCGTCTGGAATTTCCTTGATTCTTTGTTCAGCCGAAATAAAAATCTCATCCCCGAATGGTTGGTTTATCTCCGTTCTGTTGGCATATTTTTCAATTCTGAAATTAGTGAAAATATTCTTGGCGAATTTTTCAACTCCCTTTATCTTTTCAGGATTTTCGGATGCCACTCCAAGAATAATTTCTTTCAGTCTCCTTCCGTTTTCATCTATTTGCCCCTTGATTATTCTTTCTGATTTTATTGGCATAAGATCTTCTGCCAAAATAGTTCCGATATTTTCTATAAATAGAGGCTTTATCCCGAGCGATTTCCTCTTAAAATTTATACTTCTCACAAAGTCTATTGTTTCATTGCTGACAACAATCGCATCAAAATAGGGATCGAGTGTTTTCCCATAAGGATCTTCTAATGGTGATATTCTAGCTCTGATTTTATTTTCTGATAAAAATGTTAAAAGTTTCTCTTCTCTCACCTTAAATGGAGGGACATTGTATTTTTTGTTGAACTCATATTTGTCAGATGTGACTCCGATGAATAGATCTCCCATTTTTGCGCCCCTTAAAATCATCTCCCTGTGAGCCTTGTGCAATATACTGAATGTACCTCCAAGTAGCACTCTCATTTATTACTGATTAAATAGACGGATAAATTTCTATTGCATCTTTTCGCTCTACAGATTACACATTCCTTTTATTTGCGGTTATAAATATTCTTTATGAAATTAGCCGTAGTATTGAATGGGGAAAATAAACTTTCCCCTCTGGATATGGGTGAGAAGATAGATTTAATCGATACAGATGAGAAGAAGATTCTGGAGTATGAAAACCCTGGTTTTCAAAGACCACACGGAGGTAAGGAAATAGCTATGAGTGTTATACTTCAGATTAAACCTGATGCCTTGGCTGTGAAAGAGGGTTTCTTGTGCCCAGGTTCTTATAGAATGTCCGTAAATAGGATAAAATACGCTTTAACTAATGCGGGCGATCTTGAAGAGCTTTTATCGGAGATAAATAATCTGAATCATAATCTTGTGGAAGACTTATCTGTGGAGATTTTCCGTGAATGATTACTTTTAGAATAACATTAATATAAAAATTATGCCGCGAGCCGGGATCGAACCGGCGACCTCAAGATCTTCAGTCTTGCGCTCTCCCAGCTGAGCTATCGCGGCTTTTACCAGCGAGAGTATTCTGATCCCTTAGAAATACTTTAAGTTTGCCCCGCCACCCCCCTCTTTCCACTGCAAGATTAGAGTTAATATCTAAAATGCTATATACCATTATGAGAACTTCCTTATTTGAAGAACATGTAAAATTAAATGCAAAATTTGTTGACTTCCATGGTTGGGAAATGCCAATTCAGTATACCAGCATTATAGAAGAGCACAAACAGGTTAGAAGCAAGGCAGGTATTTTTGATGTATCGCATATGGGTGATATTATAATAGAGGGAAAGGACGCCCAGGATTTTATTTCATATTTACTTCCAAGTGATTTATCAAAGGCAGAGGTAGGTAAGGCGGTTTATTCTGCTTACCTGAATAGTGATGCCAATATGATAGATGATACAATTGCTTACAAAATGAGTGAAGAACGCTTTCTTGTTATTCCTAATGCAGCAACAACAGATAAAATTTACAATTGGATAATTAAGAATAAAAAGGATTTTAAAGTTGTTGTCAGCAATATTTCAAATAAACTCTCTTGTATAGCATTACAAGGTCCATCTGCATCAGAAGTTATGAAAAATATTATGCCTGAAGCAAATAAGCTTGATCATTTCACCTTCATGAATGCTTCCTCTAAATTCCCATCCAAAGGATTGGAGGATTCTACATCAGTCGCAAGAACAGGTTATACAGGAGAAGATGGATTCGAATTCATAATTCCAAATGAACATGCTCCAAAGCTATGGGAAGAGCTTCTAAGGAACAGTGATGTGAAACCTATAGGTCTAGGTGCCAGAGATACATTAAGGATGGAGAAGGGATTTTTGTTATCTGGTCAAGACTTCAATGAGGACAGAAATCCTATAGAAGCTGGGATATCATGGATAATAAACTGGGATCATGAGTTCATAGGAAAAAACATTCTTGAAAAGAAAAAGGATAATGTCAAGGAGAAGTTCAGAGGGCTATTATCATTAGATAGAACTATACCCAGGAATGGAAATATAATAAAATTGAATGGAGAGGAAATAGGCAAACTTACATCTGGAACATTCTCCCCTTCACTATCGAAAGGGATTGGACTTGGATATTTAAGAGCAGATATAAAATTTGATACAGAGGTTACAATTGTTGGTAAAACAGGAGAAGGGAAGGGAATAATAAAGAAACCAAGATTAGTCTAATCCATCTACGAATAATTTATGAATTCTTTCATCACCATATATTTCAGGATGGAATGTTAAACCAATATTCCTTCCATCTTTTACCATTACTGGTTTTCCATTAAAGTAGCTTAAAACAACCCCTTTCCTAACCTCATCAATTCTTGGAGCCCTTATGAAAACTCCCCTAAACGATCCTACATCGTTTATTTTTAAATCCGTTTCGAAACTCTCTCTCTGGGTGCCATAGGCATTTCTGCTAACCGATATTTTTAATATGGGCATAAGCCCATCCTTATCATCAACTTTCTCCGATATGAGAATAAGACCAGCACAAGTACCCATGACTGGTATTTTTATGTCCAGTATGTATTTATCCATACCTCTTGCTTTCAATATTGAACCTATAACTGTACTCTCACCACCAGGGATTATAAGACCATCTATAGAGTCAAGATCCTTTTTATATCTTACCATAACCCCCTCAACATTTATTTTTTTCAGCATTTCAAGATGTTCCGATACATCACCCTGAATATCAAGGATACCCACTCTCATAAAGGGGTTATAGAAAACATATATCTATTTCTTCCCATCAAATTATATCCAAGAAATGAATTAAGAGATTTGATGAGGTCACTAATTGCAGACGTCAAAGATAAGATTGGAGAAGAAGTTGAAGTATCTGGGTGGGCTCAGAACATAAGGATAGTCGGGTCGCTAGCATTCATAGATCTTAGAGATGTCTCAGGTAATGTTCAATGCATACTATTCAAAAAGAATAATCCTGATATATTTAATGAGTTGAAGGTATTATCAAGAGAGAGCATTCTAACTATAAAGGGAAAAGCGGTTAAAAGCCAAGCAAAATTAGGTTATGAAATTCAGATAGACAGCCTTAATATTTTAAACAGGGCCAAGACACCTTTGCCTATAGGAATAATAGATCCTGTTGAAACTGATCTGGAAACTAGACTAGAAAATAGATTCATAGATTTAAGGAAACCTCAGATTCTATCGATATTTAAGATACAGAGTACTATTGCTAACTCAATAAGAGATTATTTTTATGAGAATGGTTTCATTGAAATTCATACTCCAAAAATAGTTGCAGCTGCAACCGAGGGAGGTACAGAACTATTCCCAGTCAAATATTTTGAAAGGGAAGCCTATCTAAGCCAGAGTCCGCAGCTTTACAAGGAAATAATGATGTCGGCCGGATTTGATAAGGTATTCGAAATAGCCCCTGCATTCAGGGCAGAAGAACACAATACTACAAAGCACCTGAATGAATTCACCTCCATTGATATAGAGATGAGCTTTTCGGATGATGAAAAAGTGATGAGTGTACTGGAAGATATTATCAAGGTTGCATCCAACTCTGTAAACGAGAGAAACAAAAAAGAACTAGAGATATTGAATGTAAATGACCTGAATGTAAATTATAAATTTAAGAGGATAACATATTCTGATTATATTAAAATGGCAAATGAAAAGGGGATAGAAATAAAGGATGGAGAAGATCTCACTACACCAATTTTCAAGGCAGTTGGAGGCGGAATGAAGGAATTCTACTTTATAACAAGGTGGCCCAGAAGTTTAAAACCATTCTATGTACAGCCTCATGATGATATATATTCAAAAGGATTTGATTTGCAATTTGGAGAAATTGAGATAACAAGCGGTGCACAAAGAGTTCACGATCCTGAAGTATTAATTTCAAATCTGAAGAATAAAGGATTGAATGTAGATTCATTCTCATTCTACGTGAAGGCTTTTCAGTATGGAATGCCACCGCATGCTGGATGGGCAATAGGACTAGAAAGATTAACAATGGTTCTTTTAAACCTTGTTAATATAAGGGAAGCCACCTTGTTTCCAAGAGATAGAACGAGGATAACACCATGAAATATCCAGTCGAAAAAGGGGGGGCCCTATGTTAAAGGATTACATAAATGATGAATTTATTGTGATAAATGAAAATGTGAAAAGGAAAAAACAAATAACAGATCTTTCCTTAAAGTACGGGAAGAGACCAATTCTTCTCAATAATTTAGAGGGGAAGACGGGCGTCATAAATCTATGGGCTGACAGAGAAAGAATATATAAAGAATTGAATATGAATAGGGAACAATTTCTCAACAATTACATGGAGGCAATAAATGGGAATGAAGAACTTAGATTAGGAGATAAGAAATTCAATTTTAAGTCCACAATGGATGATGTACCTGTATGTTGGTTTTATGAAAAGGATGCAGGGTACTATTTTACATCAGGAATATTTGTCGCTGAAAAGGATGGCAAAAGGAACCTATCCATCCATAGGGTATTTGTAAGAAATAGCGAGGAAGGTTTAGTGAGACTTGTACCGAGAGATTTATACAAAATGTATTTGGATTCAATAGAGCATGGAGAGGAGCTAAAGGTATCAATTGTTGTAGGCTCTCCTCTAGAATATCTTTTGGCTTCAGCAACATCAACAACATTTGAAAAGGATGAAACGCAAATCGCTGCCGAACTTTACAAACTTGCTAAAGGGAAGGACATGCTGTTCTCAAAGAGCCAAAATAATATTCTCGTTCCATCCGATTCTGATTATGTTATAAATGCAATACTAACGGAAAGGAAGGAGGACGAAGGCCCATTTAAGGATATAACCGGGACTTATGACTCACAAAAAAACCAGCCTAAGATAATTTTCCAATCAGTTGAAATCATTAAAGATCCAGTTTACCATGTATTGGTTCCTGCCACTTATGAACATTTCAATCTAATGGGTCTCCCAAGAGAACCCACTATATTTAAAGAAATAAAGAAAGAGGGCGTAGATGTCAAGGATGTTAGACTGACAGAGGGCGGGGCATCGTGGCTTCACGGTGTAGTAAAGATTAAGAAAAAATCAGAAGAAGATTTCAGGAATACTGTAGAGGCGTCTTTCAGAGGGCACAAGAGCATGAAGAGAGTGATAGTGGTTGACGATGATATAGATATTTATAATGATCAGGATGTGGAATGGGCACTCGCAACAAGATTCCAGGCAGACAGAGGAATAATAATCAAAAAGGAGAAAGGGTCATCTCTGGATCCGAGTAGCTATCCTGATAGCATTACATCAAAGATGGGGATGGATGGGACAAAGCCTGTAGGTGGAGGAGGAAAATTCGAGAGGAATTGATTATTAAGCTGTCCTATTTACCATCTTATCAGCGAGCTCTTTCAGTTCATTCCTCTTTTCCTTATCATCGGTTAATTTGTCTATTGTTGATATAGCCTTATTGTAATAATCGTTGGCGATTTTCCTCGTTTCCTCTAATGCTCCGCACTTTCGTATTATATCTCTTACTTGTTCAAAATCCTCGGGAGAAATGTTCTTCTTTCCAATTCTCTCTTTTATAAATTTCACATCACTTTCATTAGCGAGTTTGTAAGTAAGTATTATAAGATGAGTCATTTTCCCTTCTTCAAAATCGCTTGTTACGGATTTCCCAAGAGTTCTTTCATCCCCAAACATTCCAAGGATATCATCTTGTATCTGGAATGCTATGCCAAGTGGTATTCCATAATCATTAATGAGGTCTGTATTCTTATAACCACTTAATACACTTCCAATTCTCATGGGACCATTTACAGTGTAGTGGGCAGTCTTCATAATATGGATATTTGTCACATCAGCGAGTGTTACCTGTTCTTTGAAAGGCATCACTATATCCATTAACTGTCCTACTCCAGTGCATTCAACTGTTTCTGACATCATCATCATGGCTCGATTTAATCTTTCTTGAGGGAAATTATTTTCAAGGAGTATTTCGTGAGAATATGCATCGGCAAGGTCAGCAGCAACTATTGCTAATCCTTCATTTACTTTTTTCTCATAGCTAAAAAGTTTGTGGAAAGCAGGCCCTCCCCTTCGTATATCACTTTGATCAATAATATCATCATGTATGAGCAAATAGGATTGCATTAATTCAAGACTTATCGACGCTTTTATTATTCTTTCATCTATATCGGAATTAAGCCAATAGCCTGTAATCATAAAAAGAGGTCTTATCCTCTTTCCACCTCTCATTGTAAAATCCTTTAATGCCTTTATAACATCTTTTTCAATCCCTTCTTTCCCTTCTATTTTTCTATCGAAAAAAAATTCTAACTCTTTATCTACATTGCTCTTATATTGGAATATGGATGACATAAATCAGTATAATAACTCTTTATAAAATAATTGCACATAATGAAAAATTATTTTGAAACTATTCTCTGAAACATAATAGATTTTCAGGCGGCATTATCATAAAATACTCTTTATCAATCATTAGAAATATATTATAAATTATGGAAATAAACTATTTCTTAAATGAAATGATGAAAACATTGGTTAAAGTATTTAAATCCGGTTTTTATTAGGGTAAGTTTATGAATAAAATAAAGGTTGTCAACGATGTAAGTGAACTGGTGACGATTTTTACTATATCAAATACAGAAACCAAGAGATCGCTTTTAAAGTTATTGAATGAGAAATGGATGAGCGAGGAGGAAGTAAAGGAAAAACTTGGGAAGGAGGCAATAGATATACTTCATTATCTTGAGAAAATAAAATTTGTTGAGTCTCAGTGGAGTGCAACACCAAAAGGACCCAAAAAAGTTTATCATAACTATTACACATCAATACAGATTAACATACTTATACCCACAGAGGAAACTGCTGACGTCATATATGTAGCTTCATTAAATGATGCTGCCATTGAAGAATTTAGCAAGAAAATAGAGGAGCTTCTTGAAAATGGAATTCAGTACATAGCAGAGATTCAGGAAAAACTTAATGTGACGTCAACATTTTTGAGAGTAATGATAAAGAGAAGTAAAACATTGACAATAAAAGGAATGAAGGTGGAGAGAATAAGTTGATAACAGTAATGAGGATAGGGCATAGGCCTGAAAGGGATAAAAGGATAACAACTCATGTGGCTCTAGTGTCAAGGGCATTCGGAGCTGATAGAATAATAGTAGACAAAGAGGACTTAAAATTAAAACAAACAGTAGAAAGGGTAACAGAGAAGTTCGGTGGCTCATTCAAGATAGAATTTTATCCTTATAGAGATCAGATAAAGAAATTTAAGGGAATTAAAGTGCATCTGACAATGTACGGAATACCAATGGAAGAAAAAATAAATGAAATAAGAAAAAGCGAAAATATTATGATAATAGTGGGTGCAGAAAAAGTACCGAGGGAGATATATGAAATGGCGGATTACAATATTTCTGTAAAAAACCAGCCACATTCTGAAGTATCTGCACTTGCAATTTTTTTAGAACATCTCGGAAGACAGAAAGAACTCAGGGGATATCTTAGAATAATCCCACAGGAAAGAGGTAAGAAGGTATTGAGAATTCCAGATAAAGAGGAGTGTCTTTCACTACTGAATAAATATGGGGCCGATGAAAAATTAATATCTCATTCCATAATGGTTTCAAAAGTAGCATTGGAGATAGGAAAAGGGTGCGGAGCAGATGAAAAAATACTCGAGGCAGGAGCTCTTTTACATGATATAGGAAAGACTGTTACAGGTGGAATTTCCCATGGGGCAGAAGGGCACTCAATCCTCCTAAAGGAAGGCTACGATGAAATGATAGCAAGATTCTGCAGCACCCATGTCGGAGCCGGCCTTCTAAAAAAAACAGCTAAAAAATTCAAATTACCAGATCTTGATTATATCCCTAGGAGCCTGGAAGAGAAAATAGTATGTCATGCAGATACACTTTTAAAGGGTTCAAAGGTAGTTACCTTAGACGAAATAATAAAAGATTATGAAATCAAAGGTCTTAGTAGCGAAATTCCTAGGTTAAAAAGATTGGATGATCAGCTCAAAAAGAAATGTGGATATAGGATTGAAGAATTATTGAAATTGAATGAATAAATAATTAATTGATAGAATATTTTAACAAGTCTGCATTAATCCCATGTGAGAATAGTTCCAACATATAATTCAGAAGGTCTAGCTTCTAAAATGTCATCAATTATGGAAATCCCATTGGCAAGAGTCACTAGGAGAAGATTTGCTGATGGTGAACTGTATATAAAGATTGAGGAGGAATTGGACGAATCAATAGTAGTTGGGAGTACATATCCAGATCAGGGTATAATTGATATATTGCTTACACACAATGCATTGAAGAACGCTGGATCGAAAAGGCAAATTCTTGTGGTACCATATTTTGGATATGCAAGGCAGGACTCAATGTTCCAACCTTATGAGGCAATAAGTGCAAAGGTAATATCAGACATTCTCTATGAAAGATTTGAAAAAATTTTTGTCGTAAACATGCACTCACCTGAAGGAATGGCCTTTCTGAAGGATAAAGGTATAGAAATAAGGGCAGAGGTCATAATTGGCGAGCAGGTTGCAAAGGATGATAACGATATAGTTGTATCCCCGGATGATGGTTTCATAGACGAAGCTAGGAACATCAGCAGGGTATCAGGTAAGGAGGCAATAGCTCTGGAAAAGAAGAGAATATCGGACACGAAAGTTCAAATAAGTATTCCAGATGATATAAAACTTGACGGTAAAAGAATTGCATTAGTGGACGATCTTATATCAACAGGAGGAACAATACTAGAAGCATCAAGAATATTGAAGCAGCATGGGGCATCCAAAATAAACGTTTACTGTATACATGGCCTGTTCATTTCAGGAACTTCAAAATATTCGGGGTTCGTAGACAGTATCTCTACGACAGACACAATAGAAGGTCCATTCTCTAAGATATCGGTATCCAATCTTGTAGCCACGAAGCTGAGGGAATACTTATTTCTTTAACTCTTTTAGCCATTCCCTATCTTTGAAATTCTTATATTTATTAATGAGTTCAATTCTTGCCACATTAGGATTTATTCTCAATGCCATGTTCAGAAAATTCTTAGCTCCCATCTCATTGTTTTTCCAGTCAGCAATTATACTCTTGACCATCCAGGCAAGCGCATCTTTTTGATTAATGCTGACATATTTGTTTAATTCCTTCTCGGCCTCTTCTGGATTCCTTTCAAGGTTTACTATAGCTTCATAAACTTTGAAGTTGGGGAAATCTGATACTATTTTCAGGGCCTCATCATAATCCTTTCCACTTAGGGCAATATAAAAAATGTCCTCATTTGTTAGCCCTGAATTCTTAGCAAGTTCGATTGCTTCTTTAACCCTTCCATTTCTTACGAGTTGCGGTATTCTCATTTCTGGTGGAAGCTCCTCGATCGGCCTTTGGGCAAATATTTTTATGTAATCCAATAGTGTGTTTGCCTCAACGTTTTCGGGGTTGTTTTTTAATACTCCATTTAGAATTTCCTCTGCTTCTTGGAAATTATTATTGTCAATCATCATCTTTGCCTCTATCGTGGCTATTCTAGGATTATCAGGAAAAGCTGCTTTTGCCTCTCCGAGAAATGATGTCTCTCCCATAGAGATGAGTTTAAGATAAACTTCAAGTAATTTTTCCTTATCATTCCCTTTTTTAAGAAATTCCAGGTACCTCAAAAGAGATTCCTTATCTGAGCTGAGAGCATAAAATCTCTCATTCACTTCGGGGTCATCCTGTTTTATATTCAAAGCATTCATGTATGCTTTCTTAGCTTCTTCAGTTTTTCCCTCCTGCTCGTAAATTTCTCCTAGAATTTTCCAGACATCCGGATTATTGGGGTCAATTTTCTTAGCTTCCTCCAAATTTGACTCTGCATATGAAATCTGCAAGTTCCTACTTAGAAGTAATCTCCCTATAGAAAGCCAAGATTTTGGATTAGTTGGATCCTCTCTTTTGGCCATTTCAAAACTATCAATGGCCTTATCATAATCTTCAAGACTGGCGAGAGAGTTACCTATATTTATCAGTATCTCCGCAACAGCTTTCTTATCTTTCTCTGGGATAAATTCTTCGGTGGCGTATCTCAGAACCCTTCTATAAAGCAATCTTGCCTTCTCTCTTTCCCCTTGCATTTCAAGATTTTTTGCTTCATCTACCACACTTCTTATATTCCTGAGTGTGGGAGACCCCCCTTGACTACCCCTAAATAAAGGCAAATTGGATCACTCACACCTATATGTTTTTTTAAGCTTATGAACATTACTGTTTTACGAATATCTTTTGAGCACCTCAGAAAGCCTCTTTACTCCTTCTATGATATTCTCATCACTACTATAAGTGAAATTTAACCTCATTGACTCGTGGTTATCCTCATCAGGATAGAATGCCGAGCCAATAACGTAAGCAACTTTCATTTCCATTGCTTTGGTGAACAGTTTGTCAGTGTTTGCTCCTTTCTTTGTGACCCAGATGAACATACCACCATTTGGCCTGGTAAATTCAACATCCTCAGGAAAATATTTTTCAAATGACTCTATCATAAGGTCTCTTTTGTGCCTATATAGAGATACGATCTTTGGAATCTGTCTTTCCATATATCCCTTCGTGACGTATCCTTCCGCAATATATTCAGAAATTGTGCTAGATGCCAAATCCAGAGCCTGCTTTGCAAGATTGAGTTTTTCAATGACATCCTTGGATGCGATTACGTAACCAAGTCTGAAGCCAGGTGCAAGTACCTTGGAAAAAGTACCCAAGTAAACGACATTCCCTTCCTTGTCCATTGATTTCAATGATGGAATATGCTCTCCGGAAAAGCGTAAATTTCCATATGGGTCGTCCTCCAATATTATTAAATCATTCTCGCTTGCAATCTCAAGGAGTTCCTTCCTCCTCTCATAACTCATTGTTATGCCCGTGGGATTCTGAAAATTTGGAATAACATATATGAATCTTGGATTAGGATATTTTTTCAAGGTTTCTCTCAATTTTTCCATGATCATACCATCATGATCCATCGGAACACCGATCATTCTTATATTCGATGCCCTAAGTGCCGTTATAGTGCCGGTATATGTTGGTGCCTCACTAATCACGTATTCACCAGGGTTTGCGAAAATTTTTCCCAGCATATAGAGAGCTTCCTGCGAGCCCGTTGTCTGGATTATTTCATCAGGGCTGCAATTAATATTTTCCTTTTCTTTCATCCTTTTTGCGAGGGCAATATTCAGCGTTTTCAAACCCTCTGTAGCCCCATACTGTAACATCCTTTTTCCGTTAATTTTCAGCTGTTCCTCGAAAATTTCCCTTACCTCATCTAGTGGGAAAGAATCGGGATTTGGCAACCCTCCACCGAAAGAAATAATATCTGGGGTATCTGTAACTCTCAAAAGCATCCTTATGGCTGAGGGTTTCATAGTTTCTGCCAAGTCTGAAAATTTCTTATTAAGGGGCTTATTCATAGCCATGGGCCTGAATTTCACCATTATGTAAAAAGGTTTTGTAATGTCAGGGCATTTTTATGTCTCCTAGAATGTTTAAAATATCCCCTAAATTTAAGAATTTCCTGCCATTTACTATTTCAGATATCATAGTTGAAATTTTTAAAATATGCTCTTTCGATAAACCCATCATCGTCACCTCATTTAGTCCCACTCTTCCTATCCTATCGATAAGTATGTTGTTCTTTTCCAATTGCATCGAAATTCTTGCTACCTCTGGATGGTTAATCATCATCATGCAACTTTCTGTGAACTGAGGAGGATTATAAATTGAAACTCCACTCTCTACAAGCCCTTTCAAAAGTAATTGTGTATTTTGAATGCATTTTTTCGCATATTCAAAATTTTTTAGGAATTCCAGCGATATACCCAATGCGGCTATCCTTCCTAGATGAAAATTATCATAATATTTCCAGATTGAGTTCCTTTTGACATTTTCCTCAAGATCCTTCCTACCCAAAATCAAACCCCCCTGGGGGCCAGGGAAATTTTTATGAGTACTCCCATATAAAACATCAATCAAAGACAAGTTCTTCTGAAATTCTCCCTGCATTATCAGTCCCAAGATGTGAGAAGCATCATAAAGTATATAAGAATCAGGGAACATTTCCCTCACAATCTTTAAATCATATGGGTGGAAGAATATACTTGCACCCAATATTATTGCAGAATAATCTTTTCCATATTTTCCTAATTTCTGATAATCAATCTTCCAGTTTAACATCGGTATTTTCTCTGATTTAAGATGTAGAAGAGATGGGATATACTGTTGCATATATCCATCATATCCTCCCCACTCTTCGGGTATATAAAGAAATTTTTCGCCTTCCTTTAAAATATTGCCTAATACCTGCAATGCCGCAATGTGTCCAGATATAGGTCTCACATCAGAGAAACCAAACTCAGTTCCAGAGATCGCCAGTTTCTCAACTGTTTCAACTAGTTCCTCCGAGAACTCAGTGCCAGCATACGCATTATGAACTCTAATACCACGATAATCTGAATCCATAACCAATGAATATCGGTGATTGAAGTCAGATGATAGGGCCTCAAGGGCTTTTCTCGGCATTATATTTTCTGACGGTTGAAGAGGAATAACATTTTTTCTAAAAGAAATCTGTTTCCCTATCAAACTCTCTATCGTATACATAAAGGAATTAGTAATATTCACTATTATTCCTTTTCTATGTGAAGATCAAAAACCATATGATTTGTTGATGGAGAATAACTCTTGACAATCCTTGATTTTACTCCCCTTACAGATCGCAAATTTACAAGATAATTATTAATGGTTTCATCACCTCTCTTGACGAGGGCGTGCAGGTGAATTATTCCCGTATTCTTTAAAATTGACAATCCCTTGTTCAAATAAATTAAAGAATCGAAATGCCCCATAATAACTCTGTCCGCAACTCCCTCTAATGGGAAAAAACTCGAATCGCCAAAATAAGGGATGAGCGTTTCAGATTTGTTTATCATTTTATTTATTATTAAGAAATGATAAGAATCTGGATTTATCTCACAGGCATAAATCTTTTTAACCCTGGAGGAAAGCGGAATTGAATAGTATCCTATTCCCGCAAACATATCAACTACAATTTCATCATTCTTAACTTCATCCAAAAGACGGTGCCTTTCATATTTATTTCCCTTTGAAAACATAACTTTTGAAGGGTTTAATCGGAATAAAATTCCATTCTCAATATGGGTTACATCCGTATTTATTCCATATATTAATTTTGCCTCTGGGACTCTCATCTGACCTTTTATTTCAACAAGTTCGTAAAATGACCATAATTTGAATTTAGTAACATACGACTTAGCTATGCTGTATTTCATGTATTCTGGGAAATCTATTAAACTCATTATTATAGATTTTCCAATTATCTCAAATCTTCTGGGAAGTCTATCTTTTGGGATACCAGTTTCCTCTGATATAGCCTCAATTATGTCCCTTTTCTGCATTTCTAAACCCTCCAAGCCAATACCAAGTTATAAGCCCGCAGAGAGGGACTATAGATGAGTATATAAATATAAACTTCAGATTGATCAACGACATCAGCAATGCCATTACAAAAGGAGCAGTGATACCCCCCAAATTACCCCACAAATTAATCCACCCTCCAACGAATGCCGAACTTTCCTTTCCAGCTATTCTTGTCGATAGTCTCCAAGAACTCAGTAGAATGGGATTTAGGAAAGATAACATTACAGTAACAAGAATCAAAAACTCATAAGGATTGTTGAGTACAAAAGTCAATAGCATTGAAATAAATATTATTATATATGACAATTTTGAAATCCCCGTATCATTTTTCACAGCATCCAATACTATTCCTGATAATATTGCACTCAAAGCCATAAAAATCCATGGAAGAGTAAAGAAAATAAAATTGTTGGTTCTTATTCCATATCTTTCAGAAAGAAATGCAGGGTACCAGGTAAGAAAAATGTAAAAGTAGAAATCATATAAGAAAAATGACAATCCAAAGATCCAGAAACTTTTATTCATTAGCATTTTCCATTTTCCAGGGGACTTATTTATCTTATAGTTAATATTTATACTAAGAAGGATCGAACCTACAAATATACCAGAAAATGCGAAAACAAGTATGGGTAAATATAAGTATCCAGAAAAATTCAAAAGAATGAATGCGACAATAGGTATTATGGCGGGAGATACATCCCCCAAAGCAGAAACATAGCTCGTGGCTCTTGCATATTCATGATCATCATAACTTAATCTGACTAAATACATAATGGACGGAAAAATTGGTCCCTGGGTAACCCCCATAAAGAAACTTATTACCAAGGCAAATACGAATGATTTATCCAATGAAAGAATTCCAAGCAGTATTGACCACGAAATCATCGAAAAACCTGCAATCCTAGATGGCCCATATTTTTCAGCAAGCCTACCCCCAGGGACTTGGGTGATTGTATACCCTATATAAAAGGATGAAAAAATAAGTGAAAATAATACCTTTGAGTTAATGTCGAGATTGGCCATGAATTCTTTATAAAGTACAGATATTGCATACCTGTCTCCGAGAGCAAAGAATGCTCCTAGAGATGCTAAGGCCAGAATTGCCCTTCTGTTCATATGATTCCAATCTCTTTCAATTTCTCAGGCAAGTATGTGTCTGTGACAAAATTTAGGCCATACTTAGCTAAAGCTTGTTGTTCAGCTTTCTTTCCAAGATTTAGCATCGTCTCAATCTCTCCTTTCCAGAATGGAGTATTGAACCTCGGATCCTCTAATTCAGCATGGAGGGCTTCAATGTCCTTATCACTCAGTTTGTCCGTGGGAAGTTCATACCTAACTATGTCAGAAGCAGTAATACCAACGAATTCAGAATTCGGTGTTGCGAGTATGTCTGAAATATGGGCTGTCTTTATTGCTCCATAGGCTATTGATGCGAAAATCCTGAAGCTCCAAGGGTCTCCATCTGTGAATACTACTACGGGAATATGAAGTTCTTTATTGAGCCGGTTAATCAAACGTTTTGTAGATCTGGATGGTTGACCCTTAATATGAACTAGCAGGCTTCGCATTTTTTCATCAAATCTATTTTCCACCAATCTATCGAACATTCCCCCGGTTTCAATTGCCAATACAAAATCAACATCCTCTGAAACAAATTGTATTTTTTCAGGTTCTACGTTATATGGAATCGTATAGCCGGCATCACCTACATCATCTCTGCAGTTTATTTCCTTCCATTCCCCCTTCCTGTTCATTTCCTTTAATGTCAGGTTTCCTATTACAGATGCCCCGCTTTCTTCAGGTCTCAACCTCATCTCCTCTCTTAAGAGCGTAGTCATAACCTCCAGATCTTCAGTCATCATATCTGATTCATCTTGGCTCTCAAATTTTCCAAGTCCCCAACCCTCTGAAATGTAGTACATCTCTCTCAAGGTAGATGTTTTTAAATCCTGCTCCATCTCATCTATGAAATCTATTATATAGAGCATTTTCAAGATGCTCTTGGCTGAATTTGTTTTCGATGCGTATCTCTTAACTGTATTATTACCATATTTCCATACTCCACTTAAATTATCAAAAACAATATTGTCCTTATTTCTGGATTTAAGCTCTACCTTCGGAATTTGACCTTTCTTCATTTCATTGTAAATTTCATCAACTATTGATTTTAATTTTTCATTCATTTTTCAACACCTCTGGTAAAGAATATGCTCCAAGCAATTTTGAATCTGGCAGATTGACATAAATTTCAGAGGAATCTATGATTTCCCTGTCAAAATTCAATTCCACCTTCTCAAAAGGAGCAAGATTGTTGACTTTCTGTCTCCATTCACCTTCTCCTTTTAATAACACGGTGAATGAAAGCCTTTCCTCAGTATAATTCTCTGCAAACAGCTTTCCATCTATTTCTCTGAATGCTACTACCCCCATAACTTTGGAAATTATAGGCTTAATATCCGGCTCCTCCATTCTCAATATTGAGGAGGCTTTCTTTGAAATTGCAGGTATAATCTGCTCTATAAGAGAAAATTTCTCCTCAACATGTGTTTTATGTTCTTCCTTTGTTTTCATTGCCCTTATTTGTCTGCCAATTTTTTTAATTACAACATCAAGAGAATCAAGTATTTCAGGCACAGGCGCAACAGCTTCTTTAGCCTCAGAGGTATAAGGAATTTTGGTACTTGCAATATGAACCACCATTATAACTGGGCCTATAGGCAATTGGTCTTTTACAGGCTGAGACAATCCATATTGATTCCATGATATTGAAGAAATGGCCTTCGTAATTGCACAACTTCCCTGCTGATATAGTAAAGGAACTCTATTTGTAAATCTTAAAATTTTAACAGGTTCTTCTTTCGGGATATTCCCACCATAAACGGCAATCGCCTCTATAATGAAAGGATGTCCAGAGTATACAAAAGGTCCCTTTGAAACAGGCATGGAGAAATATGCTGGATGCATATCTTCGAAAGAATTCAATACACTCTTATAAAGGGCCTCTTCACCGATAGGGGACAGAGACTCTTTATTTGGCTCCATAAAGTCAAAACTCTGCATGGTATTCCACAAATTTTCAAAGTCCTTCTGATGCAATTGTGATACGCTCTTCTGGCTAAGCCCGCTTTTATGAACTATTTCCTTGGAAATATTGGAAGTTATCCTAGAAAAACTATCAGAAATTATTTTTTCTATTGGCTCTTTCTCCCTCTCTCTCAAAATCGACATAAGCTCCCCCAATTCTACACCATGTGGATGAGGCTTTACTGCTTCCGGGATTTTAGGAGCTTCATTTATGCTTCTTTCAATCTCGAATTTTCTTTCAGGGAGGAAAACATGGAATGATGCATGAGGGTTTGCTATTGCTGTTTGACGAATATATTCCTCAATCGATTGCTTCCCTCCAACAATTTTTCCTTTCAATACGAGAGAAATTTTTAACCCGCTATTGACATTCCAAATAATTGGCTCAATAGAATGAATCAAGGGCTCATTTTTCTTGACATTTATTTCAAGAATGAAGTGAAAAGCAGTAACATCATCTTTTGTTTTAGTTATAATATCCGCAGGAAGTCCGGTTGTTTTCTGGGCATACATTATCGCTGCTGTTATACCAAGACCCTGCTGACCTCTGGTCTGCCTTACTAAATGAAATCTCGATCCATAAAGCATTTTACCAAAAGAGTCCGCCACTTCCTTTCTCGGGATGCCTGGTCCATTATCGGTGACAGTTACCTTAAACTTATCCTGTTCAACATTCTCTATTTCCAAGGTAATATCAGGCAGTATTCCGTGATCTCCGCAGGCGTCCAATGAATTATCTATGGCCTCCTTTACTGTCATAAAAAGAGCTTTCTGTGGAGAGTCAAATCCAAGCATCTGTTTATTTTTATCGAAAAACTCGGAAATTGATACGGCTTTTCTTTCAGGGTCAATTATCTTCATAAATCTGCAAACTTAGGATTAACTTTATATTTATTTATATTTGCTGCCATCTTCTGAAAAAAGAATCTTGCCATCTCGGGAGAGTAAATTAATAAAGAATTCACTCCCTTAACGGCCGCCTCTATGCACGCCTCTACCGGGGCAAAAGGAATCGCATCAATACTTAATTTATCTGTAAGGGATTTAGCTATCACTCCATAGGTTCCGATGACTTTTATGTTATTCTTTTTAATGAAATCTCTCAGTTTCCTTGAATTTGCCTCTATCGAATAATCTTTGTAATCAATGTGCATTATGTAAAGATCGCCTATTTTATAATCTATTATACCTTCCATATTCTTTACTATTATTGGGTCTCCAGGATTTCCATCTATTTCTGCTATGCCCCTTGATTTAGATTTCATTTTCTTAGTAGCACACAGAACTCCATTTTTCATTATTAAGAAAACCCTATCATTTTTCTTAATCCTTTCTAAAGAAATTGCTTCACAGCTTGATATAAAACCCATCTCATCATAAGCTTTTTCAGCTAAATTGGTCATATTAGCAAGAAATTTCTGTAAAAAAGCAATACCTCCAGGCGTCACATTCAAATCTTTATCAATTAGTCCATCCTTAACAAGCATTTTGATATAATTTGACGCACCTTGAGGTGTTATTTTAAGTTCAGATGAAATTTCCCTCAATTTCTTTTTATTTTTTAAAAGCTCTATTAGAATTAATGCCCTTGTAAGGGCTCCTTTCTCTCTCAGTTCAAGAAGGGAATCCATATTACAATAAAGAGATATTAATTATTAAATTTAAACCCATGTCAGTCTTTCAATTTTCCTATCCTCTTTTGTTTCTTTCTTAAATTTCTTATAATGTTCCTTGCATAAATGAACTTTAGTTTTCTGAGTACTTAAGGAAAAAACCTTTTCCGCCTCTTTTTTACTGACCGTTTTGAATTTTGGATTTTTACACCCTACAACTTCGCAGTATTCTTCCATTTTTAATGATTTAATTTGTACTTATAATCTTTTATATTATTGACAGTAAGAATAAATATTTTATATATGTATGTAATATCAGCCAGGAGGGGCCATGAAAAGGAATGCAATATTGATAGTTGCATTACTGGCTGTGCTATCGGTTCAAATCCCGATGGCACATGGCCAGCTAATGAATTCAAGTATAACTGCATTGGCAACAACTAGTACGAATTCAACACAGATTAATGGAATTGTAGATAGGGCTTTTGGTATTGTTGCTGGAGTTGCTGGACTGGTAATCGCAATTTTGTGGGTTCCTATTGCAATAGGCTATTTCTCTAGAGACCTAGATAGAAAGGCAGATGCAAAGGAAAGAACAAAGGATGCATTAATCGGTACTATAATTTTCGTAATGGCAATAAGTGGAGTCCTTTACGCAGTGATTCATTACATAGTTGTTGGTTGATAAGATAACAATGGATGCTTACTATTCGATAGGGTCAGTAGTACTATCCATAATCAGCTACCTAGTATCAGTCTTTACTGCAGGGGGGCTTTCACTACTTATTAATATCTACAATTTATACATTTCAAGGTATTTATTGTCCCCTAACCAGGCGTATCCCAGTATAGTATCAGGTACAATTGGGAAAGGGGTTCAGTCACTTTATTACTTTTCACTCTTTCAAATATATGATCCTATTTTTTCAATTGTGCTGATAATACTAGGAATAACAATACTTCTGAACAGTAGCTTATCCCTTGGATATAATTTTAAGCACATATGGATAAAAATATTCCTTATCCTTTTATTGTCTAACATATCATTTTTTCTTTCACAGGACTTACTATATTTAGGATATCTAATTTATTTACAACTTTGGGATTATGGCATCCCCAATCATAATTTTTCACAGGGTATAAACATTCTATCTGGTGTACAGTTAGGGGGTACAGCAGGTTCAGAAGTCAGCTTTTTAATACTAATTATTTTTATTTTTCTAATATTATTCTTAGTGCTTTTTCTCTCAATGAGGCTGGCTATAATTTATACTTTCCCTATTTTACTGCCAATTCTATCAATACTTTATTTGATTCCACAAACCAAGGAGCTAGCAAGGAGAGGTTGGGATATATTTATAGACTCCATTTTTGCCCCCATTTTAATGGCTTTTCCTTTAATACTGGCTACTTACGTTGTAAACAACAGCGTTCTAACATTAGGGTTTCTTGCCCTAACAGATTCAATTCCAATAATGTTATCAAAATCCTCGGCTTCGAGAATATCAACTCTATTTTTAGGTCAGGCAGTCTCTACTGGTACCCAAAGATCGATTGGAATAGCAGTAGGCCTTACTGGCCCTATGAGAAATATAGTTTCTTTTTTTAAAAATGCAGAAATGGCAAAAGGACCAAGTAATAATTCAAGAAATAATTCAACAGGTTCATCCAGACAATATTCTAGCAGGAACACAGCAAATTATTCTCAATCTCAGTTCTTCAGAGGTAAGCCCTGATGGTTCATATAATGAAATTTAGACAGGTTACTCTTAAATTAGGTCCTCTAGAAGATATCCTGCTATATAGGGCCTTAATTTTATCATCTATAGTTATCTTTTCAGTTTTCATAATTGGATTTTATGGTTTATTAAGCATCATCATTATGATAATCTTTCTATTTCGGATAAACGATGATTTCCTAGATCAGTACCTTATCAAAATTATTAAGGGTGACAAGAGAGTTGAGCTAATAAATATCGCGGACAAGTATCAGTTATATGAGATATTCTCAGAAACGTATGGCTATTCTGAATTTCAGGATAGAGAAATAATAAGTAAATGGACAGGATTTATAAGCACCTTTAAATCAGATATCTTGATAATAAGATTTCCTTACAGGATTCCGATAGAGAATTTTAAAGATAAAAACGATGGATACAATTCTTTATTTGATAAGAGTACTTATGTCGGGGAGGCTTATTTTATAGGCGTTTTTAAAGAATTATCAGAAGATTTCGAAAACAAGGCTTCTGTTTCAGGTTTATTTTTTAGAAAATTGGAAGAAAATGAGGTGAAGGAACTAGATGGTTTCATCTGAAAAAAAGTCAAAAGGAACTCAGAAGGCGGATTATATGATAAAAAATTCTTCAGCGATATCGTACCTCGGCGTGAGAGATATACCATTTGAACTAAGAGACGACTTCAGAATAAGAATAGCCTATGGTGGAAGATATGTTGGGCAGATAATACATATACACCATATCCCTGAGAGAAGTAGCTGGACAATAATTACACGTGAAATAGAGAAGATAACTCTAAATCTTGTAGGTAAGGAGAACGTGAACGATCATCAAAATGAAAAGAATAAAATTGCTCTATCAAATTTGAATTCTTTAAAGGAAGATATTGCATCTGGTAAATCATCTATATTGAGATATTCAATGAGCTATTTTATAAGGGCCGAACCTTCTAAATTGAGAATAATTAAGGAAGAACTCATTAAAAATCTAAGAAATTTAGGCGTACAATTAAATATCTCATTATTTGATGATTACAGGACCAGAAATAAAACTATAACGGGGCAGCAGAAAGGGGTGTTTTTAAATCCGGAGTCAGTTTCATACCTAATACCGGTAAATTACTCTTATACACTTCAGGACGGAGGAACCTTTTATGGAATAGATGAAATAACAAAGGCTCCCGTATTTCTGAACAGAAAAAAATTTCCATCTTCCCACGAATTGGTTTTAGGTATGACCGGATTTGGAAAATCTTTTTTCATAAAAATTACAATGATGAGGGAAAAGATTTCAAGAGGAATAAATGTAAAGATAATAGATCCCTTGGGCGAGTACGAAAATGTTAGTCTTACTATCGGGTCTAAAAAAATAGATCTTTTAAATATGGAAATGAACATGTTTGAAAAAATTGAATATTTATCAATAAAGGAAAACGTTGATAGAGCTTTAGCATTATTCATTACCTTATTTGATTTAAACACTGAGGACAAGGGAATAATTGATACCGCTTTAACTCTGATGTTCGAAAACGATCAAAGTATCAAATTTCTACAGGAATTTATCAAAAATAATAGACCAGAAACTTACAGCAAAATATCACCATTGTTTGAAGGTTCCTTGAGAAAATTTGTGACAGGAAAGAACCCAGATCTTAGAGGGGACGTAATAATAAACCTTGGAAACATCCCAAAGAGATTATTGAGTTTTTACATGCTCTTATCGCTTGATTTGATAATGAGAATTAATGAAGAAAAGGAGACTAATTTGATAATTGATGAGGCACACTATCTGATGAGTGAAGACACAGTCACGTCTCTTGAAAGATATTTGAGACACGCGAGACATAATAATATCTCTATGATTTTAATATCACAATCTGCAAATGATTTTTCAAGATCTAAATCAACTATTTCGATAATGGAAAACTGTTCGATACATATATTATTTAGGCATCAAAATGTTAACGATGAAATTATAAATTTTTATAATTTAGATGAAAAGCTTATAGATTTTGTAAAATATGGCGCTGGCTTTAATGGAAAATATTCCCTAGCTATAATGAAGGTTCCAGGTTATGAGTCAATTTTACGAATAGAGTCAAATAAATGGGAAATGGGATTATTGAATGAAGTACGTAAAAGTTAATAACATAAGAAAGGTTGATCCTGGGAACCCAGTGCTACTTTCATATCTAAAGCATAATTTAACATTGGATATGGTATATTTAAAGAAATATGGAAATCCACCTATGTTGTTAGTGCAAAAAAACAATGAAGAAGTCTTTAATTCTATTGGAATTGAAACTGGGGGAGAAATCGAATTTTCGGGAAAAGGAAGAAAATTATCAATTAAAGGGGACCACAGATTAATAGATTTTCCAGATAAGAATATAGGTGACAGAATAATTGAAATATTGAATAATGAAGATCATGGTTACATCGGAATTAAAATTAAAAGGCATTATTTTGCGACCCCCAATACCCTCAATAAGAGCAAGAATTTGAACAAAAATGACGAAAGTAAGAAGAATAATCTAAGGGAAGGATGGAAACTGGAGATAGAAACAAATAATACTTCGTTAAAAAATTATATAAGCCACCTATTTTCCAATAATAAAATAAGAGTCTCATTCAGGAAATGGATCCATAGCTCTCCCACTATAGCCTGGTGGGAAATATCATATTTTTTACCTACCAGAATATTAATGAGAAGTGAAAAAGGAATAAAAATCGGTAACACAAATAAGTCAGGTCCAATAATTATTGATCCTAATAAAGAATTTCATTCTCTTATAATTGGTTCTACAGGAAGTGGAAAAAGCTCACTTGTTTTTAACACAATAAAGAATATCTTGAAAACAAAATCCGGAAAAGTTATATTAATAGATCCTCATGGCGATACAGCCTATAAGTTGAGTAAAACAGAATATAATTTTTATGAAATTTCAGGGGAATCAAGTAATGGAATAAATATTCTGCATAATTACGATGATAAGAATATTAATTTCAGAATTGCGGAAGATTTCGTATCCATACTTAAATCTACAAGGGAAATGCAATTCTCTGAATCATTTATAGGGCCAAGAATAGAAGATTTAATCTCGAGAGGAATAGTAGCAATATCCAATGTTCAGGGAGCAACAATTGTAGATCTTTATAATATTTTTAAAAGCCAAGAATCAAGAAATAAAATTTTAAAATCTAATGAAAACCAAGAACTTAAAAAATTTATAGAAGAAATCGAGGAATTACCCAAAGAGGAGATTGCAGGGACTGAAAGAGCTCTTGGTAGACTAGCTCTAGATCCTTTTATTAGATCGTTAATATGTAATCCAAAAGATGGTGGTATATTGAATAAGGAAATAGATAAGAATGATTTGATCCTAATAAATTTAGAAAGAGGATTGATTGGTTATGAAGATTCTCGTATTTTATCAAATATATTAGCCGTATATATCTGGTTTATAATAACTTCTAAAAGAAACGGTAACTATTATTTATTTCTTGAAGAAGCCCAGGATTACCAAAGCAAATTTATCTCCGATATGATATCTACTGGAAGAAAATTTGGTCTAAGAATTTTTTTTATAACTACTTCTTTTAAAGTAATTTCATCAAATCTTGAGGCATTATTCTTCTCGAATATTTCAAATTACATAGTTATGAAGCTTTCAGAACCTGATAAAGTAGATTTTGAGAAATTTATGGGATTTCCAATAAATTTTTCTGACGAACAATTAAAATTTACACTTATTTCCTCCAACACGCAAATGAAAGGATACACTGATAAGGTTCTATTTGAACCGCATAAATCCAAATTCAAAGAATCAAAATATAGTTTCTTAACTGATACAGAAAATGATAACGATTTATCCATAAAAATATCTGATATATTATCTACTTTCGAATCGAGGGAAAAAACGTTTTTTATTTACGAAACATTCGCAAATTATCTCAGCAATTACGAAAAATCAAAGGTAATATCAAATCTAAAGAAAATTTTAAAGGAAAATCAGAGTGTTCAATACATTGGAAGATTTAATATAGATTTTCAGAAAATAAGCGGGAGGTATGAAGTTTTTTTGTTTACTGGAACATCCAGTGCGGTTATAAAACAGTCCAAAATACCACATTTATTTGAAATATATAGTGATTATATAGAATCGTTAATAGTTACGAAATGAATTTATCAGAGTAATAATTGGTCTTATAATGAAGGGAGATATTAATGAGGCCTACCTGTCTTCTCTACTAAGATTAGAGGTAAAGAATTATGACTTAACTCCAATCCCTTCAACGTTTTACAAGGACGTAAGAAATTACTTAGAGGATCTGAAGGGTAAAATAGATATAGAAACCACCAAGAAGAATTCCAGACTTGCAGGTAAATACATCATGGATTTGGAAAATTCCGAAAAAAATTTTAGAAGAATTGTTGAAAGGAGAATATCGAAAATTCTAATGGCAAAGTCATTGGAAGAAAAGGAACGTGTTGAAGGTCATTTAACTCCTGAGGAACAGATTTTTTATGAATCATTAAGTGAAACCATTAAAAATTTCCTAGAGGAATTATTACACGGCGGGATAATTACAAATCCGGAGATTCCAACAATTAAAAATGAATCTAAAAAAGAAACAGTTACAGATGAACCTTCAACAAAGGAGGACGAAGGGGAAGAATACGCTTTAGTATACATAAAGCAGGACATTCAAAATATTTCTGTTATGGGGGAAAAAATAAACCTCAGGAAGGAGGACATTCTGACACTTCCAGTTAAATATGCTGATATTATTGATAAGCAAGGACTTGGAAAAAAGCTGAAAATCATCTGATAAGAAATCTATATATACAGCGTATTGCTATAGTTCTTTTGCTCATTGTGCACCTGGTGATCTTGTATCATCAGGGAAGGACTGAAATCCTTTTTAGGATTAATGAAGGTCAGCATAGGGTTAAGATATAGAGAATGGAGTGTAACAGTACAAAGGCCACTTGGGGGATGGCTCGGCTCGGGCGCCGAGGAAGACCGTGCCAAGCTGCGATATGCTTCGGGGAGGCGCATGGAGCCTAAGATCCGAAGATCGTCGAATGGGAATTCCTTCCCCGTATGGGGAACTCCCGAAAGGGAGGGGGAACCCCGGGAATTGAAACATCTTAGTACCGGGTGGAAAAGAAACCAAATGGGATGCCGTTAGTAAGGGCGACCGAAAGCGGCAGAGGGCAAACCGAATAGCCTATCGAAAGATAGGAAAGATGTGGAGTTAGGAGTCAAACTAAAGCCCTGAATGAGAAGTTCAAGCCTTCTGGAAAGAAGCACCATAGAGGGTGATAGTCCCGTGAACGTAATCATTCGAGCAACAAGTTTGAATTTCCAGAGTACCGTGCGTCGGTTTCCGCGCGGGAATACGGGTCTCACTAAGATCCAACCCTAAATACGTCCCGAGTCCGATAGTAAACTAGTACCGCGAGGGAAAGCTGAAAAGTAGCCCGAAAGGGTGGTGAAAAGGACCTGAAACCAAGTGGCTATAAACTGGCAAGGCATGAAAGAGATGAAGTCTATGACAGATCAGTGTCTTGCTGTCCGTGTTGAAGAACGGGCCAGGGAGTTCTAATCAGCGGCGAGGCTAATTCCAGAATGGAAGGAGCCGGAGCGAAAGCAACATGCCCGCACCGAAAGGGAGGGGCGACGTGGGCTCGCGTGAAGTCGCTGGTGGGAGACCCGAAGCCGGTCGATCTAATCCTGGGCAGGTCGAAGCCTAGCGAAAGCTGGGTGGAGGACCGACCCGGTTCTGATGTGCAAATCGTTCGGTTGACCTGGGATTAGGGGTTAAAGGCTAATCTAGGCCGGTAATAGCGGGTTCCCCTCGAGACTACCCGCAGGTAGACCTGGATGGAGACGTCTGGTGGCGTAGAGAAATGTATAGGGTAAGCTAACCCGAAAGGGTTGGCCCTCTTAACAAACTCCGAAACTGCTAGAGTCGTAGAAGTCCGGTGCTAGGGGATCGGGATAAGCTTGATCCCCGAGAGGAAAAGAATCCAGACGAAGGTTAAGGTCCCCAAGTTGTAGTTAAGTGTAACCTAAAGGATATCTGTAACCCAAGACAGTTGGGAGGTTGGCTTAGAAGCAGCCATCCTTTAAAGAGTGCGTAACAGCTCACCCACCGAGGTTATGGGTTCCGAAGATGGACGGGACTAAACTATACACCGATACCTTCGGACACCGAGAGGTGATTCGGTAGAGGGGCGTGCTGCCGGGGCAGAAGTATCTTCGAGAGAAGGTATGGACCCGACAGTATCGCGGATCCTGGTGAAAGTAGCAGCATAGAGTCGTGAGAATCGACTCCGTCGAAAGGGCTAAGGGTTCCTCGGCAACGCTCGTCAGCCGAGGGTTAGCCGGTCCTAAGGTAATCCCTAACACGAGATTACCGAAAGGGAAAACGGTTAATATTCCGTTGCCTCGACTGTTTTGCCTCAATAATGACACTTCGGGATAGACTGAGTGGTCGCGTCAGGTCATTCACGCTTATAATTCTACGGAGTACCGTAATGGTGAGAAGTAGAGGAAAAAGCGTGAGCTGCCCTAGTGGTGGTTCAGTTAATTCCGGGAGTCCGTGAAAAGTTATTGAGGGTCAAGGTTGAGACCGTACCAAGAACCGACACTGGTGCCCCTGGGTGAGAAGCCCAAGACGTATGGGACGAATCTACGCGAGGGAACTCGGCAAACTAGCTTCGTATCTTCGGTAGAAGGAGTGCCTACTTCGCGAAGAAGTAGGTCGCAGTGGCTAGGGGACTCCGACTGTTTAACAAAAACACAGATCGCAGCTAGCCCGAAAGGGTGTGTATTGCGGTTGAAGCCTGCCCAGTGGCGGTACCTGAAAACCCGGTACAACGGGGAGAAGGGCCGCTAAACGGCGGGGGTAACTATGACCCTCTTAAGGTAGCGTAATACCTAGCCGCTTAATTGGCGGCTTGCATGAAGGTCCAACGAGGGTCCCACTGTCCCCGCGTTGAGTCCCGTGAAATTGATGTACTGGTGCACAATCCAGTCTCTCCCACGTGAAAGCGAAGTCCCCGTGGAGCTTTACTGCAGCCTGTCGTTGTGATATGGTCCTGGATGTGTAGGGTAGGCGGGAGCCGTCGAAGGATGCTCGTCAGGGCATCTGGAGGCGCCGATGAAACACCGCCCTTCTGGGGTTATGTCACTAACCTGATGAAGGGACACCGATAGGTGGGCAGTTTGGGTGGGGCGCCACGCCCTCGAAAAGATAACAAGGGCCCCCAAAGGTTGGCTCAGGAGGGTCAGCAATCCTCCGTAGAGCGTAAGGGCAAAAGCCAGCTTGACTGGTTCACACACAATAAGGGAACCAGATGCGAAAGCAAGGCCTAGCGAACCACCCAGTCCTCCTTAGTGGGGGCGGGTGATAAGAGAGAAGTTACCCCAGGGATAACTGAGTCGTCTCCGGCAAGAGTTCATATCGACCCGGAGGTTTGCTACTTCGATGTCGTCTGTTCCTATCCTGGCGGTGCAGCAGCTGCCAAGGGTGGGGCTGTTCGCCCATTAAAAGGGATCCTGAGATGGGTTCACTACGTTGCGAGACAGTAGGGTTGCTTCTCCGTGGGAGTGCGTTGATGCCTGAAGGGAAGGACCCTTTAGTACGAGAGGAACGGGGGTTCGTGACCTCTAGTTTACCGGTTGTCTGACAAGGCATTCGCCGGGCAGCCACGTCATAAGCGGATAAGAGCTGAAAGCATCTAAGCTCGAAGCCGTCCCCGAAAAGAGGCATCATCATTAGGTCTCTCCTAAAAGAGGAGTTTGATAGGATCGGGATGTAAGCATCAAGCCGCAAGGCGAGTTGTTTAGTCCGCGATTACTAACGACCGAAACTGTTCCTCCATTTTACTTAACCCTTGCTGATTGTGAGCATTTTTTATTTCCGAAATAATGTGAATAAATTTTTATCTACCCTAAATAAATTTTTTAAAAATGGTATAGGAAATCAAATTTTAAAGAAATTATTGGTAAAAGAATCATTGTGGAAATATTTTTAGTTTATCTTGTTTATAATAAAAAAACAGGGATTGGTTTATCTCATATGGTACATCGCTGAAAGCAAATATTTCAACCTTTTCTGACTCTGCTGGTGAAACTATAATTCTAAATGCACCCCCGGAATAGCTTGATACCTTTACAATTACCTTACCAGCATTAGTATAATCAGTCAAATCATCCTTAACTGAAATCTTGACATCCTCAGGCCTGAATCCAAAAGTAATTTTTTCCACATGTTCTGAACTATTTGGTATTAAGAATTCTAAATTTGCTATTCTTACAAATCTCTTATTTCCTTCTACCTCCATATTACCACTAAGGGTAATAATATCCCCAACCAATTTTGCTACTCCCAGTGACTTAGGCTGATTATAAATTCTCAGGGGGGAGTCAATTTGTACAAATTTTCCATCTAGCAATACACCAGCCTGGCTAGCAATTGAAAATATATCTGCCGGATCATGTGAGACTATTAAGGTTGTAATTTTGAGTTCATCTTGAATTTTCTTGACAAGGGCTCTAGCACTATCTCTCATAGCAGCATCAAGATTGCTGAATGGTTCATCAAGAATTAAAATAGAGGGATTCTTGACCAATGCTCTTGCCAGAGATACTCTCTGCTGCTGTCCTCCAGACATTTCCCTTGGATAATGTGTTAGAACATTCTCCACCCCTAATGTTGTAGCAACATCTTTTACTCTTTTTTCTATTGTTTCTTTATTTAAATGATGAGATATTAGAGGGAAAGCTATGTTATCATAAGCAGTCATATTAGGATAAAGGGCCCAATTCTGAAATACCATTCCTATATTTCTCTTCTCAGGAGATATTATTAATTTTCCGTCCTTTGATACCAGCTGATCTCCAAAATAAATCTCACCCTTATTCGGTACATCAAGACCAGCGATGATTCTCATCAGCGTTGTTTTGCCAGCCCCGCTAGGTCCAACAATTCCAAATGATTTTCCACTATCTACTGTTAAATCAATATCTTTTAATGCAACAACTTCTTTCTTTTTTGCTTTAAATATTTTAGTTACTTTATCAACTCTAATCTCAACCATAAATTATACACCTTTCCCTCCTGAACCTAAAGCCATTAAACCCCTAATGAAATATCTGCCAAGAAACATAAATAATATCAGGGGTACCATTGATGCTAATACTGCAGCAGCAAAGGTTTCGTTGTACAGAGTCCCAAATCCCCCCGTATAAGACTCAACGGAAACTGAAACTAATGACATTGATGGATTCGTTACCAGAACAAGCGGGATGAAAAATACATTCCAAGACATTATAAAAATAAAAATCAGGGTCGCTATAAATCCTGGCAGTACTGATGGGAGGACAACTCTGAAAAAAATTCTTAAATCACTCGCTCCATCTATCCTTGCGGCTTCAGTTAATCTTGCAGGCACAACGGATATAAATATTGACATAAGTAATGCACCTGTAGGTAAATAAAATATCAAGTAAGCAAATATTAATCCCCAGTAAGTTCCCAAACCATTTATAGAAACCATAAACCTTGTGAGTGGCATTAGAGTTGCTTGGTAAGGTATAAATGTAGCAAGCGCAACAATTGTAAAAGCAAAATCACTGAAGAATTTATTTCTCTTGCTGAAACTATTTGACAGGATATCGAAATAGTATGCAGCCATAGACCCAAAGACCGTACTTATAATTGCTACCGGTAAAATTACACTTAGACTATTAAGAATAGGTTGCTCAAGGCCAGCCCAGGCTTGCTGAAAGGCATAAGTACTGAAAGATATGGGTGGAACGAGAGCTTTGGAAGATAATATTTCTGAATTACTTTTAAATCCATTTATGATCATAGTATATGCCGGTATTAACCACACCATCATGAGAAATATAAGAACTATCTGGGTTATGATTACCTTTGTTAACGGGTTGACTCCTCTCTTCATATTTATGTCATTTTTATCAGTGATGAGCCCACCTCCTCATTCCAAGTACGGCGTACGGTACTACAATTACAAGTGCTATTAATACAACTATTGTGGAAGCAACAGATGCATTAGCAAAATAGGAGGTAGAAAATTCGAAATATTGGTAAATTAGTAGTGTCTGTAAATATATATTAGAAGGGCCACCGGATATGACAAAAGGCAAACTGAATACCCTAAATGAAAATAAAAATAACAGAGCTGTTGAAACAACAAATCCATTCATTGAATTAGGAACAAGAATTTTTCTAAATATTCTGAAAAAGTTTGCGCCATCAATCCTAGCAGCCTCTACTATCGATTTATCCAAGTTCATAAATGATGCAAGGTAAAATAGCATTGAAATACCAGAATAAGCCCATATAATTATTATTATGAGACTAGGCAAAACAGTTTTTGTTGAAGAAAACCAGGGAGATGTTGGAAGATGAAGGAAAGAAAGCAGAGTATTAATTCCAATATTAGGATTAAATAGCCAAAGGAATATCAATCCGTTAGCGGACATTGAAATTGTCAACGGATAGATAAAAATTGACATATACGTCATCCTAACCTTATTACTTTTAATAGAATAAAGAAGACCAGCAAGTGTCATTCCCAACAAATTACCAACTATAACCAAAGTGCTAGAAATCAAAAATGAATGTGTAAGTGAATTTATAAAATAATAAGAGGTAAGAACTTGATAATAACTACTTAATCCAACAAATCTTGGAACTGGATTTAAAATTGACCAATTGGTGAAGGAAAAATAAACATTCCATAACAGTAAATAAATTAAAATGGTTGCAAAAAATAAAACAGGGAAAGAAAAAAAGAAAGTTTTCTTATCCATTAATAAATTACCCCGCTCCTGACATCTTTTGATGATCTTTGCAGGTTAGATACGATTGCCTTGAACTCAAAGCTACTAATTGGGAAAACAAATGCGTCATTATTCTTAGATTTTACAGGGTTGAATCCAGTTATTGGCTGGTTCGCGGATGAAATTGTTGAGGGGCTCTTCTGGCCAGTTCTGTTATACGTTGAATTTGCCCATGGAGGAAGATATGATCCAAATGGCTGCCCTGGGAATCCCAAGTATCCTAATCCGACTTTATTAGCAGAAAGCCATGATGATTTCTCTACCTGCAATTGTGAATTTATGACGCTGTTCCAAGAGTTAACGTTGGAAGATCCAGTTTCCTGAAGTGTAATTAATGAACCCGTAAGTGTTGAAAATGGACTTGCAAATAATCCACCATCTGATAGAGCATAAACGAAATCATTGCTTGGTGTTTGGATAAGTCTTTGGTACATATACCATTGTTCAGGAGTATTATAATAGTCAGTTGTTACGTTGTTCCAATAGGAAATACCCTTCCATTGAGTCCATATCTTATCACCACTATAGGATGTCCAGTACTTGACGAATAGACTTCCAGCAGCAGCCGTTGGTCCTGTGGGGACCCCAATTGCATCAAGATTTATTACAAATTCATTTTGTGTTCCAGGGAAAGGTTCGACTAAAACTACTGCATTACTCTGATTAATATATTGACTCGTGGCCGGATACGACGTCGTATTCATAAAATCATACATATAATTAGTAACGAAATCACCGGCGGTAAGGAATGCAATATGACCTTCAACTAACTCAGAAGCCATTTGCGTCCATGACATTGATTGCCATCCAGGATAATCATAGGAAGATTCGGCTAGGAACAAACTATCGGTTTCATTTATTATATTCTGAACAGCTGGATTGGATGTATTTAATGTACCGTACGTAAATTCATTATAGAGTTTAGGTCCAGCAAGCGCAAGGAAATTGTTTTCCCATAGTTGTAACTGAGCCCATCCTCCCTCATTTGCTGAAATACCCCAAGGAGCTGATGTTGAGTTATAGAAACCATCTTTTACTAACTGTTCAGTGGCATTAAGGAGTTGCATTTCATTTGTAGGGACAGGGATATTATAGTGCTGAAGGACATTTTTATTCATGTATAACAGTCCCATGGTATGCACCTCTACTGGCATTGAAAGTAGGACACCGTTCATTGCGCCTGCCTCAAATGTTGATGGAACAACGTGACCACTAAGATTAGACTCGTAATAAGACGTCCAATTTACAAATCCATTCACTCCCTGTGGATCAACACTCACATAACTGTAAGTCCAAGGACCATAGTGTGTTTGAAATGCATCAGGTGGTTTTCCTGCTGAAATTAAACTCATAACTGCTATCAAGGAGTTACCTCCTCCGCCGCCTGGGCTTATTTCCTCAGAAACAGTATATCCTGGGTGTGTTGCTTCAAATGCTGGTATCAAATGACTTAGAGCAACCTTCCCTGTAGTTGCCCACCATGTATACAATACTATATTTGTTGTAGTAGGTGTTGTAGATTGTTTCGATAATTCATAACCGGCAATACTTCCAGCAATTATAATTATTACAACAACTACTATTACAATACCTGCTTTTTTACTTAGTGCCATAATATGCACCTATAATTAGAGATTTTTCTATTATAAATAAATTATCTAGGTTTGTTATACTAAAAAAGGTAGTAAAATCCAAGAGAAAAAGGAACTCTGATTTTTTTTATTAATTTATTATGATATAACGCAAATAGAAATAATTTTTATTCATGGATCCACAACGTGTAATACCAGGCTATATCAGAATTTTAGATGCGGGGGGAGGGATTTGAACCCCCGAACTCCTACGAGACCAGACCCTGAATCTGGTGCCTTTGACCAGGCTCGACAACCCCCGCTTTAATTAGGTAATGATAATAGTATATTCAAAATTATCTTCTGGTATAATAATTTGGACTTGATCAAGCATAAATTCATATTATAACTACTGGGATATCATCTAATTTTTCTTCCCTCTTATTATGTTAGGTTAACAAGTTGAATAAATTTCTAGAATGAAACCTTCTGCTTTGGCCGTGGTTTTGATTGAATGTTTTTTATTTCTGAATATATATAACTACAAATATGGACGTTTTTCTAAAACCCTTAGAATAGTAATATAAGATAAGAATACATTTAATCTTCATTTAGAAATCTACATCCCAAGATGGGCTGCTCTTAATCGATTAATTGCCTCAAATTTTTGTTCTTCATAGAAACTCATTACAATGAAACGAGCAAGAAAGCTCCGACCTTTAGGGAGGAGATGAATTACAAAACATGGAAGCCAATATTCCCTTTATAATGAGATAAAAACGCGAAGGTGATGAACTATATTTTTCAACTTCAATAGAAATTTTCAATCCAATTTTTTTTAATCGAAATGATTTGAAAAATAATATAAGGTAATATGTATTCAATAAATGAGCAAATGGCAAAACTTGTTTTCAAATGCAGGGACATAGGGTTTGAATGCAATTATGAAGCTAATGGAAAGTATGTAGATGAAATAGTTCCTAAGATTATAGAACACCTGAGAGTAGTTCATAACCTAGAAAAATTAGATGAGGAAATGAAGGATAGAATAGCAAAATCAATAAATAAAGTTCCTATAAAAATTAAAATGGCAGTTGGTAAAAAAACTCTTTAATATTCAAAGCGGTAAAATCAGTATAATTAATTTTAAGTACTATTAGGGAATTGAAATTTATGAATTTGAAAGAACAGACTGACGATTTCCCTCAAACATTCTACGCCTATATAGAAATTTCACAGGGAAATAATATGAAATATGAATACAAGGAAGAGCTATCGGGGTTGGTGCTAGATAGGATACTTTCAACTTCTATGATTTATCCAGCAAATTATGGATTTATTCCATTAACTAAAGGAGCTGACGGAGACCCCCTTGATGTTCTGATAATCTCCTCTTTACCGATTGACCACGGAATTATTGTTAAGTGTAAGCCTATAGGTCTAGCAGAAATGGAAGATGAGGAAGGAATAGATGATAAAATCATTGCAGTTCCTATCGAAAAGATAGATCCAATATCAAAAAATCTTCAGAATATTGATGATCTAGCTGAGTATAGTAAAGAAAGTATAAGGCATTTTTTTGAGCACTATAAAGAGCTTGAATCTGGGAAATTCATGAAATTTAAAGGTTTTAAAGAAAAGAAGGATGCAGTCAAAGTAATTGAAAAATTCTCTTTATTATAACTGTAAATACTTTTTGATTATAATTTAACCGCGAGAACAAAATGATGGACATATGTTAATAATTATTTAATACCAAATTGGTCATGAATTAATCGATGATTGAAAATTATAAGCTCAAGATTTCATTAGTTCAGGCTAAAAGTGACCCGGATAAGGGAGTTACTTTAAAGAAGATAGAAAATTACGTCTCAAGAGCCAAAGAGCAAAAATCAGATTTGATCGTATTTCCGGAAATATTTATGTTTTATTCACCAGTAGAAGAAAGTAACGATATAAGATCTGTAAAATCTGAGCCATTGAATGGTAAATATGTAGGTAGAATAAAAAAGATTGCAAAAAAACATAATATAAGCATTATTGTTGGTGTCTATGAAAAAATAAACGGTAAAAGCAAAATATACAATACCACAATATTGGTGAATGATAAAGGTGAATTAGATTTAATTTATCGGAAAACGCATCTTTATGATGCATTTAATTTTAAAGAATCAGAAATTTATTTATCATCTAACAATGATTTTCCAATCTTTAAATTAGGTAAATTTAAAATAGGATTAATGGTGTGTTATGAGATAAGATTCCCAGAAATAGCTAGAACTCTGGCATTGAAAGGAGTGGATGCGATAATAGTTCCTAGCGCATGGGTTAAGGGGTATAACAAAGAGGATCAATGGTTAACGCTGGTTAAAGCAAGGGCAATAGAAAATACAATCTATGTTCTTACCTCAAACCAGATAGGTAATGTGTTTACAGGAATAACGTGTGTTGCTGATCCAATGGGAAATATAATAATGAGGGCTTCTGAAGAGGAGGGTATTATCACTACAGAGTTAAGGAAAGAAAGGATAAACGAGGTTAGAAAAGCAGTTCCTGTTTTAAAACAAAGAAAATCTGAGTTATATAAACTCTAACTTCCATATGAGGAAAAAAGTATTAATACAAGACAAATAATATATTAATATGAGAAAATCAATATTTTTGATTATAGCGTTAACTTCTATATTTCTTTTCACTTTTATACCTGCACACGGCGCATCAACACCGACAATAGTAATACTAGTTCACGGATATTCTATAACAGGTTCGGAGGGTTCAGATCAGTGGCAGTCAGGAGTAAATTTATACCAACAACTCATAAATGCAGGGTATATAGTTGGTGTAGTGGCATATTATGGAGGATTCTATATTAATTATAGTAATGGTTATCAATTCTCGGATACATCATTCCAAGGAACTTCAAACACTCCTATAGAAAATATTGCACAAGAGTTATACATTGGTCTTCAAAACCTCTATTATTATTACGGAAATGTGAACATAGACATTGTTGCTCATAGCATGGGGGGCCTAATAGTTTCAGAAATGATGGAAAACGAACAACTCCCCCTAACGGTGCAAAACGTAATATTCATAGGAACACCATTCCTAGGTTCTCCATTTGCCTCAATTGCTTCATACTTAGGACTCGATATTATAGTTGGTTATCAAGCTGATGAAATGGTTCCGGGATCAACATTTTTGACCAATCTACAGAACAATATGAACAACATTTCTTATTATTATCCTTCAACACAATTAATAGTGTATGCAGGAAATTATGATCCATGGTGGGGTTATTTGTTTTTCAGCGGGGATAATGACGGAGTCGTAAGTGTAAATTCTGCAACTGCAATCAATTATAATTACGCCTATGAGTTTCCAGACTTACATACTTCCGAATTTGATTCTTTCACATACTCCGGTATAAGCTATTTCGAAGACCAAAATGTTGCCAATACTATAATATCAAATCTCAATTTTAATTACTAATTTTTAAAAATATTTATCAATTATTTTTCATTATCATTTCAGTGGTAGAAAATGGTTAAATTGACTTGGTTTGGTCATGCCGCTTGGCTAATATCATTCGAAAATAAAAACGTGCTAATAGATCCATTCCTGAAGGAAAATCCAAAGTCACCAATTAAGCCAGACGAATTAGGTAAAATAGATTTTATCATAGTTACCCACTCGCATTCAGATCATTTAGGAGATGCGTACGAGATAGTAAAAAAAAGAGGATCAAAATTAATCAGCCTATTTGAGAATATTCAGGACGCAGAAAAGGAAGGACTACCGGAGGAGAAACTCATAGGTATGAATATTGGGAGTCAGGTAGATTTCGAAGGCATAAAGATAGGTTTTGTTCAGGCAGTTCATAGCGCTAACTGTACCGGTACCGTAGTCACCGGAGATGGTGTTACTATATACCATGCTGGCGATACTGGTCTATTTGGAGATATGAAGCTTATTGGTGAAGTTTACAAACCAAAGGTTGCGTTGTTACCTATTGGGGGATTTTTTACAATGGGGCCAAAGGAAGCTGCAATGGCAGCGAGAATGATAAAACCAGAAATAGCTATCCCAATGCATTATGGTACATGGCCACCAATAGATTCAAACCCCAAGGAATTTCAGGAATTACTGAAAAATGAAATAAAAGTTCCATTACTCAAACCCGGAGAATCATTTATAGTCTGAAACAAAAAAAGATAAATTCGATAAAACTCTGTACGATTGTGACTGACAGGAAATACCTGGGTTTTGATGTAGGGGGCACTAAAATAACTGGCACTCTCGCCGATGAAACAGGTAAAATAATAAAAAGAAAAGAGGTAAAGACTAAAAAATTCTTAGGACCCGATGCACTTGTAAGTCAAATAAATGAACTATCTCAGCAATTTGGTGATTATGATGACGTAAGTGTTATTTTTCCAGCACCCATCTCTAGAGAGGGTATAGTACTCAATGCACCAAATCTCACAGGATGGAATTCCGTTAATATCAAGCAAAAATTAAACGAATCTTTTGGGAAAGAAGTTTTTATAGATAATGATGCAACCGCTCAGGCAATATCTGTAAAAATATTCGACAAGGGTAAGAGATACAAGGATTTCATTTACATAGTTATAGGTACTGGAATCGGAGGAGGAATTTTTTTAAATGATAGAATTTACCGAGGGTCAAATGGATATGCGGGGGAGATAGGTCACATGGTAATCCTCGCTAATGGGCCAGGTTGCGGATGTGGTAGGAGGGGGTGTATTGAAGCTCTCGGATCTGGGAGAGCAATTACGAGGAGGGTTATTGAAAATATTGGGGAAGTAAGAAAATCAACTTTTCTATCAAGCATATCCCCCACAAGATTGGTTGCAGAAGATGTTTTTAGCGGTAAAAGGCTCGGAGACCCATTTTCAACATTAATAATAGACGAAGAGATTTATTACCTTTCAATTGCCGTAGCGAATCTCATAAATATTTTCGATCCAGCTGCAATATTTTTTGGTGGTGGCGTAATGAAAAATGACAGAACATTTCTCAATGATCTTGAGGAAGCCACAAAACATGAGCTTGCAAACTATTATAGGGAGGTCCCGATGTTCAAGATAAAGGATGAAACTATAGATCTGGCTCCAATAGCACTTGCAATTTATGAGAGAAAATATGAAAAATGAAATAGAATAATGTGAAAAGAGTTAATAGTTCATTACTAATTATAAAAGCATGTCAAAAATTTCTGAAATAGAGATAATGGAATTAGGGGAAGAGGGAGAAAAGTCAAGTCCTTGGAGCTCAACTATTCTTATTCTTAAAATGACAACATCAGATGGTATCATAGGATATGGTGAGGCACCAACAACTCTAATGACAAGACCGGTTTATGAGCAGATGAAAGAGGTGGAAAGGATATTCAAAGGGGCAGAGGTTCATAATATAAAATTAAATGTAAGGGAATTTTACAAGCACTCTTTCTATCTCCCAGTATCTATGGAATCAACCTCAGCCTTAAGTGCATATGAAATTGCATCCTGGGATATAGTTGGGAAGGAACTTGGTGCCCCCATTTATGATCTTCTAGGGGGAAAGGTGAGGGAAAAGGCTAAAGCTTACGCCAATGGATGGTACAATGATTGTGTGACTCCGGATCAATTTTTAAAAAATGCTAAGGATATTCAGAAAATGGGTTTTAAGGCAATTAAATTTGATCCATTTGGAAATTATTATGATTACATAGACTCTAAAGGAACTGAAAGGGCAAGGAAAATAGTTGAAACATTGGATCAGAATACTGATTTGGACCTACTGATAGAATTTCATGGAAGATTCTCCGGAAATTCCGCAATAAGAGCAGTAGAAGCTCTTGAAGATCTTGAGCCTTTTTTTATGGAGGAACCAGTACATCCTGATCAAATGGAATCTCTAGCAAGGTTGAGGACAAGGTCTACGGCAAAAATAGCCTTGGGCGAGAGGGTTTTGAATAAGAATCTATTTTTGCCTTATTTTGTTAGAGATTTAGTGGATATCATACAACCAGATGTAACAAACATAGGGGGAATTATGGAGGCCAGAGAAGCATCCTCAATGGCTGAAGCATTTGGCATAGAGGTAGCTTTCCACAATGCATTCGGTCCTATACAAACAGCAGCGACACTTCATCTAGATCTTGCTGTGCCAAATTTTATAATACAAGAAAGTTTTGATATGTTCTGGCCAGATTGGAAAAAGTCACTTTTAAAAGGTGGTTATTCAATAGAAAATGGTTACTTCAAATTAAGTGGTAAGCCAGGATTGGGAATAGAGGTTAATGAGAAAATCATAGAGGAATTCAAAACGGACGCAATGGAATCCATCAATAAAGATGAACCATCGTGGGTAGTTAAAGGCACCTATAAAGAGTGATAAAAAATGGAAATTTATGACCTATCGTTCCATATAGAAGATGGGATGCCTTATTTCAGGGGAGATCCAGTACCAAAAATAGATCAGTACAAGAGTATAGATCGCGATGGATACAACATTAAGAATCTTAACTTTGGTACACACACAGGAACACACGTTGATGCGCCTGCTCATTTCATAAAAAATGGCAGGACGATTGATAAATTTTCACCAATGGAATTATCAGGGATTGGAACGTGCATAAGTTACACTCCGGGAGAAGGAATCAAATTACCAGATCAAAAATTCAAGGTACTGTTGCTTTTTACAGGATACAATGAAAATTGGAATAATTTTAAGGAATTTGAAAATTTTACATATATTGATAAGGACGATGCCATTAAAATAAAAGAATACGGGGCTAAAGTTGTAGGAATAGACTCCCCGTCGGCTGAAAGAGCGGGCTCATTACATTTTGAAACTCATCACATATTGCTTGGAAATGATATACCTATTATTGAAAATTTAAATTCATCAGTGCTGAAATATCTTATAAACAAATCTTTTTACCTGATTGCAATACCGTTGTCCATAAGAGAGGGGGATGGGTCTCCTCTTAGAGTAATCGCAATGGAGATGTGAAAATATGAAAGCAATACTTACAACTCCGCCAAAGGGGGGAGTAAAAATCGCAGAGATAAAATTAAGGGAAGAAAAAGGGCTCAGGTTAAGAACATTAAGAACAGGAATTTGTGGAACTGATAAGGAAATAGTCGAGGGAAGACTAAATTTTGCTAGAACAGAAACCGGAAATGAACTTGTACTTGGGCACGAGGCACTTGCAATTGTTGAGGATTCAGGCGACAGCAATGAATTCAAAAAAGGGGATATAGTGGTGCCTATGGTCAGGAGACCAGGAAATTGTAGAATGTGTCGACTTGGGAGACAGGATTACTGCGAAGATGGTGATTTTGTGGAAGCTGGAATCAGAGGAAAAGATGGATTCATGAGGGAAGAATTTTACGATAAGGAGAAATTCCTAGTCAAAGTTAATGACAAGTCAATAGCTGATCTTGCGGTTCTTACTGAACCAATGAAAAATGTAATGAAAATGGTTGAAATATTTAATTTTCAGAGAAACAGAATACCAACTTATTGCGACGATTCAACAATGAATTGCAAGAATCTTTACGTGTTTGGTACTGGCACAGAAGGGTTACTTATTTCTGCTGTATTTAAAACGATGGGACTTAATGTAATTGCAGTAAATCGCCATCCGCCTGATGATACCGTTGCTAAATTCCTTGAAATTAATGATATAAATTATTTAGATACTTCTAAGGAAAGCATATCATCCCATTCCAAGAAGTATAAGATGGATTTTGCAATTGATGCAGTCGGCTCAATGGATATAATGAGAGATATCTCATTAAATATCTCTAATAACGGTATCTCTATTTTATTTGGAACATCAGGTCAAATGCCTTCATCCAATTACGAATTCCTTGGGAACCTTGTAGATAAAAATATTGCAGTAATAGGAAGCGTAGACGGAGCAAAAGTTCACTATGCGGAAGCGATTGAGTTCATATCAAATTATGGAAGAAAGATGTCTCTTGACAGGTTAATAACTGGAATATACAAGCCAGAGGAAACTGGCATATTTACAAACAAGGAGAAGGGAGAAATAAAGAAAGTTATTCAATGGAGTTAAGGAGCTAAATCTTGAGGAAAAGCATAAAGAATATCTATACTTATACCTTCATATATTCATTTCTTCTGTTAAATCCTATCTGGGTAATTTATCTTCTGAGAATTGGATATTCTCTATACTATGTAACCATCCTCGATGTAATTTTTTACCTTACAATAGTCCTAGTTAGTCTTCCGCTGGGTAGAGTTACAGATAGAATAGGAAAGAAGAAAGCATTAATGATCTCATCTGTAACAACTGGAATAGGAATAATATTATTTGGAATATTCACATCATTTTTAGGGATTACATTAAGTTATATCCTTTGGGGAATCGGGGTAGCAATAAATTCCTCAGCCTTGGAAAGTCTCACATATGACTATTCTAAAAGTCACAATTTAAAATATCTAGAAATATATGGTGCAGTAAATTTCCTTGCATCGCTCTCAGTTGCAGTGGCATCTATTGTTGGGGGATTTATTGGTCAGTTTTTTGGATTAAAGGTTGTAATAATAATTACAGGAATAATAGTAATCATATCAACAGTTAATACGCTGAAAATTAAGGAAAAAGTTACAGCAAATAAAGCTGCCTCAGGTGGCATAGGTTACTGGAAGTTCATAAAAGAGAGAAGAGTATTTTCCCTTTTAGTGATAAGGATTGCCCTGATACTTGATATCAATATGATGATAATTTTCAAGCAGCCTTATTATGAGGAAATGGGTATAGGTACCGCGATTATAGGGATCATATTCTTTATTGATGTTCTTTTAAGAGGTATATCGTCGCTTTATACACAAAAATTATCATTTATTGCAAAAGATAGATTCAATTCAATGCTCTTCTTCACTTCAGCTATATTCTTCACCATATTCATCCCGGGAATAATGGAGAACTACTTGGCAATTTTCTTCCTTATACTTAATTCCGTAATCTTTGGTTTCTATTCAAATATTCTAAGCGAGGAAGTAAATGTCCTTATTCCAACGGAAATTAGAGCGACTGTACTTTCAGTAATATTTCTTATAAGTTCACTGATAACCGCTATAGCAGAACCTTTATTGGGATACCTTGCAACAGTTAAGGGAGTTATGTATACACTCTTAATTTTTAGTTTCGCATTCTTAATAATGTCATCATTGGCTATTTTCTTATACATTCAGAGAAAGGACTCAGATGGATCTTTTAAATTAAGGCCCGTATGAGCGATCATATCTTTCCCAAAAGTACCAATTTTTTCAATTAACATATGCGGTAAGGGATAACAAAAATCTAAGCTAATCAAAGATGGGTCCAGGAATTTTGACATCTCATTTCTGGCATTGTCAAATATCCTGTATGCAATAGACTCTCTCCCCATCTGATGATGGACCATCGCTACGCAAAAAAGAACGACAGAATGGAAGAATTTACTTGTTGGTTCGTTATAAAATTTCCAAAGTTTTTCGAAATATTCATGGGCGATCCAGTATTTCTCCTCCGTCATCAGTGATATACCAAAATTGAAAATATCAATAGGAGGTTCATTTACATCATTCTCCTCTGAAGGCAATAAATAAATCTCAGAATATTCCATATTTCTCAAATGGTTTTCAAGATCATCAAATCCATTTAATTTTAGATCTATCTCATATTCAAGAGTATGCTTCCTTAAGATTATATTAGGGCATTCTGAAATCTGAGCATAATTATAAGTGAAAATAAGGACTCTTAATAGTCTGTCCCGCATAATTATCGTTTTAAAGTTTCTTTGGATATTTATTTATTATCTTTTAGGAAAATATTAAAATATAGGATATAATCATCTATAGTGAAAGAACCCGGAGTAAGCTCTGTTATAGGTAATTTCCTTATGATAGTGATAACTATAATTCTGGCCGTTGCGGTTTTAATGGTAGGATTATATTATGCAGGTATACTCACACAGGAACCATTTATAGGAAAATTAGTAATAAATCAGGAAAGCTATGCTCCCGGTTACATTAATGCAACTTTCATTTACACCTCTCCTGAAAACTATAAATTAAATGCTGAAAATTTAAATGGGTATTTCAGTTATAATGGTACTAACGCCCCTATAATTTTCACAGGAAAAGAAAATTATAAAGGATACTATTTTCACGCCAATTTTTCCAATTTCATAATATTTTTTAACATAGAAAATCCAAATGGTATAATCATAAATTCAAACAATGTATTCATTGGTGACAATAGCAATTTTGAATTTTTTACGAATTCTACAGTTCCATTAAACAATATTGCGTTATCAATTACATTCAAAGGGTATCCAGGAATATGCACTGAATATCTATAAATGCTAGTAAAAGAGGAAGCTTAAAAAATATCTCCAATAGAAAATCAAATTTGATTTGGAAATCATCTCCATATGTATTAAAATACAAATCATCACATATAACAAAAGATCATTCCAATATTCCTAAAGAATTGTCGCAACCTATGTAGGCTGGAATAATGATGTAGAGATTATAAATTTAATAATACACAATTTGCTTAAAATCCTTATTTTTAATGAAAGTAATTAATGTTCATTTTTGATTCCTAATTTATTCCAATGGGTTAAACTAAAACTTCGATACTGGTGATTATATTTTTAATGAGCGCCGTGGGGGAGAGTATTAATGAAAGTTATAATCCTTTCCATTATTATACATAAAATTTTAATAATATTATTAGAAAATATAACCTTTCTTTAAATACTATGATCCTGAGAATCATAATATAATTTTCTTATTATGTCAGAAAATATATAATATAATCCTGGTAATGCATGGTTAAAATTCAATAATAATTATTATATAGAATTCTAACCTTATAATTTTTCTTTAAATACTCTCATGCTTGCGCAACCAACTTGCCCATAGTTCCTGAAACAAATTTGATGCTTTTTGAGAGCTCCATATCTAACATGCTACGGACAGGTTAAGTGATTAAGAATCATTATAATACGTAACAAATAAATTATTCTCAATTCTTTATCTTAATATGTCCGTGATAGTGTATCAAGTCCTATAGAGGAAATTTTACCCCATAGAGATCTCAGAGAGCAACGTCTCACATCAGAGGATTTTCGAGATGGACGACTGTTAAAAATTGTCTGCTATAAACAGGCATGAATTAAATAGACAGCTATTTTCATGCAATGCCTGAAAAACTACCTTTTAGGAATTTCCTATCAATATCTATAGCTATACATGAAGCGTGTGGTGAGAAAAAACTTCAATGTTTCTTCGAACGATTTTTCATTACTTAATAGAAACAAGTACAAACGTAACGATCAATGATTCAGTTGTTAGGGTTATCAAAATTATCCATTTTGATGTAAAGCGAGGAAATTCATCAAGGCTTCTGACATTTACCCCTGTCGAATTCAGACGATTTCGGCATACCCCATTAGTCATTTTCCTTTAGTTATTCATAATCTACAGACAAGAATGATCGTATTTTATGAACAATCTGCGCTAAGAGTGCTCTCTAAAAACGTCGAAAGTTGTCGAAAAATCTCTAGAAAAAACATCGTATAATGGATGGTTTTTTCGAAAGTCTCGAAAAATGGACATATTATATAATTACAGTGAGAGGATATTCTCAGTAAGCATCAATCGTATTGTTGCACGATTCAGGTATCGATTAACCATCGATATCCACGATTCTTAAAGGGGTAACACTCAGAGAGAACATGGAAACAGTGAAAAATGAAAATTCTATCTGTATTTCTCACGAATTCTAATCAATTAACATTCCATTCCTTTACAATCTATGTTGTAGGGATTGTGAGAGACTTTAATTTACCTCGACCTGAACATGGAGATGCTTCAGAAGTATGCCGTGAGGAAACAGCAGAAGGGCATGGACCCAATAGATGCGATGCAGGACTTCATAAAAATATCAAAGAAGGTCAATGAGGCACAGTGGAAGAAGTTCGACCAGTCCGTTGAGGCACTTGAGAGCGGTCTCG